>WHSY01000714.1 GCA_009379815.1 Pseudonocardiaceae bacterium
TGCTGTATCCGCGATCGGCTGGACGCTGGCCACCCACTACGCGGCGGGGGCGGAAATGGCCAAGTACCGGCCGTTCCCCGGCCAGCAGATCAGGCGGCCGCTGTACACGCCCGGCATGGCTGCCAAGCCGTATGCCGCGCCGTGGCGTCCCCACCCCTGCCATGAACACGGTCTCACCGATCAGCGACAAGGATGTTCCGTAGCCGCGAGCTTTCATGGACTGCGATACACGTGCGAGCGGTGGTCGGTTCGGACGACGAGCACCGTGTCTGCGGCGTCGTCGATTCTGATCAGCACTCGGTAGTCCCCGCGTCGCGCTGATCGATATGCGGATAGCTCGTTGCGGAGTGGCTTGCTGACTCGTGCTGGCGCCTCGGCCAGCGGGCCGGTGATGAACTCCGCGACAGCTGCGGCGACCTTTTCGGGCAGACGGTGTAGATCGCGGCTGGCGGCGCTGCTGAGTTCGATCCGGTAGCTCACTGCGGAGGCAGCCCCAGCTCGGTGC
>WHSY01000715.1 GCA_009379815.1 Pseudonocardiaceae bacterium
GGAGAACGCACCGGCCGACACCAGGGCGATGCCGTACCTCGCCAAGGCGCGGGGCACGGCCGTCGCACCGGTCGTCGGCCAGGTCGCGGAGATCCGTACCGTCACCGGGCGTCGGTTGCGCGGAGTCGTGACGGCGGTGAACGCCGGACACGGGCACGGATTCGGCGTGCCCCTACCGGCATGGGTGCGCATGCAGGACAGCATCCGCGTGCTCGTAGCCGGCTCGCATGCGGAAGGGAGGCCGTCGGATGCGGGAGACTGACTACGCGTCCGTGCTGGCGCGGCGCGACGAGATCCTCCAGGCGTCGACTGGGATCGACTACCGGCGCTATACGGACGGCGGCGTGGGACTCGACTACGAGGGTCTGATGCGCGCGACCGGATACGATCCCGACGACGTGCGTCGCATCCAACGGGACCGCGGTGTCGGTGGCACGCCGATGCTGGAGCTGGGACACATCACCGAGCTCGTCCGGCGCCACTCGCCGCCGGGGTACGGCGCGCG
>WHSY01000716.1 GCA_009379815.1 Pseudonocardiaceae bacterium
GAGCCGGGGGAACTCCATCCGGACGACGTCGGGGAGCACCGGACCGAACCCGTCGCTCATCGCCGGGCTCGCCGACGAGACGCTCAGCGCGCCGTAGGTGTTGCCGTGGTAGGCCCCCTCGAAGGCGAGGACACAGCCACGCCCGGTCGCCGCGCGCGCCAGCTTGATCGCGCCGTCGATCGCGTCGGATCCCGAGCACCCGAACGCCACCCGCTTGCCGAACGTGCCCGGCGTCACCTCCACGAGGCGCGCGGCGAGCCGGACCGGTGTCTCGTGCACCGTATACGCGGGGTTGCAGTGGACGAGCCGCTGTGCTTGCTCGACGATCGCGGCCACGTGCCGTGGATGGCTGTAGCCGATGTTCATGATCGCCGCCATCGCGTGTAGGTCGAGGAAACGTCGCCCGCCCTGGTCCCAGAAGTACGCACCGCGCCCACCGCTGACGACGACGTCGGGGAACGCGATCCGCGTCGCCGGCGAGATCACCTCTCGGGCGCGCGCGAG
>WHSY01000717.1 GCA_009379815.1 Pseudonocardiaceae bacterium
GTAGCGGCAAGGTGAGAACCGTCCGCCGCCCCAAACGAGGCTCCGCGACGGGCAGCAGCTCCACGAGGAAGCGCACATCATCCTCGAAAAAAAACAATTGAGTCTTTAGTTTTGTACCACGGGCGGCCGATCCCGCAGCCATCTGACATTTCTATAGTCCTGCATGCGGTGTCTGTCCCTGCATTCCCATGCCGAGTATCAACCTGTCAGCCTCGGCAAAGAATTAAACAGATACGATCAGCGAGCCGAGAGCCGCGTCCTCATCAGAAGGCATCGCCGACTCGTGCGCAATAAAAGATTACTCTTAAAAGCTAATAGCGGACCCCTTTGTCGTGCTCGCTCTCGTCAACGTTGTCCGGTTCCGCTTCAGAACCCTGCGCCATTGAAATCCTCATGACAAAGAAAAATTTGAGCTACTGGCGTATAATATATCGTATTTGCACACCCTTGGGGACCTGAGCAAGGTGTGAAACGGAGTAAGAACTCGAGCTGGCCGTTAAAGTT
>WHSY01000718.1 GCA_009379815.1 Pseudonocardiaceae bacterium
CAGGGACTCATTGCCCGTAGTTCAGCGGGTCGATGAACGCGCAGCCACTGACCACCAAGGCGGGCAGGACGGGGGCGATCATGTGTGCGAGCTCGTCAGCGGTGTAGTTCAGCGGCTCCTCTCCCGGTGCGGGCTGCTCGTCCAGACCGGTGGCGAGCGCGGCACAAGCGGCCCACAGAGACGGTGTGGTAAGCGCGTACGACCAGATGCTGTACACCTCGGCGGCGACGCCGATCTCGGCTTGGTCCACGCCGATCCAATACCGTCCCGGCTGATCCGCGCTGTTGCCGAAGCCGCGACCGAGCGGGCGAACTCGGCGAGAAGCGGATAGGTCGAGAGGAACCGCTCCGGCCCCGACCGCTCGAACGCCAGCTCCGCCGTCACCTGCTGCCATCCGTTGCCCTCGGCGCCGAGCAGCATGTCGGCGGGCACGACCACTTCGTCGAAGACCACCTCGTTGAAGTGGTGCCCGCCGTCCAGGATGCGGATCGGGTTCATCGTGAT
>WHSY01000719.1 GCA_009379815.1 Pseudonocardiaceae bacterium
GCTGGCCGTCGAGGGCGTCGAGCCGATCGGGCTCGACGAGCTGCGCACCGCCTGGGCGGGCACGTTCCCCGCCCTGTTCGAGCCAGGCGCTGCGCGCCCGTGAGTGGCGATGCGAGCTATGACTCGCATCGCCACTCACGACCTGTCCACAGCCCTGCTGGGGGCCGAGTCCCGAGCAAGCCGCCCCCGCCCCCCGGTGCCCCACGGTGTCCATGAACTCGACACCGTGGGGCGCGGCGGCGCTGTGGAGGCCCGCCGTGTCGAGTTCGTGGACGTGGCGGGAGCGGGCACGCCGTTCAGCCGGCCAGCGGCAGCGTCTCGCCGGTTTCCAGCAGGGTCTTGAGATTCGCGAGGATGCTCGGCCACCCGCCGCTGACGCCCTTGAGCATCTCGGAGTCGGGGGCGAAGCCGCTGTGCGTGACGGTCAGCTTGACGGCCGCTCCGGCGGGTTCGATCTCGAAGGTCACGGTGGAGCGGGGTTCGGTGACCAGCTCGGCGAACTGC
>WHSY01000071.1 GCA_009379815.1 Pseudonocardiaceae bacterium
TGTGCTTCTCGACGGCCGCCAGGATGGCGTCATGCGGTACGTTGTCGAAGAAACCCTGGATGTCGAGGTCGATCACCCATGGTTGCCGCCAACACCGGTACTTGCACGTGGCCACCGCGTCCAACGCGGATCGGCGTGGGCGGTAGCCATAGGAGTCCGGGTGAAACATCGGTTCCACCTCGGGTTCGAGCACCATGGCCACTGCCGTCTGCGCGATCCGGTCGGCGACGGTTGGCACGCCCAGCACGCGCACGCCGCGTCCTCCGGCCTTCGGGATTTCCACCGCCTTCACCGGCGGCGGGAAGTAGCTTCCCGACGACATACGGTTCCAGATTTTGTACAGGTTGTTCTTCTCATCCTGCGCGAAATCTGCCAGCGACTGAGCGTCGACCCCGGCCGCGCCCCTGTTGGACTTGACCTTCAGATACGCCTCCCATATGAGCCGCTTCGGTATATCAAACGCCCGTCCCGACGATCTTGTCTCGACCATCCGACTCCTCCCGTCGTGGTTGGCCGCCAATCGAGACCCGACAACCCGCCCCCTTCGCTCCATCCCCATTACAGGGACTTCACCGCTACTACGGGACGGTCCGCCCTCCTGCCCCGCGACCGGTACTCCGCCCCTTGCGGCTCTTCACCGCTCGGAGCGCTTCCTCTCGCCGTCCCATCAACCCGGAACCACGTTTTCGGGGCGAGGAGTTCTCCTCTTCCGTGTTGAAGCCTGGACCGAGTTCGCGCCACCTATACGCCGGGCACCGCCAGAGTAGTAAGCAGGCACCTCTCTGACTTCTCCCAGGAAATCCACCAGTCCCTGGTTTTGATGCCACCTATGCATTACGACGCGTCGTCGATGGTTCACTGTCGTTCGCCTTCTCGGCCCATACCTGCCACCTCTCGTGTGACTTTTCCATGACGCTCACCACCACGGCTCATTCACCGCAGCAGCTCATGGTGGTTTGGAACCCTCCCCTGCAGGACGATTCCGAAGGGCCTACCTTCATCTCCAACACAGCACTGCAGTCACGACGCTCTGGCTTCTACATCAGAACCTCCTGACCACATTAAGGACACACGGTGGTGTTGGCACAGCAGGAGGCCCGCCTGCTACGTGACGGACGCATCGGGACCGAGCACCTGCTGTTGGGGTCGAGGGCGCCAGCGTCCGGGCAGCCGTGGCGCAAGCCCGTGGCACCGACCTCGACGATGCCACCGCGCTACGCGCCATCGGGATCGACGTCGACGTGGTGCGGGCAGCGGTGGAGGAGTCGTTCGGGCCCGGAGCGCTCGAGCGTGCCAGGGCCGGCGGCCAGCGCCGACGCCGTCGCCGGCGCGCGATCGGTTCCGGCCACATCCCGTTCACCCGCCGCGCCAAGAAGGTGCTCGAACTGTCGTTGCGGGAAGCCGTGCAGTTGCGACACAACGACATCGGGACCGAGCACGTGCTGCTGGGGCTGCTGCGGGAGGGTGAGGGGCTCGCGACGCAGCTACTGCAGCAGCGCGGGCTGTCGTTCGACGAGCTGCGACGGCAGGTCCTCACCGAGCTCGGCGACGCCGCGTGAGCCCTGCTGCCGGCGCTCGGGAGGGGCGTCAGTTCTGCGACGGGTCCACGGGGTAGCTGGCGAGCAGCGCGAGCGGCATGCCCTGCCGGCGCAGCACCCGGCTCCACAGGTCCACCCCTTCCGGGACGAGCACGTCGTCGGGCAGCGCGGGCACCACGACCCAGTCACCACGATCGATCTCGCCGGAAAGCTGCCCCGCGTCCCATCCGGCGTAGCCGGCGAACACCCGCAACCCGCGCACCCGAGGGGCGAGCAGATCCGGGTCCGAGTCCAGGTTGAGCAGCGCCAGCGGGCCGCCCAGACCGATCACACCCTCCATCGCCCGGGCGTCCGATCCGGCAGGAAGTGCCGCCAGGCACAGCGCGGCCCGCTGCTCCATCGGCCCGCCGACGTAGAGGGCCTGCGGCCCGGCGGTATGCGGCCCCCAGGACGGCAATACCTCGTGCACGGGCACCTCGCTGGGCCGGTTGAGCACCACACCGAGGGTGCCCGACCCGCGGTGGTCGATGACCAGCACGACGGTGCGCCGGAAGTTCGGGTCGTCGAGGCCTGGTGCGGCGACCAGCGCCGACCCGATCGTCACCACACCGTCCTCGCTCACCACCACATGATCCCGCACCCGCCCGCGATGCGTCGAGCGCGGACGCCGCGAGCCGTCCTGCTCCGGGCCGGTAGCGTCGGCCGATATGAGCGCGCCGCGCGTCGGGGCCGCCGGGCCGGACCCGCCCCGGGCGCCTGCCACCGGCGAGCCTGCACCGCTGCTGGCTGCCGGGCAGTTCCGGCGGCTGCTGGTCTCCCGGTTCGCCGCGCAGTGGGGGGACGGGGCGTTCCAGGCCGGGCTGGGGGGAGCGGTGCTGTTCAACCCCGAGCGCCAGGCCGACCCGGCGGCCATCGCGATCGGGCTCGCCGTCCTGCTGCTGCCGTACTCGCTGGTCGGCCCGTTCGCCGGGGCGTTGCTGGACAGGTGGGACCGCCGACAGGTGCTCGTGGTGGCGAACCTGCTGCGGGCCGGACTGATCGTGGCGGTCGCGGTCGCGGTCGGCGCCGGGGTGGCGGGGGCGCCGCTCTACACCGGCGCGCTGCTCGTCACCGGGGTGAGCCGGTTCGTGCTCGCCGGACTGTCGGCGTCACTGCCACACGTGGTCGGCCGCGAGCAGCTGGTCGAGGCGAACGCACTGGCGGCCACGGTCGGCGCCGCAGTGGCCGCAGCAGGCGGCGGGTGCGCGATAGCGTTGCGCGCCGTCGTGGGCAGCGGCGACACCGGCTCGGCGTGGGTGACGGCGAGTGCGGTGGCTGGTTCGCTGGCCGCGGCCCTGGTGGCGGCCGGGTTCCGCCGCAACCGGCTCGGTCCCGACGAGACCGACGAGCCTGCCGAGACCGTGGCCGCCGTGCTCCGCGGGTTGCGCGACGGGCTGCGCGCCGCGGCGGGGGTGCGCTCGGTCGCCGCCGGGCTGGTGGCGCTGGCCGCGCACCGGTTGTCGTTCGGGATCGCGACGCTGGTCACCCTGCTGCTCTACCGCCACACCTTCACCCCGGACGGGCTACTTCGGGCGGGGCTCGCCGGTGTCGGCCAGCTGCTCGCCGCCGGCGCTGCAGGGGTCCTGCTCGCCGCGGTACTCACCCCGTTGCTGGTGGCGCGGGTCGGCCGGCGGACCACCATCCGCAGCGCGCTGCTCGCCGCCGCCGTGGTGACCATCGCGTTCGGGCTGCCGATGGTGAAGACGACGACACTGGCCGCGGCGTTCGGGTTGGCGTGCGCGGGTCAGGTGGTCAAGCTGAGCCTGGACGCCGCAGTGCAGCGCGACGTCGGCGACGTGACGCGCGGCCGCGTCTTCGCCCTCTACGACACGGTGTTCAACGTCGGCTACGTGCTGGCCGTCGCGCTGGCAGCCACCGTGGTCCCCGACGACGGGCGCGCACCCGGGCTGCTGGTGCTCGTCGCGGTGGTCTATCTGATCGCAGCGCTGGCCCACGCGGTTCTCGACCGCGGTCCGGCTGACCGCTGGCGTCGCTCCCGGCGAGCCGCGCGCGCTTCCCCGGAAGTCATCGCTGCGGTAGCGACTCCCGGGAGCGCAGCGCCAACCCGAGCAGGCCGGTCACCACCGAGACGATGATGGCGCCCCAGAACGCGGGCCAGAACCCGTCGACGGTGAAGGGCAGCCCGAGCTGTGCGGCGAGCGACCCGGTCAGCCAGTACAGCAACGCGTTGACGACCAGACCGAACAGACCGAGGGTGAGGATGTAGAGCAGGCACCCCAGTGTCTTGGCGATGGGCTTGAGCACGGCGTTGACCAGGCCGAAGATCAAGGCCACCACGATCAACGTCGCCAGCCGGCCGGCCGGCGTCCCGCCGGAGAGCTCGATGCCGGGGATCAGCAAGCTGGCCCAGACCGCGACGGCGGTGACCGCGATCTGCAACACCACAGCCATCTGCGCACCTCACCTCGGGAGGTCGGAAGGAGTCACGCGAGGCTACGTCAGATTGTGAGGCCGGCTCGCTACGGGCGGGTCACGTGGCGCGTTCCAGCTCCTCGAACGGCGTGACGGTGCCGTCCCGCATCACCTGCAGTGCCTTGTGGCGGTGCAACCCGAACTGGAACAGAGCCACGGCCACGTAGACGACGGACAGCACGACGATCGTGATCTGGTTCACCTGCGGCGACGCGGTGATACTGACGACGAACTGCACCAGGAACAGGGCCAGCAACCCGAAGGCACCGTAGAGCGTCAGGCTCAGGTCGAGCAGGATGCTCACCGCGAACAGCGACTGCGCGGCGGTGATGAGCAGCTCGAAGCGTTGCTGGGTGTCGATCGGCAGCCCGTCGGTGGTCGTCGCGGAGATGGCGAAGACGATCGGGATGGTGCCGACGAGCAGCGTCCACTGGTTGACCTTGCTCGACAGCAGGGTCGCCAGCGAGTGCGACGCCTTCAGGCGCCAGGCGTAGAGACAGGCCACGATCAGCTCGGGGGACTCGCTGGCCAGTGGGGCCACCCACTGCACCAGGATGAACTGGTCGATGCCCAGCTGCTCGCCGGTGACCACCAACTCCTCGGCGAAGTGCTCGGCCGTGAGCAGGATCATCAGCCCCGCCACCACGAACATCGTGACCACGAGCGCACGGCGGCGCCGTCGCTGCTGCCCGCCGACCCACTGCGACGCGCCGAGCAGGTCCGGCTCGTGCGCGGGCGCCTGCGACAGCCGCCAGGCATATCCGGCGAAGATCACGACGAGGATCAGCGTGTCCCACAGCGTGAGTGTGGTCTTGAGCGGCAGCGTCAGCGAGTACAGCGTGGCGATTCCGAGGAAGACGATCTCGGGTGCCATCAACCGGGTCATCCGCACCTCGCCCGGGCTGCTCGACGCCGAGTCGTGACCGCCCGCCCTACGGGCGCGCCACGCCGCCCAGCTGGCCACCAGCACGACGAGCGGCCAGCCCACACCGACGAGCACCCGGTTGGCGCCGGTCATGTTGGCCAGCGCGAGTGAGCAGGGGTCCGCGCCGCTGGGCAACGGGACACACTCGCCCCCGTTGGCCTCGTAGATCTGGCCTGCCTTCCAGCTGAACACGAAGTCGACGGCGTACTCGGGCAGCACGGCCAGCAAGGCCAGCAGCGCGAGCGCGAGGCCCGCGCTGATGTCGACCTGAGCCGCCTCGGCGGCCCACGACAGGATGAACGCCGCCCCGACGATCGCGACCCCGTAGATCACCGCGAGCAGCGCGGCGGGCAGCTCCACCGACGGCAGTCCGAGGTAGGCGGCGGCGCCGAGATAGACGCCCGGCAGGGTGACCAGCACGGCCAGCGGCAGCTGCAACGGCAGTCGCGTCCGCTGCTTGGCTCCCGTCGTCACGGCGGACAGTCTTACCCGTCGTGGGCCCCGGTAAACATCCCCCGCGCCGGCGCCGGTTCAGCGAAGCCCGTTGTCAGCGGCCCACCGCAGCAGTTCCTCCTCGGCCTCCGCACGGCTCAGCGGCCCCCGGTCGAGCCGGACGTCCTTGAGGTGTCGCCACGCGCGGCCGACATCCGGACCCGGCGGCAGGCCGAGCAGCTCCATGATCGCGTTACCGTCGAGGTCGGGCCGGACCCGGGCGAGGTCCTCCTCGGCCCGGATCTGCTCGATCCGCGCCTCGAGGTCGTCGTAGCTGCGCTGCAGCGCTGCGGCCTTGCGCCGGTTGCGGGTGGTGCAGTCGGCGCGGACCAGCTTGTGCAGCCGGGGCAGCAGCTCGCCCGCGTCGGTGACGTAGCGGCGCACCGCGGAGTCGGTCCACCCGCCGCGCCCGTAGCCGTGGAAGCGCAGGTGCAGGAACACGAGCTGCGCGACGTCCGACACGATGTCCTTGCCGTAGCGCAGCGCCTTGAGCCGCTTGCGGGCCATCTTCGCGCCGACCACCTCGTGGTGGTGAAAGCTCACCCCGCCGCCGGGCTCGTGGCGCCTCGTGGCGGGCTTGCCGATGTCGTGCAGCAGCGCGGCCAGCCGGAGCACGAGGTCCGGCTCGTCCTGCTCGAGCGAGACCGCCTGATCCAGCACGGTGAGTGAGTGCGTGTAGACGTCCTTGTGCTGGTGGTGCTCGTCGATCTCGAGGCGCATCGCGGGCACCTCGGGCAGCACGCGCTCGGCGAGGCCGGTCTCGACCAGCAGCTCGACGCCGCGCCGGGGGTGCGCGCCGGTGATCAGCTTGGACACCTCGGCGGCCACCCGCTCGGCGCTGATCCGGTCGAGCTCACCGGCCATGCCGGTGATGGCCTCGTGTACCCGGGGGGTGAGGGTGAACCCGAGCTGCGAGACGAACCGCGCGGCACGCAGCATCCGCAGCGGATCGTCGGCGAAGGACTGCTGCGGGGTGGCAGGGGTGTCGAGCTCGCGGCGGGCCAGCGCGTCCATCCCGCCGTGGGGATCGACGAAGCGGCCGCGCCACTCGCCGTCGCGCAACGGCAGCGCGACGGCCATCGCGTTGACGGTGAAGTCACGGCGTAGCAGGTCACCCTCGAGCGTGTCGCCATAGACGACCTCGGGCTTGCGGCTGCGGCGATCGTAGGCATCGGCGCGGAAGGTGGTGATCTCGCAGCTGGTGCCCTGCCGGGCCGCTCCGACCGTGCCGAAGGCGATGCCAGTGTCCCAGACGGCATCCGCCCACCCGTCCAGGATGGCCTGAACCTGGCCCGGGCGGGCGTCGGTGGTGAAATCGAGATCGGTGCCCAGCCGGCCGAGGAGCGCATCGCGGACGCTGCCGCCGACGAGGTACAGCCGGTGGCCCGCCGCGATGAACCGGTCGGCCAGCTCGTCGGCCACCGGGGCGACACGGAGTAGTTCCACGACAGCATTCCGCTGCGCCGCGGTCTGCGACGGCGCGGCCTTTCGGACGGGAGACGACACGGGTATCCAGCGTAACGGGGTCCGGCGCCGATACCATCGGCGTCGTGCCCACGTCGTCCGGTAGGTCCGGCCGTGACAAGGCCGCCCGCAACCCGGGCGGCCCCCGGAAGAACGACCCGGGCAAGAACAACTCCGGCAAGAACGACCTCGGCACGAACAACACCGGCAAGGACGGTCAATCCAGGGGCGGACGGCGCCGCCGGGCCAGGAGCGCCGCTAAGGACACCGTCGAGAACGGCACCGGCCAGGCGGCGCGGCGCCCGCGGCGGATGCGGACCGTGGACGAGACGTCGGCGGGCGGTCTGGTGGTCGACACCGCGACCGGCAGGGCGGCGCTGATCGGCAGGCTCGACAGGCGGGGGCGGTTGCTGTGGTCACTGCCCAAGGGGCACATCGAGGCCGGCGAGACGGCCGAGCAGGCCGCGATACGCGAGGTCGCCGAGGAGACGGGCATCGACGGTGAGCTGATCGCACCACTGGGCGTCATCGACTACTGGTTCGTCGCCGAGGACCGCCGGATCCACAAGACCGTGCACCACTTCCTGCTCCGCGCCGTCGGTGGCGAGCTGTCCGACACCGATGTCGAGGTCACCGAGGTGGGCTGGGTGCCGCTGACCGAACTCGAGGACCGGCTGGCCTACGCCGACGAACGGCGGCTGGCTCGCCGAGCCGGTGACCTGCTCTCGGAGCCGGCGTGAGGCGGATGGCGGCCGCCGTCTCCGCTGTGGTGCTGGCGCTGCTGGCGACCCTGGTGACGCTTCCCGGGGTCGCCACCGCGCAGCAGCAGGCGGCATTCCCGCCGGCCCGGTTGGAACTCGACTCCCTGCACCCCCGGATGGTCACCGCGGACAGCCCGGACGTGCTCACCATCACCGGACGGGTGGTCAACACCGGTGACCGGCCGATCTCGGAGCTCGGTGTGCGGGTGCAGCGCGACGCGCCGCTGACCGACGAACGCAGCGTGCGCGCCGCGCTTCGACGCGCCCCGCAGGCGCCGTTCGTCACCGAGTTCACGCCGCTCGACGTCGAGCTGCGGCCGGGGCAGAGCACCCCGTTCCGCATCGAGGTCGAGCTGGGATCCGGCCCGCGACTGCAGGCGCTGCAGATCACCGAACCCGGTGTCTACCCGTTGCTCGTGAACCTCAACGGCACGCCGGAGTTCGGCGGCGCGGCGCGGTTGGCGGCGGTGCCGCTGCTGCTGCCCGTGCTCGAGCTGCCGGGCTCGGCGAACTCGCCCCCCGGGCGCGGGCCCGCGCCCGTTCCCCTCACGATCGTGTGGCCGCTGGTGGCCGAGCCGGTCCGGCGGCTGTCCGGTCCGGGTGAGCCGCTGCTGCTCGACAGCTCGGGCACCCGCACCGACCCGATCGCCGCCCAGCTCGCTCCGGATGGTCGCCTCGACGGCCTGGTCGGCGCGCTGGAACGGGTCCTCACACCGGGTTCGCCGCTCGCCGGTGCGGTGTGCGTCGCGGTGGATCCCGCGCTGCTCGACACCGTCAACCGGATGACCGCCGGCTACCGGGTCGTCACCCCGGACGGAACGCGGGACGGTACCGGCGCGGCGGCAGCCCGGCAGTGGCTGGATCGGCTGCGAGCCGTGGTGGAAGGTCGTTGTGTGCTGCCGCTGCCCTACGGCGACCCTGACCTGGTCGCGCTGTCGCGGGCCGGCCTGACCGACCTCGAGGCGCTGGCCACCACCACCGGCAGCCGCCTCGTCCGCGACATCCTCGGGGTGGCGCCGCGCAGCGGGGTGTCCTGGCCTGCCGACGGGGTGCTCGACGAGCGCACCCTGTCCGACCTCGTGGCGCTCGACATCCGGGCCGTGCTGCTGCAACCCGACGGGGTGACCTCGACGCCGGACGGCAGCGACACCGTGACACTCGCCGCCGGCGCGGTCGCCGGCGCCAGGCCGGACCCGCAGGGCCTGATCGCCGACCCGCTGCTGTCCGCCGCGCTGACCGGCGCCGGCGGCAGGGGCGCACCGCAGCTCGCGCAGCACGCGATCGGTGCGCTGGCGTTCCGTGCCACCGCCGAGGAGAGCCGGCCGGTGCTGCTGGTACCGCCCCGTCGGTGGCAAGCCGAGGGTGCCGAGGCCACCGCACTGCTGCGCGCCGCCGGCACGCTGGTCACGCGGGGCTCGTTGACCCCCCGCAGCCTACCCGCCATGGCGGCTGCACCGCCGGCCACTCACGACGCAGCGCTGGAGTACCCGCCGTGGGCAGGGGCGCGGGAGATCCCACCCACGGCGACCACCGAGGTGGGCGCCGACCGTGACGTGGTCCGTGACCTGCAGGTGGCCACCGAGCGCGACCCGACGGCCGACCTCGAACCTGCCAGGCTGCTGGATCCGCTACGGCTGGCGATGCTGCGGGCGACGTCGACCGCGTGGCGGGGCGAGCCGGCCCGCGCCGCCGGGATGGTCGACCGTGTGACGACCCGGCTCGACCAGCTGCGGGAGGCGGTCCACATCGTGCCGCCGCCGGGGTCGTACACGCTGGCCTCCTCGGAGTCCCCGCTGCTGGTGACGGTGCGCAACGACCTGCCCGTCGCGATCGACCTCGCGCTGTCGGTCGAGGATGCGCCGGGGCTGCGCACCGGCGCGGTCGGGGTGCAGCTCGTCCCGGCCCGCAGCGGCCGGCAGTTCGTCATCCCGGCCGAGGTCGTCCGGACCGGGAAGTTCAGCGTCGATGCCCGGCTGACCACGCCGGGAGGCACCCCGCTGGGGCAGCCGACCACGCTGCACCTGCAGTCCACGGCGTTCGGCACGGTCACCGTGGCGCTGACGGCGGGGGCGGGGGCCGTCCTGGTGCTGCTGGTGGCCCGGCGCATCGTACGACGCGCCCGGGCGCAGCGCGGCGAGGCTGGGCAGTCAGCGGCTACCGGCCGCGTACCTTCGTCCTGATCAGCCGAAGGGCGTCCGTGAGCTCCCCGGTGCGCAGCACGACCAGCACGGCTGTCATCACGACCCCGACGATCAAGGTGTCCAACAGGAGTTGCGCCCAGGCTCCCGGCACTCCATCGGGAAGAACGAGGACACGATGCAACGACATCGCGACCAGCGCCGCGCACACCCCGGCCACCACCGTTTTCGCGACGACCAGGGAGACCCGGCGACCGTCGAGATTCCCCAGCCGTACTCGCAACCAGATCTGGCCGGCCAGCAGACCGATCACGAAGCCGAAGGAATTGATGACCGTGAGGCCGAGCACGACCTGCCGGTCCGGCAGCACAGCGCCACACAGCAGCAGCAGCGGCACCTTCACCCCCACCATCGCTGCCATGATCAATGCGGGGGTGCGCGCGTCGGTCATCGCGTAGAAGACGCGCAGTTGCAGCATGGTGATCGCATAGGGCAGGAGACCGAATGCGGCGACGGCGATCGCCAGCCCCAGCCGTCGCGCCTCTGATACCTCGGCAGCACCGTAGGAGAACAGCGCGATCCCTATGCTCTCGCCCGCCACGATGAACACCACCGACACCGGGACGAGCAGCACGGCGCAGTAGCGGCCGCCTAACGAGAGGTCTCCGATCAGTCGGTCGTTGTCGCCCGCCGCGGCGGCCCGGCTCATACGAGGCAGGATCACGGTCAGGAGTGAGACACCGATGACGCCGTAGGGCAGCTGAAGCATCAGCCATGCGTTATTGTAGATCGCTACCCCGCCGGCATCACCGGTGTATGCGGTCCGAATGGTCATGACAATACCGACCTGGCTGATCAGGACGTACACCGTGGTCCAGCCCATGAGCCGCGCCGCGCTCACGAGCCGGGCGTCGCGCTGGAACCACTCGCGGATCCGCCAGCGCCAACGGAACCGGAATCCTACCCGTCGTAGGAACGGCAACAGCACAGCAACCTGCAATACGATGCCCAGCGTCGTTCCGATACCCAACACCAGCAGTTTGGGATCACTCATCCGCACCGGCGACAGCGTGATCTCGCCCGGAACCAGCCAAAACGCTGCCAGCGTCAGTAGTACGACGATATTGTTGACGACCGGTGCCCACGCCCAAGGGCTGAAGACACCACGGGCATTGAGAATCGCGCCGAACAGCGCCCCCAGCCCGAAGAACACGATCTCCGGCAGCAGCAGGTAAACGAAGGCAGTCGTCAACTCCCGATTGGCCGACTGACCGTTGCCCTGTAACAAGCGGACCAGCAACGGCGCTGCCAGGATCGCGATGGTCGTGGCAGCGAGCAGCAACGTCGTGATGAGCGCGACGAGCCGTTGTGTATAGCGTAGACCGCCGTCGGCGTCCTCCCTGGCGGCACGGACGAGTATCGGAACCAGCACACTGGTGAGCACGCCACCGATCAGCAATTCGTTCAACATGATCGGCAGCGTGTTGGCAGCCAGGTAAGAGTCGTACAGGAAGCCGAAGCCGAGCGTGGCGGCGAGAGCCAGCTGCTTGCCAAAGCCGCTGATCCGGCTCACCAGCGTCGCCACTGCCATCGACCCGGCCGCCGCGGCCAACGACGGGTGACCGCGCCCGGTCCCAGCCTCCTGCCACACGCGGTTACCGTCCGTCACTGGCGCGACTCCCTTTCCGCTACCGAGCCCTCGCAGTATGCCCTCGCCGATGTGCGGCAGCTGACACCGCTTGCCTCGCGACCACCTGCGCAGCGACACCAGGATCGCCGAGCCGCACGCACGGTCCACGCCTCCGCGTGGTTGTCGCCGGGCGCGCCGCCTGCCTTGCGCACCCGGGAGCTGCGCCCGGCGCTCGCCCGCCGATGAACCCGCGGGCGGGCCGGCCTCGGCGTACCCTGATGGGGGGTTCTCCGCGGTGCCGCGTCGGGGCGGGGCTGCGCATCGGAGCGCCGGAGCAGGTAGGACACGGCCGAGAGGATGACCTGCGGTGAGCGCGGAGTCGACTGGGTCCGGGGGGATGCGGGCGGCAGCGGCCGCCTGGCCCGCGCCGGGCACGGTCCTGGGCCGGGGGCGCTACCGGTTGCTCGCCGAAGTCGGGCACGACGACCGGTCGGGAGCCCGGTTGTGGCGCGGCCGTGACTCGGTCCTCGAACGGGATGTGGCGCTCACCGTGTTCGTCGCCAGGCCCGGTGACACCGGGGCCGCGGAACGGATCCGCGCCGCGGTGGCGCGGGCGATGCGCTCGGCACGACTGGAGACCGCCGGGGCGGCCAGGGTGCTCGACGTCCTCGAGCCGGAGACGGGCGCGGGGCCGACGGTCGCCGCGGTGGTCGCCGAGTGGACCCCGGGCCGCGACCTCGTCGAGCTGGTACAGCAGGATTTGCCGCCTCCTGCGGTGGCCGCCAGCATGCTCGCCCCGCTGGCCGGGGCGGTCGACGACGCGCACCGCGCGGGTCTGGTACTCGGCTGCGACCACCCGGAGCGGATCCGGGTGACGCCCGATGGGCACGCGCGGCTCGCCTTTCCCGGGCCGCCGCCCGACGCCGGTCCCCGGGACGACGTGCGAGGCCT
Source organism: Pseudonocardiaceae bacterium (assembly GCA_009379815.1). Lineage (GTDB taxonomy): Bacteria > Actinomycetota > Actinomycetes > Mycobacteriales > Pseudonocardiaceae > WHSY01. The sequence goes on from WHSY01000071.1 coordinate 12,372, forward strand.
GGGCGCGGCGCTGTACCTGCTGCTCACCGGGCGCTGGGCGCTCGACGGGGGATCGACGGTGCTGCCGACCGCTCCGCGAGGACCGGACGGCACCCTGGTCAGCCCACGCTCGTTGCATCCTTCGGTGCCGTTGGAGCTGTCGACGCTGGCACTGCGCAGCCTCGCCGGCTCCGGCACGGGCGGAGTGCACACCGGGGCGGCCGTGCAGCGGGTTCTGGAGCGCAGCGCGACCGACGACACCGACGCAGCGACCGACGGCAGCGGACGTGCGGCGGTCTGGCACGGCCCCGACGAGGACACCCCGCAACCGCCGGAGCAGCGCAAGAAGTTGCGGATCGGCGTCGCCATGCTGGCCGTCGCCAGCCTGCTGATCATCGGGTGGTTCGGCGTGCAGTTCGCCTCCATCTTCACCGACGGCAGCGGCGGGCCGCCTCCGGTTGTCGTCGAAGGGCCGCCGCCGGGACCGCCCGCCCCGCCCGACGCACCAGCCCCGCAGCCGGCGGTGGCCGCGCCGGTGCGCATCGACGACCTGGAGGTCTACGACATCTCCGAGGATGCGGGCGCCGACAACGCCGAGGACGTCGAGCTGGTGGCCGACGGCGATCCGGGCACCGAGTGGTCCACCGACAACTACTTCGAGCCGTTCCCCGCGTACCGGGAAGGGTTAGGCGTCATGCTCGGCTTCGACGAGCCGGTCACACCGGAGTCGCTGGTCATCGAATCGTCCAGCGACGGGACGGTGGTCGAGATCCGCGCGGCGTCGTCGGCCGACGCCGACCTCGACGAGACGACCCTGCTGGGCACCGCGACCCTGCGCGAAGGCCGGACCGAGATCCCGCTGCAGTCCGGCGAGCCCACCCGAGACCTGCTGGTATGGATCACCGACCTCGCCGAGACCGAGGACGGCAACCAGTCCGAGCTCAGCGAGGTCTCGGTGCTGCGCGCGCGGTGACGCCACACCTCGACTGCGCACCGCCACATCCACATCCGTCACGGTCAGTAGCGGTCCGGTACGGCAGCGTCAGCGACCGGGCGGGAACAGCCTGACCTAGGATCGCGTTGTGTCCGACGTGAGCGAACAGATCCGTGACCTTGTGATCATCGGCTCGGGGCCGGCCGGGTACACCGCGGCCGTCTACGCCGCGCGTGCCCAGCTGGAGCCGCTGGTGTTCGAAGGCAGCCAGTACGGCGGCGCCCTGATGACGACCACCGACGTGGAGAACTACCCGGGGTTCCGCGACGGGATCATGGGCCCCGATCTCATGGAGCAGTTCCGCGCCCAGGCCGAGCGCTTCGGCGCCGACATCCGCACGCAGGACGTCGATGCCGTCGACCTGTCCGGTGACGTCAAGGCGGTCACCGTCGACGGCAGCACGTACCGTGCCCGCGCCGTGATCCTCGCGATGGGCGCGCAGCCGCGCTACCTGGGCGTGCCCGGTGAGTCCGAGCTGCTCGGTCGCGGTGTGAGCTCGTGTGCCACCTGCGACGGCTTCTTCTTCCGTGACCAGGACATCGCCGTGATCGGCGGCGGTGACTCCGCGATGGAGGAGGCGACCTTCCTGACCCGGTTCGCCCGATCGGTGACGATCGTGCACCGTCGCGAAGAGTTCCGCGCGTCCCGCATCATGCTCGAGCGCGCCAGGGCCAACGACAAGATCCGGTGGCATACCGGTGTGACCGTCGATCGGGTCCGCGGCGAGACCGGTGTGACCGGCCTGGAGCTGTCCGACGGCTCGACGCTCGACGTCACCGGGATGTTCGTGGCGATCGGCCACGACCCGCGTAGCGAACTCGTCCGCGGGCAGCTCGACATCGACGACGAGGGCTACGTACGGGTCGACGCGCCCAGCACCACCACCAGCCGCGACGGCGTCTTCGCCGCAGGCGACCTGGTCGACCACATCTACCGGCAGGCGGTCACTGCGGCCGGCACCGGCTGCTCGGCCGCGATCGATGCCGAGCGGTGGCTCGCCGAGCACGCCATCGAGTCCGAGGCCCAGAAGGCACCGGAGCTCGTCGGCGGCGGCTACGGATCCGGCACCGACTGAACAGACCGCTTCATCCACGCCGAACACACTCGAAAGCCACCGACAGGAGACGAGATGGCTGACAAGCCGACCGTGACCGTGACCGACCAGACCTTCCGCGACGACGTGCTGGGCAGCGACAAGCCGGTACTCGTCGACTTCTGGGCGACCTGGTGCGGCCCCTGCAAGATGGTCGCCCCGGTGCTGGAGGAGATCGCCTCCGAGCATGGCGAGAAGCTGACCGTCGCGAAGCTCGACATCGACGACAACCCCAGCACGCCGCGTGACTACCAGGTCATGTCGATCCCGACGATGATCTTGTTCAGTGGCGGCGAGCCGGTCAAGCAGATCGTCGGCGCCAAGCCGAAGGCCGCGCTGCTCGAGGACCTGGCCGACTACCTCTGACGGACCGGCCGCCCCGCTGCGGGCGGCCGGTCCGGCGCGTCCGGCCTCGCCGACCCACCATGCATCGGCTACCGCGCCCTGGCAGGATTGCGCGGTGCGACGGGCACAATGAGGCGTCACGCCCGCGCGTCGGCTTCGGCCGGACGCATCGACCGAAGTGAGGGGTGCATGCAGCTGCTGCGCCGCGGCGACGTCGGGCCGGAGGTGGCCGAGGTCCGGGCGATGCTGAGTCCGCAGGGCCTGCTCCCGCCGCACGAGGGCTCAGCTGCCGCGCCCGACGGCGCCACCGGACCAGAGGGCCAGGCGGTCTTCGACCTCACCGTCGAGCACGGGGTACGCGCTTTCCAGCAACGCCGTGGGCTGACCGTCGACGGCCTCGTCGGTCCGGCGACCTACCAGGCACTGTGCGACGCGAGGCTGCGGCTGGGTGACCGCAGCCTGACCCACTCGGTGACCCGTCCGATGCGTGGCGACGACGTGTTCGCGCTGCAGGAGCGGTTGCTCGAGCTCGGCTACGACGTGGGCCGGGCGGACGGCGTGTTCGGTCCGCAGACCGAGGACGCGCTCGCGAGCTTCCAGCGCGACTACGGCCTGCTGTCCGACGGGGTGTGCGGACCCGGCACGCTGCGCGCGTTGCGCCAACTGGCGCCCAAGGTGCGAGGCGGGCGACCGGTCTACCTGCGTGAGCAGGAGCGGGTGCGCAACGCCGGCCCGCAGCTACGGGGCAAGCGCATCGTGATCGACCCCTCCCACGGCGGGACGGACCGCGGCGTCGTGGTCGATGGCGCGGCCGAGGCCGATCTGATGTGGGACCTGGCGCACCGGCTGGAGGGCCGCATGGCGGCCACCGGCATGGAGACGCTGCTGTCCCGTGGGCCACGCAGCAGCCCTTCCGAGGCCGAGCGCGCCTCGTTCGCCAACAGTGCCGGAGCAGACCTCGTGCTCTCGCTGCACACCGACGGGCATCCGTCGCCTTCGGCCCAGGGTGTGGCGGTCTTCCACTTCGGCACCGGCAACGGAACCACGTCGACCGTCGGTGAGGCGCTCGCCGGATTCATCCAGCGCGAGCTGGTGGCCCGCACCGGGATGCTCGACTGCGGCACCCATCCCAAGACCTGGGACGTGCTGCGGATGACCAGGATGCCCGCGGTGCGCGTCGAGCTGGGCTATCTGACCAACGCGCTGGACCGCCGCAAACTGCTCGATCCCGGGTTTCGTGACCTGGTCGCCGAGCGCGTGCTGGTCGCCGTCAAGCGGCTCTACCTGCTCGGCGAGAACGACCAGCCGACCGGCACCTTCACTTTCGCCGACCTGCTACGCCGCGAACTCGCCCGCGCCGAGTGACCCATCCCGCGTGACGAGGGCGGCCGGGAGAATCAGGGCCGCAAACTCGGCTCGGCACCGGCGACCGTCACCGATCCCAGCAGCTGCTCGAGTGCCGCCTCGACGTCTTCCTTCCACGTCAGCGCGGTGCGCAGCTCGAGGCGCAACCGTGGCCAGCGCGGGTGCGAGTGCACGGTCTTGAACCCCACCTGCTGCAGGAACGCAGCCGGCACCACGCAACTGGACTGCTCGTCGGGCCTGGCATCGCCGAACGCCTCGATCGCCTTGACTCCCCGACGGGTGAGGTCCTTGGCCACTGCCTGGACCAGCACCCGACCCAGCCCGCCGCCGGCGAAGTCGGGTAGCACCCGCAGCGCGGTCAGCAGTACCGCGTCGGCGCTGACCGGTGAGGTGGGGAAGGCGGCCGCGCGCGGCACCGCCGCGGGAGGCGCATAGAGCACGTACCCGGCAGGAACGTCGCCGGCCATCACGATGCGGCCGCAGGAGCCCCATTCCAGCAGCACGCTGGAGACCCAGGCCTCCTTCTCCAGATCGGTCTGACCGAATTCCTCGGCCTGCTCCCGAATGTGCGGCGCGAGCTCCCAGAACACGCAGGTGCGGCACCGTTTCGGCAGCTGGTCGAGGTTGTCCAAGGTGACGCCGACCACCCGACGCGACACCGGGTCTCCCTCCGTGACGATCTGGTCCCCCTTCCGGCAACCGCGACCGGCACGGGTGCCCCGGTGATGATAAGCCGGGTTTCGCCGGGAGAGAAGATCGGTCGGCCCAGGTGCCCTTTACACTGCAGGATCGGGTCCGTCGCCGACGGATCGTGCCCCCGCAGCGTGAGGCGCAGCCGTGAACCGAGGACAACCAGCCATCCAGGGATACCAGGCCGGACGCTCCCGCGAGCGCAGCCGCGACCCGCACCTGCACCGCTACGCGCAGCGCGCCGCGGGGATGACGGCCTCGGAGATCCGGGCGCTGTTCGCAGTGGCGAGCCGACCCGAGGTGGTGTCACTGGCCGGGGGGATGCCCTACCTGCCTGCGCTGCCGATGGACTCGCTCGCCGATGACATGGCGTCGCTGGTCGCCCAGGACGGGATGACGGCGCTGCAGTACGGCTCCGCACAGGGCATTCCGGAGCTGCGCGAGCAGATCTGCGAGGTGATGGCGCTCGAGGGTGTCTGCGCCCACCCCGACGATGTGACGGTCACGGTGGGGTCGCAGAGCGCGCTGGACCTGGTCACCCGCATCTTCTGCGACCCGGGCGACGTGGTGCTGGCCGAGGCGCCATCCTACGTGGGGGCGCTGGGCAGCTTCACCGCCTACCAGGCGCAGGTCGTGCACGTCCCGATGGACGACGGCGGCCTGGTTCCCGACGCCCTGCATGACGCGCTGCGGCGGCTGGCCGAACAAGGGCGCACCCCGAAGTTCCTCTACACCATCCCCAACTTCCACAACCCGGCCGGCGTCACGCTGACGGTGTCGCGCCGGTCCGAGGTACTCGAGATCTGCGCCGCGCACGGGGTGTTGGTGATCGAGGACAACCCCTACGGCCTGCTCGGTTTCGACGGTCAGACCTACCCGGCGCTGCGCGCGTCCGATCCCGACAACGTGGTCTACCTCGGCTCGTTCTCCAAGACCTTCGCTCCCGGATTGCGAGTCGGCTGGGCGCTGGCGCCGCACGCCGTCCGCGAGAAGCTCGTGCTGGCCGCCGAGTCCGCGACGCTGTGCCCTCCGACGTTCACCCAGGCGGTGGTGTCGCGCTACCTGGCGGGCCACGACTGGAAGAGTCAGGTGAAGACCTACCAGGAGGCATACCGGGATCGCCGGGACGCGATGATCTCCGCGCTCGAGCAGCAGCTGCCGTCGGGCTGCCGGTGGACCCGTCCGGACGGTGGGTTCTTCGTGTGGCTGTCCGTGCCGGCGGGCCTCGACACCAAGGCGATGCTGCCCCGCGCCGTGACCCAGCGTGTCGCCTACGTCCCGGGCACGGCGTTCTACGCCGACCAGGCCGGCAGCCGTCAGATACGGCTGTCGTTCTGCTACCCGCCCCCGGACCGGATCAAGGAAGGGGTTCGCCGGCTCGCCGGCGTGCTGGAGGGCGAGCTGGAGCTACTGGCGACCTTCGGTAGCGTCAGCCCGCGCACGGTGGCAGGCCCGCAGTCACCGTCACCCGACACCGCGTGACCCCGCACCGAGACCGTCACCGTCCACTGAGGACCGTATCTCTCGTGGGCCGTCCACATCGGAGGATCTTTCGGTGACCGAACGTACCGTTGCCGTGCTGGCAGGCGGGCTGTCCCACGAGCGCGACGTCTCGCTGCGGTCGGGCCGGCGGGTGTCGGCCGCGCTGCGCGAGGCCGGATTGGGCGTCGAGGAGTGGGACGCCGACGCCTCGCTCGTCACGCGGCTGCTCAAGCATCGCCCGGACGCGGTGATCGTGGCACTGCACGGGGGCGCGGGGGAGGACGGCGCCGTGCAGTCGGTGCTCGAGATGCTCGACGTGCCCTTCGTCGGAGCCGATCCCCGTGGCTGCCGGCGAGCGTGGGACAAGCCGACGGCCAAGGGGGAGCTCGCCAGGGCAGGCCTGGCCACCCCCGACTGGATCGCGCTGCCGCACGCCACCTTCCGCGACCTCGGCGCCCAGGCGGTGCTCGACGCGCTGGTGCACCACCTGGGGCTCCCGCTGATCCTCAAGCCGGACCAGGGAGGCTCAGCGCTCGGGGCGCAGGTTGTCCGCGATCCCACGGAGCTGCCCGCCGCCATGGTCGGCTGCCTCGCCTACGCCGACACCGTGCTCGCCGAGCGCTACGTCGAGGGTGTCGAGGTGGCGGTCACCGTACTGGAAGGGGGGGACGGACCGCGCGCGCTACCCGCGGTGGAGATCGAGCCGGAGTCCGGGGTGTACGACTACGCCGCCCGCTACACCGCAGGCCTGACCACCTTCCACGCGCCCGCCCGACTCGATGGCGCGGCGGCGGCCGCGGTGGGGGAGCTGGCCGTGGCGGCGCACCGCTTGCTCGGGCTGCGCGACGTGTCGCGCACCGACGCCGTGGTCACCGAGGCCGGTGTGGCGCACTTCCTGGAGGTCAACGTGGCACCGGGACTCACCGAGACCTCACTGCTCCCGATGGCGCTCGAGGCCGACGGTACCGATCTGGGCAGTGCCTTCGGTGCGCTCGTCGAGCGGGCGGTGACCCGCTGCGGCCGCTGAGGACTCCGGGGCCATCAGCCCGACGATCCGCTCCAGGTCGTCCACCGAGCCGAACTCGACCACGACGCGACCCTTGCGCTTGCCCAGCTCCACCTTGACCCGGGTGTCGAAAACCTCGGACAGACGTTCTGCCAGGTCCTGCAGTCCAGGCGCCTGCATCGGGCGGCGAGCGGGCTTCGGATCGGCAACGGGGCTGGTCGGCTCACTGCGGGCCACCGTGACCGCTTCCTCGGTCGCCCGCACCGACATCCCCTCCGCGACGATCCGGCCGGCGAGGTCCTCCTGCACGCCGGGCTGCTCGATGCTCAGCAGTGCGCGGGCGTGGCCCGCCGAGAGCACCCCGGCGGCCACCCGACGCTGCACCGCCACCGGTAGCCGCAGCAATCGGATGGTGTTCGTGATCACCGGGCGGCTACGGCCGATCCGAGCGGCCAGCTGGTCGTGCGTCACGTCGAACTCCTCGAGCAGCTGCTGGTAGGCCGCCGCCTCCTCCAACGGGTTGAGCTGCACCCGATGGATGTTCTCGAGCAGCGCGTCCCGGAGCAGCGCGTCGTCCGCCGTATGCCGGACGATCGCTGGGATGAGGTCCAACCCGGCCTGCTGCGCCGCGCGCCACCGGCGCTCGCCCATGACGAGCTCGTACGAACCCGACTCCAGCTGCCGGACCACGATGGGTTGCAACAGACCGAACTCGCTGATCGAGTGCTCGAGCTCGGCGAGCGACTCCTCGTCGAAGACCTGCCGCGGCTGCTTCGGGTTCGGCACGATCGCGGAGGTCGGCACCTCCTGGTAGACGGCCCCGGCCACGGTGCCGGTCACACCGGCCGGGATGGCAGCCTCGGCCAGGCCGCCGATGACCACGTCGACCGGTGAGTTGCCAGCCCGTGTGACGCTTCCCTCGGCCGGCACCGGAGGGCCGCTGGGGATCAATGCCGCCAGTCCGCGACCGAGGCCACCCTTGCGCTCGTTCATCCCCACGCCTCCGTCGTCACCGGACACCGTGCTCGTCACCGGACACCGTGCTCGCCCCACGCAACGCGATCTCCCGTGCCGCGTCCAGGTAGCTCATCGAGCCCCGTGATCCCGGGTCGTAGATCAGGACGGTCTGCCCGAAGCCTGGCGCCTCGGAGATCTTCACGCTGCGGGGGATCACCGTGCTGAGCACCTGCGTGCCGAAGTGCTCCCGCACATCGGAGGTGACCTGATCGGCCAGCTTCGTCCGGCCGTCGTACATCGTGAGCAGGATGGTCGAGACGGTCAGGCTCGGGTTGAGATGCGCCTGTACGAGTTCGATGTTGCTCAGCAACTGGCCGAGGCCTTCCAGCGCGTAATACTCGCACTGGATCGGGATCAGCACTTCCGGTGCGGCCACGAGTGCGTTCACCGTGAGCAGGCCCAGCGACGGAGGACAGTCGATGAACACGTAGTCGACGCCGAGTTCGTCGAGCGCAGGCCCGGACAGTGCTTCCTTGAGCCGCGACTCGCGGGCAACCATCGTGACGAGCTCGATCTCCGACCCGGCCAGGTCGATCGTCGCGGGAATGCACAGCAGGTTCGGAGACTGTGGGCTCGCCGATACCGCGTCGGTCGCGCCGATCTCGCCGAGCAGGAGCTCGTAGACCGACGGGGTGCCGGAGCGATGCTCAACGCCCAACGCCGTGCTCGCGTTGCCCTGGGGGTCGAGGTCGACGACGAGGGTGCGCAGCCCGTGCAGCGCCAGCCCGGCCGCAAGGTTCACGGTGCTCGTCGTCTTGCCGACGCCGCCTTTCTGGTTGGCGACCGTGAGCACCCGGCGACGCGCCGGTCGGGGCAGCTGATCGTCCGGGTGCAGCATCCGGGTCGCGCGCTCCGCCTCCTCGGCAATCGGTGTCCAGTCGCCTTGACGCGGCTGGTCTTCCGGGTAGCAGACCTCCCCGACGCCCACGGCACCCACCGGAGCGCTCGCCGCCCCGTCGACGATCCGCAGCGTGGCTGTTTCACGTGAAACAGCCTCGCGCATCGACGGCGCCCATTGCGGTTCCGCTTCCGGATTCACGCTCACCGATCCTTCCTCCTCCGTGGCCTCCGGCCCTCATCGCCACGCCGCGACGCCACCACGACGACCGTTGTCGGTGGATCGACCGCGGACTTGCCGCACTCCACGACCTCGATCGCCCCACCACCGGCACGGCGCACCTCGCCGCGGTCGCGCGCTACCTCATCGGCAGCACTGGAACCCTTCAGCGCCAGCATCCGACCACCGGGCGCCAGCAACGGCAAGCACCACCCCGCCAACCGCCCCAGCGGCGCCACCGCCCGAGCCGTCACCACATCCCACCGCGCCGCCACCGGGCGATCCTCCGCCCGGCCCCGATGAATCTCCACCGGGATGTCCAACTCCGCTGTCACCTCCCGCAGCCAAGCCACCCTTCGCGCCATCGGCTCCAGCAATGCGATCGTGAGGTCGGGCCGTGACAGCGCCAGTGGCAATCCAGGCAGGCCCGCTCCGGAACCTACGTCCAGCACCCGGCAGCCCGGGGAGATGAGCTCACCGATCACCGCGGAGTTCAGCAGGTGCCGCTCCCACAGCCGATCGACCTCTCGCGGCCCGATCAGGCCCCGATCGACGCCCGAGGTTGCCAGCAGCTCCGCAAACCGCCGCGCACTGTCCGCCCGCGCACCGAAGACGTCAGCCATCGAGGCCGGTGCCGGCGGCAGCGTCTCACCGCGGTGCTGCCCAGTCACGACCCTCCGCCGGGTTTCACGTGAAACCTCCACTCATACCACGGCCCCGCGGACCGATCGTGGTCCGCGGGGCCGTGCCCGGTGTGCCCTACTCAGCGGAAACCACGACCCGTCGCCGCGGCTCCTCACCCTCGCTTTCGCTGTGCACGCCCTCAACCTCTGCCACCGCGTCGTGCACGATCTTGCGCTCGAACGGAGTCATCGGCTGCAGCCGCATCGATTCCCCGCTCCGGTGCACCTGCTCGGCCGTCGAGCTCCCCAATTCGCTCAGCTCGTTGCGGCGATCCGCGCGCCACTGGGCCACATCGAGCATCAACCGGCTCCGGGAACCCGTCACCTGTTGTACCGCGAGCCGCGTCAGCTCCTGCAATGCCTCGAGCACCGCGCCCCGCGAACCCACGAGCCGCTCCAGATCCTCCCCGCCGTCGACGCTCACCACCGCGCGTCCGCCGTCCACGTCGAGGTCGATGTCGCCGTCGTAGTCCACCAGATCGAGCAATCGCTCCAGGTAGTCGCCCGCTACGTCGCCCTCCTGCACCAACGACTCCTCGGCCGGAGTCTCGGCGCGGCGTTCCCGCACCCGCGTCTCCCCGGCCTCGCCGACTACCGCTTCTTCGGACCCGCCGTCGGGCGTGTCATTACGGGCAGTCAAAGTTTCGGACACAGCCTCTTCCTCCTCAGGTGTCTCCTACCCCGGAGCCGCCGTCGTCACCGGCGCTTACGGTTGCTCTTCTTGCTCCCGGTGCGCGGTCGGCCGACCTCCGGCTTCGCCTTATCGCTCGAGCCGTTCGCCGACCGCTGTCCTGCTTCGGCCGTCGTCCCGGCGCCATCGGTCCCGAGCGCGGCCGCCTCACCGTCGCCGGTCCCGGACCCGTCACCCTCCCCGTTGGAGGCTTCCGGACCGGCGCCGCCGGCCCCGGTCGACTCGCCGTTCGAGCCGGCCGCCGGTTCCCCGGCACCGCCGCCCGGGGAAGCGCCACTCTTCTTCGACCGGGACGGCTTCTGACCCGGACGTGGACCGAGCGCCTGGCGCTCCGCCACCGCCGTCTCCTTCTTCTCCGCCTCCTCGGCGTCGATCTTGCGGTAGATCACGTACTGCTGACCCAGCGTCCATCCGTTGTTCGACAGCCAGTACAGCAGGATCGCCAGCGGGAAGAACGGACCACCGACCACCACTCCGATCGGGAACAGGTACAGCATGACCTTGTTCATGATCGCGGACTGCGGGTTCGCGGCTTGCGCCTCGGTCTGCCGCGCCACCGAGTGCCGCGACGTCATATGGGTGAGGATTCCGGCCAGGATCATCAGCGGCACCGCGACCAGCGCCATGTCGACCCGGGTCACCCCGGCGAAAGCCGAGAGCTGATCGGCTGGCATGGTGATCCACCCGGATATCGGAGCTCCGAACAGTCGAGCGTCGAGGAACGACTTCACGTCGGACGCGGGGAACACGTAGTTGGGGATCTGGATGTTCTGCTCGTAGGTCAGACCCGGCCGGTTGAACATCCGCAGCACGTGGAACAGGCCGAAGAACACCGGGAGCTGCACGAAGATCGGCAGGCAGCCACCGAGCGGGTTGAACCCGTGCTCGGACTGCAGCTTCTGCATCTCGGCCGCCTGCTTCTGGCGGTCGTCACCGTGCTTCTTCTTGAGCTTCTGGATCTCCGGTGCGAACTCCGCCATCTTGCGCATCGAGCGCACCTGGCTCACGAACGGCTTGATCAGCAGCGCACGCAGCGTGAAGACCAGGAAGATCACCGACAGCGCCCAGCTGATGCCGCTGACCGGCCCCAGGAACGGCAGCGCGCTGAACACCTTGTGCCAGAACCACATGATGGCCGACACCGGGTAGTAGATGAAATCTAGCAAGGTCGCTCACTCTCGGCAGGCGGGTCCACGCCCACCGCGCGGTCATGGGCAGGGGGCACCGGGTCCAGACCTCCAGGATGCCAGGGGGCGCAGCGCAGTAGGCGGCGCAGGGTCAGCCAACTCCCGCGCACCGCCCCGTGGACCGACAGTGCCTCGACGGCGTAGGCGCTGCAGGTGGGGTGGAAGCGGCACGTCGGCGGCAGCGCCGGCGAGATCCACCGCCGGTAGAACCGCACCGGGGTGATCAGCATCCGGGCGCAGTTGCCGCCCCGGCCCGCGATCGGGCACCGGTCAGCTGCGGCGGGCGGGACCTTCACGACCGGCCGTCCCGGTCCAATATGCGTCCCCGATCCAGCAATCGATCCAACGCCGAATCGAGGTCGCGCCCCAGTACCGCGCTCGACGCGGCGGCAGCCGGCGGCAGTGCCCGCACCACGAGCAGCGTGCCGGCCGGCAGCCGACCGAGCCGATCCCGCACGAGATGGCGCAGCTTGCGCTGCACCCGGTGCCGCACGACCGCACCGCCGACCGATCGGCTCACCACGAATCCGACCCGCGCGCCGTGGCTCCTGTCACCATCGCAGTGGGCCAGGTGCGCCACAAGCCTGCCGGGGGTGGCCCGCCGTCCCCGGCGCAGCGCCGTCGCGAAGTCCGCACGACGAGTCAGCCGAGCGTCCGGGGGCAGCACCGAAGCCTCAGGCGGACAGCTGAGAGCGACCCTTGCGCCGCCGGGCTGTGAGGATCGCGCGACCGGCACGGGTGCGCATGCGCAGCCGGAACCCGTGAGTCCTCGCCCGGCGGCGGTTGTTCGGCTGAAAGGTGCGCTTGCCCTTGCTCACGGCTGTCCAATCTCCCGGTGGTCGTCCCGGTCACTCACGGGCTCGTCCGCAGCGTGCCAGGGCTGCGGACGGGTCGAGGTGCCTCCTGCCGTAGCGGTACCCACTCGCTGCGCCTGACCGTGGCGCGCTACTACGCCCGCTGGCTGGCGGGAGACCGTCCGAGACTAGGCGGCGGTCGGCCCCGTCGTCAAAACGAGGGCGGGCCCTGACCCGCAGCGGGGTCGACGCGCCGACACGCCGGGTGCCGACGATGCTTGCCCCATATCGATTCTTGTGAGATGCGGTCGAGCTTGCTACGTTGCCTCCCTCGCGATCCCGGCACCCGGGGAGAGGGGGATCGGGGCCGCAGCCGGCACGTCGGGACCCATGGGAGTGCGCCGACCGTTTCGGCGTACCGTCATGCACAGCTGTGGACAACTCTGTGGACGCCTAGCGCGGCCGCTGTCCACCACCGGCCGCCGAGGGGAGTCTGTGGGTGACTGAGCGTCCGACCGACCTCGGCCAGGTGTGGCAGGAGGTCGTGGCCGAGCTCTCCTCCGGCGCGCTGTCCCCGCAACAGCGGGCCTGGATGCGGGTGACCCGGCCGATCGGGTTGCTCGACGGCACCGCCCTGCTCGCCGCGCCCAGCGATTTCGCGAAGGACGCCATCGAGCGGGCGCTGCGCGAGCCGATCAGTGAGGTGCTGTCCCGACACCTGGGACGTCGGGTCTCGCTCGCCGTCAAGGTCGACCACCCACTGCCGACGCCGCCCATCCTGCCGCCGTCGAGTACCGGGCCCGGCCCCGACACGACCACCGCCGCGCCGGGCGGCGAACGCGACAGCGAGGACGGCGAGGACGAGGACGAGGACGAGGCGGAGCTGGCCGCGGTCACCGAGATCTGGCCCACCTTCGGAAGCCCGTCCGGCGCGGTGCCCCTCAGCCCGCCCAACTCCCAGACCAAGCTCAATGAGAAGTACATCTTCGACACCTTCGTCATCGGAGCGTCCAACCGCTTCGCCCACGCTGCGGCGGTCGCCGTGTCGGAAGCACCCGCGCGCGCCTACAACCCACTGTTCGTCTGGGGTGAGTCGGGGTTGGGCAAGACGCACCTGCTGCACGCGGTCGGGCACTACGCGCAGCGGCTGTTCCCCGGGATGCGGGTGCGCTACGTCTCGACCGAGGAGTTCACCAACGACTTCATCAACTCGCTGCGCGACGACCGCAAAGTGGCCTTCCAGCGCCGCTACCGCGACGTCGACGTGCTACTGGTCGACGACATCCAGTTCCTGGAGGGCAAGGAAGGCACCCAGGAGGAGTTCTTCCACACGTTCAACACGTTGCACAACTCCAACAAGCAGATCGTGGTCTCCTCCGACCGCCCCCCGAAAGGGCTGGCCACGCTGGAGGACCGGCTGCGCACCCGGTTCGAGTGGGGCCTGATCACCGACATCCAACCTCCCGAGCTCGAGACCCGGATCGCGATCCTGCGCAAGAAGGCGGCCGGCGACCGGCTCGCCGCGCCCGACGACGTGCTCGAGTTCATCGCCGACCGCATCGAGCGCAACATCCGCGAACTCGAGGGCGCGCTGATCCGGGTCACCGCGTTCGCCTCGCTGAACCGGCAGGCAGTCGACACCCAGCTCGCCGAGATCGTGCTGCGCGACCTGATCCCCGACGCGCAGCCCCACGAGATCGGCGCGCCGACGATCATGGCGGTGACCGCCGAGTTCTACGGTGTGACGATCGACGACCTGTGCGGGCCCGGCAAGACCAAACAGCTCGCGCTGGCACGTCAGATCTCGATGTACCTGTGCCGCGAGCTCACCGACCTCTCGCTGCCCCGGATCGGGCAGACCTTCGGCGGCCGCGACCACACCACCGTGATGCACGCGGACAAGAAGATC
>WHSY01000720.1 GCA_009379815.1 Pseudonocardiaceae bacterium
CGACCAGCTGCCCAGGTGCGTGGTGGACAGGTACGCGTCCGCGAGCGAGCCGACAACGGACACCCGCAGCCGCCGGACCTGCCCGTTCGAGTCGCTGGTCCACGCGCCGCCGCCCGCGCTCGCCCACCATCGCCGGTCGAGGGCCGGGGCGCTGACCACGCCGACCACCGGCCGCGACTCGGCCACCAGCGCGATCAGCGTGGCCCACACGGGCAGCCGGCGCAGGTAGTCGAGCAGCCAGTCCCGGCCGCCGGAGGCGCCACCGCCGCGCTCCTCGCCGACCACCGTGTCGGACGGGCGCAGGTCGGCCAGCCGGGCCCGCACCTCGTCCTCGACCCGCAGGTCGGCGTCGGTCACCGGGGTGCGGTCGGGCTTGCGGTCCACCCGCAGATCGGTCGAGGCGAACCGGTCGAGCGTGAGCCGATCGGCCCGGTCCGCGAGGTCGAGAGCAACGCGCAGATCATCCTGCCAGTCGGGCACTCGCGAAATGGTGCCATGCTCATC
>WHSY01000721.1:0-237 GCA_009379815.1 Pseudonocardiaceae bacterium
GAGTGGTGGCGGAACGTACCTTCGTCGACGGTCGCCCTGATGGCGTCGTACTCGGCTCGATCGATCGGTCGGTAACGCAGCAGGTCACCGGGCCGGAAATAGGTGTAGCGCTCGGTGAAGTCGGGCAGCGTCTGCGACGCGTCGACGAGCGGCTTCGGACAGATGCCGAAGAGCTGGTACCCACCGGCACCATCGACCGGGTAGATGGCAGTGAACCCGCCACCCCAGCCGAAGGCG
>WHSY01000721.1:247-503 GCA_009379815.1 Pseudonocardiaceae bacterium
CCGTCATCGAGACGATGAACGGTGCGCTGACGATCGCGTCGATGAACGCATCCGTCGTCGGGAAGCCGTTGAGCTGTGCGCCGAACTCGAGGTCGGTGAGCTCTGGAGTCTGGTGTCGGTCGCGGAAGCGCATCAGGGTCTCGTGCGTCCACTCGTCCCTGAACAGCACGGGCATGTCGATGATCCGTGTCTTCAGCACGAGGTCGGCCGCGTCCCCGACCTCCGCGGCGATCTCCTGCAGCCGCTCCACCAGCTG
>WHSY01000722.1 GCA_009379815.1 Pseudonocardiaceae bacterium
CGCCGCACCCAACGCCGGCTCTGCCGTACTCACGCTCCTCGACCATCGAGGGCGGGACGTCCGAGATCAGCTGCTGGCGTACCCCGCCGCGGTACGCCAGCATGACGCTGACGAACAGCCCGGCCAGCGCGACCACCAGGGGCAGCGCCGGGAGCGACCCCGCCCCGAAGTATCCGGCCACGGCACCGGTCGCACCGGTCGCCACGAAGCCGAGCGACACCCAGAGACCACCCCTACGGTCGCCGCCTTTGAAGAAGGCCACGACGGTGACCGCCAGGCCGAGGAAGAGGAACAGGAGGCCTGCCACGGTGGCGTCCTTCATGAGCCAGGCCGGCGAGGCGAACGCGAGGATCATCGCGACGACGGGATAACCGGTACCTGCGCTGGCAGGCACGTACACCGGTGGCCGGCCAGGCTCGGCCTCCGACCACCAGGACAACGCGCCCGGCTCGAACGCCCACGCGGTGCGCCCCGACGTGTCGTGGACGCTGCCACTCTCGGCA
>WHSY01000723.1 GCA_009379815.1 Pseudonocardiaceae bacterium
CACGCGACCACGATGCCGGCGCCGGGAGCAACCAGCTCGGCCACCGTCGCGAGGATGCCCGCCCAGGCAAGCAGCAGCCCGGTCAGGTGCCCGGCGATCACGAGCCTCGGCGCCGCGCCAGAGCTGATGCCCGCGCGGATCACGTACGGGGAGGCGAGCCCCGCAACGGCTATGACGATCGCCAGCGCCACGCTCTCACTCCTCCAGCAAGGCGCGCAGCGCCGCCTGCTGCTCCTCGCTCAGCTCGTCGACGAACCGCAGCAGGACGTCGGGGACGTCGCTGGCGTCCTCCATGGTCTGCACCATCGCGCGCGCGGCGTAATCGCTCCGCGAGATCCGCGGCCGGTAGACGTAGGCCCGACCCCGCCGCCGGCGCGTGAGCAAGCCCTTGGTGGTGAGCCGTACCAGCAGCGTCATGACGGTCGTGTAAGCCAGCGACGAGTCGAGTTCGATGCAGACGTCGCGAACCTGCAGGTACTCCTGCGGCCGGCTCCACAGCACCT
>WHSY01000724.1 GCA_009379815.1 Pseudonocardiaceae bacterium
GCCATCGGCAAGCTACCCAATGTCGACGATGTCGCCGCCCGTGCCGTCCAGCGGCTGCCCGGCTTCCACCTCCCCGACACCAACACCCACATCGACATCCCCCACCACGTCGATGCCCCCACCAGCGGGCTCGACGCGCCCGGATCCGGCCGCGCCCACGGCATGGCACCCGTCCCGGGCAGCGTCGGCGAGGGTCTCGCGCACGCCCCCGATGCCCCCGGCAACAGCCCCCAACCGGGAAGCATCGTCGCTCAAGGCGACCCCGGCAAACCACCCGACAAGCCGACGGGGGGAGACGATGTCTCCGCCGCAGGCGACCCGGAGCAACCCGGACGAGATCGCGCCTCGATTCCGCAGCGCGCTCCTGCCCTCACCGGTTCGATTGGCCACTCCAGCCACATCGGCCCTCCCACCCATACCAGCGGCCACACAGCCGACATAACGACGAATAGCCGGCTTGACGCCGACGCAGGATCCGGCAATGGGCCGCCCACCGGCGACCG
>WHSY01000725.1 GCA_009379815.1 Pseudonocardiaceae bacterium
GGAGGTCACCACGGCCGACATCGACCGGGTCGCCGCGATCGTCGCCGACCGTGGGGTGCGGGCGGTGTTCGTGGAGTCCAGCGTGTCCGGGCAGACCCTGGAGGCGGTGCTGGCCGCGGCGCGCAACCGGGGAGCGGAGATCTCGATCGGCGGTGAGCTGTTCTCGGACGCGGCCGGGGCCGCCGGCACCCCGGAAGGCACGTATGTCGGGATGCTGCGGGCCAACACCGACCGGATCGTGGCCGGCCTGCGATGAACGGGAGTGCGATGAGTGGGCAGACCCGACCGCCGGCACTGTCGATGCGCGGGATCGACGTGGCATACGGGGGAACACCGGTACTGCGCGAGGTCAGCTTCGATGTGCCCGCCGGTGTGCTGTGCTCGATCATCGGGCCCAACGGTGCCGGCAAGTCCACCGCGATCAAGGCCGCGCTCGGTCTGGTCACGCCGTCGCGGGGCAGCGTGCGGATCCTCGGCGAGCCGCTGCGCAGCGTGCGCAGGCG
>WHSY01000726.1 GCA_009379815.1 Pseudonocardiaceae bacterium
GCCCGTGGCCGTCCTCCTCGTGGCGGTGCTGCATGCGGTCCCAGACGATGAAGGCCCGCACGACTTTGTCGCCCGCTATCGCGACATCATGGCGCCGGGCAGCCACGTGGCCATTTCCCATATCACCAGCCACGAGCAGCCCGCCCACCTGGTCGACCGGATGACGGCTGTGTTCGAAAAGGTGCGGGAGCCGATGGTCCCACGCAGCCGGGACGAGATCCTCCGGTTCTTCGATGGGTGCGAGCTCGTCGATCCGGGTCTGGTCCCCGCGGCAGAGTGGCGCCCTGACGAGACGGCAGCCGAGGACGACCCTCCGACCGGCTTCATCCTGGCGGGCGTCGGCCGCAAGGCCTGATCCGACGAGGCGGAGCCATGCGGCCGTACTCGGTCAGTCCTCCAGCAGGGCCAAGCCATCGTCGGTGGCGCCGCGGCGGTCGACCACGTCGCTCGTCCGGTTCATCGCGGTCTCGAGCCGGGCCGTCGATGCCGTCCCGGCGTCACCA
>WHSY01000727.1 GCA_009379815.1 Pseudonocardiaceae bacterium
GTGTCGCCGCTCGACGGCGTCCTGGTGTGCGCTCGCGGCAAGACGCTCGGCGGCCAGCTCGCGTACCGATGTCAGCAAGCGGAACCGTGGCTCGGCGTCGGTCGGAACGACGTTGACGAGACTGTGGCGGGCCAGCGCGTCGAGCAGGTCGAGCGCCCGGTCTTCGGTCAGTTCGGCAACGTGCATGGCGGCGCTGACCGTCCATCCGTCGACGAAGACCGACAGGGCGAGCAGCAGCTGCTGTTCCGCTTCGTCGAGGAGCTCGACGCTCCATTCGACGGTCGCCCGCAGCGTGCGTTGACGCTCGGGCAGATCGACCGGACCGCTCCCCAACGCGTCGAGCACGGTCTCGAGCCGAGAGAGCAACGCAGCGGGCTCCAGCAATCGGGTGCGGGCGGCGGCCAGCTCGATGGCCAGCGGCAGGCCATCGAGGCGTCGGCAGAGCTCCGCCACCGCGATGGCGTTGTCCTCTGTCAAGGTGAAGTCGTATCGGACGGCTTGC
>WHSY01000728.1 GCA_009379815.1 Pseudonocardiaceae bacterium
CTCGCGCAGCTCGCCGATCCGGCGCAGCAGGTGGGCCAGGCACGTCTGGTGGCGGGCGGCGCTGAACTTGCGATAGACCGCCCAGCCGTCGCGCTCGATCACCCCGGGGTAGTCGGGTCGGATCAGGGCCCTGGCCGCGTCAAAGCCGCGGCCCAGGGCCACCCGGAAGACCGTCACGTCGCCTGCGACCCCCGCCCACAGCCAGGCGTGGCGCCCGCCCACCCGCCAGCCGGTCTCATCCATGGCCAGCGCCGGGCTCTGGCCAAGCTCCTCGACGAGCGCGGCGTCGGTCGGGCCGGCGGCCTCGCCCACCCGCGCCGCGGCCCGGCACCAGCCCGAGCGGGTCGCGGTGATGCCCAGCAGGTCGCGCGCGACCCGGGCCACCTTGGCCCAGGACAGGCCGAGCTCGTGGTGCAGGATCGCCACGGCGGCCACCGCCCGGCCGGCCGCGGTGAGCGAGTCGAAATAGCCGACCACCGTGTGCCGCTCGCCGCGCCGCAG
>WHSY01000729.1 GCA_009379815.1 Pseudonocardiaceae bacterium
GTCAGCATGCTCTTGCCACCGGCGGCCCGGCTGAGCAGTGCGTCCACCGCCTTGGCCTGGCCGCGCGGGGTGCTCGCAGGCGGCGACCCGCTCTCCCGCGATGTGGTCGCGGAAGAGTTGCTGTCCTTCGGCTCCGCGGTGCTGTCCTCGCCGCCACCCAGGTCGAGGGCGAGGACGGCGACCGTGGCCAGCACCAGCACGGCGAGCAGCGCCACACCGCCGTACAGGGCACCGCGCCGCCGTCGCGTCGACCGGTCGGGTGGCGCCCCGTGGTGCACGGCGTCGAAAGGCGCGTGGCCACTGGGTTCCGGGTCCGGGCTCCCGTACCCGGGTGGCTGCTGCCCCCGCCCGGCCTCGCGGGCCCATGGCGGCGCCAGTCATATAGACAGCTTGGAATCCGGCGCGCTCCACAAGTCTGGCCGTAATCGCGTCGTAGGCGCCGGGTAACACTGCCGACTTCGTCGCGAGAAGGTCACGCAATCGGAGGGGACCCGACCCGAC
>WHSY01000072.1:0-22924 GCA_009379815.1 Pseudonocardiaceae bacterium
AAACGGGTGACATGCAGAGCCTGCTCGACATCCTCGCGCCGGACGTCGTCGCCTTGAGCGACGGTGGCGGAGTCAAGCAGGCCGTGCTGCGGCCCATCGTGGGGGTTGACAGGGTGGCTCGCTTGCTGGCCGCCCGCTGGGACATCGTCGGCGCCGAGACGTCGGTCGAGCCGGTACAGGTCAATGGCTGCCCGGCTCTGATCATGCGGCTCAACGGGGAGATCGACGGCGTCGTGGCGGCGCGGGTCGAGGACGGCTTCGTCACCGGGCTCTACTTCGTGCGCAATCCCGAGAAGCTGTCGCGCGTGGAGCGGGAGACCGCTTTGAGCCGTTGAGGCCGCGGCTCCGTCGCCGACCGTTGCCGACGCGACCCCTACCGCCGCACAGCGTTGACTCCTCACGTCACGTTGGTCCGGCCGCCGAGCAGTCACGAACGTCCTGCCCTGCAACATCTAGCAATCGGAACTGGCAGATCCCCCTCACCACCCGGATCGGCAACGAGGTGGAGTTCGTCCAGTGATCACCTGCGACAACTGCGGCCACGTCCACGATGGCACCGAAGCGGCTGTGCCCTGCAAGTTCAAGCCCTCGTGCTGCGAGGAGAACCACAACCGTCCCGCTGGCAACCGCCGCCGAGGATTACTGGGTCACCGGCGTCGAGCGCGCCGCCGTGCTGGCGGTGCTGCCTTGCTGCCGTATACAGCCCTTGCAGATCACGTGGTCCGAGCGGGACTTGAAGACGAACTCTTGCTCGACACGGCAGCAGTGGCAAGCCACCATGACAGACCGCTGAACGGGGTAGTTGTGCACGGGGTCCTCCGCGTCCCCTTACCTCGCATCGGTCTGCCACCCACCTCCGGCGTCTTATGGGACGCGCACCACGAACCGCACCACGGCTGACCGCGTCGGGGTCAAGGCCGCGTAGAGAAGCCAGGAATCGCCGTAAAGGCGGCATCAACGCGGTTGGACGGCATCCGGTGCACGGGGACGCTCGCGTCGTGCTGACGTTCACTGGCGCGGCCAAGCGCCTGTTCGTCGGTCGGCCGCTGCACAGCGAGCGGCTGTCCCGCGAGCTGCTGCCCAAACGCGTCGCGCTGCCGGTGTTTGCCTCCGACCCCATGTCCTCGGTGGCCTACGCTCCCGAGGAGCTGCTCATCGCGCTGTCAGTGGCCGGGTTGTCCGCGTACGCGCTGGGTCCGTGGCTCGGGCTCGGGATCGCGGTGGTCATGGTCGCCGTGGTGGCGTCTTACCGGCAGACGGTGCATGCCTACCCGTCTGGCGGCGGGGACTATGAGGTCGCCACCACCAACCACGGTCGCAGCGCGGGGCTGGTGGTCGCGAGCGCGCTGCTGGTGGATTACGTCCTGCTGGTCGCGGTGTCGATGTCTTCGGCCGTCGCGAACATCGGCGCGGGCATCGAGGTGGTCGCCGCGAACCGGGTCGCGTTCGCGGTGGCGGCGATAGTGCTGCTGGCCGCGCTCAACCTGCGCGGGATCCGTGAGTCCGGGGCGCTGTTCGCCGTCCCGGCGTACGCCTTCGTCGTCGGCGTGCTGGGCATGATCGTCGTGGGGCTGGTGCGGGAGTATCTGCTCGGAGACGACCTGCGCGCCCCGAGCGCCGGGTTCACGCTCATCGAGCACGGCGAGCCGCTCACCGGGCTGGCCTTCGCTCTGGTGCTGCTGCGCGCGTTCTCGGCGGGCAACGCCGCGCTGACGGGGGTGGAGGCGATCAGCAACGGCGTGCCCGCCTTCCGCCGCCCCAAGTCGCGCAACGCCGCCACGATCCTGCTGCTCATGGGCGCGCTCGCGGTGAGCATGCTGCTCGGGCTGCTGGTCCTGGCCGAGCTGACAGGGGCGCAGCTCGCCGAGGATCCCGCGACGCAGCTGCGCGGCGCGCCGCCCGGCTACCAGCAGCAGACCCTCATCGCGCAGCTCGCGGACGCGGTGTTCGCCAGCTTTGCTCCCGGCTTCTACTTCGTCCTCGCGGTGACCGGGCTGATCCTAGTGCTGGCGGCCAACACCGCGTTCAACGGCTTCCCAGTGCTCGGCTCAATCCTCGCGCAGGACCGCTTCCTGCCCCGGCAGCTGCACACCCGCGGGGACCGGCTGGCCTTCTCGAACGGGATCGTGTTCCTCGCGACCGCCGCGATCGTGCTCGTGGTGGCGTTCCAGGCGAACGTGACCGCGCTGATCCAGCTGTACATCATCGGGGTGTTCGTCTCGTTCGTGCTCAGCCAAAGCGGCATGATCCGGCACTGGAACCGGCTGCTGCGCGCCGAGCGGGACCCGGGCGAGCGCCGCCGAATGCGCCGGTCCCAGGCGATCAACGCCTTCGGGCTGACGATGACCGCCCTGGTGCTGGTGGTGCTGCTGGTCACCCGGTTCACCGAGGGCGCCTGGATCACCGTGGTCGCGATGGCGGTGATCTTCACGGTGATGCTCGCGATCCGGCGCCACTACGACCGGGTCGTCACCGAGCTCACGCCGCGCGCGGCCGACGCCGTGCTGCCGTCGCGCAACCACGCGATTGTGCTCGTCTCCACCCTGCACCTGCCGACGCTGCGCGCGCTCGCCTACGCCCGGGCGATCCGCCCCGACGTTCTGGAGGCGGTGACGGTGAACGTCGACCCGGCCACCACGCGGCGGCTCGTCGACGAGTGGGGGCGGATGGACTCGCCGGTGCCGATCAAGGTGCTCGAGTCGCCGTATCGGGAGATCACCGGCCCGGTCGTCGAGTACGTGCGACGCGTTCGGTCGGAGCATCCGCGCGCCGTGTTCACCGTCTTCATTCCCGAGTACGTCGTGGGGCGCTGGTGGGAGCAGCTGTTGCACAACCAGAGCGCCCTGCGGCTCAAGGGGAGGCTGCTGTTCGAGCCTCGCACGATGGTCACGAGCGTGCCCTGGCAGCTCCGCTCGTCGGACCGGGTGGCCGACCGCGACGACCTCGCGCCCGGTGCGGTGCGGCGCGGGCGCGGCGATGACGGTGACTGACCATGCCGAGCCGGCGGCACGCGACACTGATGCCGTGAGCAAGCAGCGATCGCAGGCACCCGCGCGGGGGCGGCTCTCGCCGGCACGACGCGCCACGGGCTGGGCGCTCGCCGTCGCGCTCCCGCTCGTGGCGACCGGCATCGACCTGCTCGCCGTTGGCTACCTCGGCCTCGCGGCCGACGTCGTACTGTTATTCCTCGCCACGGTCGCAGTGGCGCTCGTGGGCGGGCTCGGTCCCGCGCTGGTCGCGGCCGGTCTGTCGGGCCTGCTGCTCAACTTCTTCTTCACCGAGCCCCGGTACACGCTGCTCATCGCCTCGCCGAACGACGTGGTCAGCGTGGTGGGCATGGTGCTGGTCGGCGCGGCCGTGGCGGTCATCGTCCACCGCGCCGCGAAGCTCGCGACGCAGGCGGCTCAGGCCGCCACCGAGGCGGCGCTTGCCCAGCGCGCCGTGGAGGCCGACCAGCTGCGCACTGCGCTGCTCGCCGCCGTCGGCCACGACCTGCGGACGCCGCTGACCTCGATCCGGGCATCGGTCGACAGCCTCCGCGACCCCGCGCTGGCACTCTCCGACGCCGACTCGGCAGAGCTGCTGCTGACGATCCAGGAGTCGACGGACCGGCTCGGTGCCCTGGTCGAGAACCTGCTCGACTCGTCGCGCCTGGCGACCGGCGCGGTCCGCCCGCAGCTGCGCCCCGTCGGCTACGAGGATGTGGTCGACCGCGCGTTGCGCATGATGGATGCCCCGGACCTGGTGCGGGTCGAGGTCGACGACACGCTGCCGGCGGTGAGCGCCGACCCGGGGCTGCTCGAACGGGTCGTGGCGAACGTCGTGGACAACGCCGTCCGGCACGGGCGCGGCGCCCCGGTGGTGATCCGCGGCAGCGCGCGCGTCGGGCAAGTCGACCTGCGGGTGCGCGACAGCGGTCCGGGCCTCGGCGACGGCGATCGTGAGGCGATCTTCGCGCCGTTCCAGCGGCGCGGTGACCGCGGCGCCGCGGCGGGCGTCGGTCTGGGGCTCAGCGTCGCGCGCGGGTTCATGGCGAGCATGGGCGGCACGGTCACCGCCGAGGACACCCCCGGCGGCGGTCTCACGATCGTCCTCTCGCTCCCGGCGGCCGCGGAGGCGGTGAACAGCGCGTGACCGACGTGCTCGTCGTCGACGACGACCCGCAGATTCTGCGGGCGCTCCGCATCAATCTGGCCGCGCACGGCTACGAGGTTCACACGGCCCCGGACGGCGCTGGCGCGCTGCGCGCGGCCGCCGACACTCGTCCCGACGCCGTCGTGCTCGACCTCGGCCTGCCGGACCTCGACGGCGCCGACGTAATCGCCGGACTGCGGGGCTGGAGCCAAGTGCCGATCATCGTGCTGTCCGCCCGCGGCGAGTCCACGGACAAGGTCGCGGCGCTCGACGCCGGCGCCGACGACTACGTGACCAAGCCGTTCGGGATGGACGAACTGCTCGCCCGGCTCCGCGCCGCGGTGCGCCGTGCCCGCGCCGACAGCGAGCCCGAGGAACCCGTCGTTACCACCGACGGACTCACCGTGGACCTCGCGGCGAAGACCGTGCACCGCGACGGCGTCGCCGTCCGGCTGACCCCCACCGAATGGGGCGTCCTCGAGCTGCTCGTTCGCCATCGCGGCCGGCTCGTCTCGCAGCGGCAGCTGCTCACCGAAGTGTGGGGACCACGCTACGAGCACGAGACTCACTACCTGCGGGTGTACCTGGCGCAGCTGCGCCGCAAGCTCGAGCGCGAACCGGCCCGCCCGCGTCACCTGCTCACCGAGCCCGGCATGGGCTACCGGTTCGAGGCATGAGCCAGCGCCGCGGGTGAGCGTGGCAAGCTGAGCGCGTGGTGCATGCACCTGCGGGTGGTGTGCCCGCCCGCCGACACCGGCGCCGTGCTCGCCCGGCTACGCAGTGAGCCCGGCATCGCGCACCTCACGCTCGTCCGAGCCGCCGCTACCGCCGCCGCGGCCTCGGCCGTCCCCCCTCCCGCGGCTGATCGTCGAGCGGTCCAGCGGTCTCGGTGCCACCTTGGCGCTCTAGCTGGGGCGACGGATCGCGCGACCTCTGGTCGTCTCCGGCGCCTGCGGGCTGTTCCCGAGTGATTCATGGGGGTATTCGAGGGCTTCGCCGTCGTTGGTGCCCGATAGGCCGTCGTCGCTCTTCCCCCTTCCTCGTCGTCCTGGCCGCCTCAACGACCGGGACGGCGGGGTCAAGGCTGACAACACCGCGGCGCCGGTTCCGGCCCCCCTTCGAGCTCTCGCATCTGGTCGTCGAGCAGCTGGGCCGGGGCCGGTGTCGTGGTGCGCGCAGCGGCCTTGACGCGGTCGGCCCGGTCCTTGACGCTCGGCGAGGACGAGGAAGCCCCTGCCCCGCTCCGTTGCGGTTGATCTTTCTTGGCTTCCGCCTGCCCGCGGGGCGGCCGGGCCGAGGTTGCCGACGGGTGGTCGCCAGTGTGGTCGCCGTTTCGCCGCGAGGAGGTCGAGGCGGCTTGCCCTACACCGACGGCGCACAAGCGGCTGAACGAGGGACATAGGTGGTGGCACGGCTGCCTAGACGCTTACGACGACCCACCGGCGTTCCAGGCGAACTTGAATGCGTGTCTACAAGCACTTCGTAACCGCTTCTGAACCAGGCGAAGCGGATGCTGAAGGCCGATAGGAATCACATTTTCCTCGTCATCTTTTGCAAGGGCGTGAGGTTCATTCGGTACGAACAGGGCGTTTTGACGGACCGGTCATCGAAGTTCGCGTACTCTCAAGAGCTTGCCCGTCAAGTCGCCGTAAACGGAGCAGATGGGATTGTTACTATTGGCGAGATTTGGCAGTCCGAAGCAGTGGTTGATGAAGATAGTGTACCAATTCCTCCCGCGGAGGTCCCAGATCGACGAGAGGCGCTTGAGGTTGCCGCAGAGGACCGGTACGGGAACAGGCGGGTGAAGCTGTGCTTCTTCCGGAAGCGCTTCAATCGAATTGGGTTCGAGGAAGAAGTTGAGTTCGGTCAAGATGTCGAGAACAACTTCATGGCGCCAGTGCGAGCCGTATGGAAGCATCGGGATGAGAGTGAAGGAGACGCAGGAACTTCGGAAGGTCCTTTGACGCCGCCGACCTAGCTGGCCGACTGATGAAGAGGAATTGAGATCGCTGGCGTAGGTGGGCGCCTTCGGCTAGTATGTGGCTCATGCGGGGCAGTGGCGATGCTATGAGTGTCGGGGAGCGGATTCGCTTCTACCGACGCCGTCGTCGGCTGACGCAAAGCGTACTCGCGAATCTCGTCGGACTTTCTGAGGACTGGCTGAGTAAGATTGAGCGTGGCGAACGCGATATCAAGCGGCTCGACCGGCTCGCTGATATTGCGCGCGAGCTGCGGGTGTCGTTGAGTGATCTGCTCGGACAGCCGGTCCTCATGGAGGACGACGAGGACCGGGACGACGTGCCGCGGGTCCGCGATGCGCTCATGGCGCCCCGCCGGCTGTCCCGCGTGCTCTACCAAGCTGCTCCCGCGTTGGAGAACGTCAACGCCGCCCGCGCCGCCGAGCTGGTCGAGTTCGGCTGGTCCGACTACCAGCGTGGGATACTCGGCCGCGTGGTCGACACGCTGCCGGGTCTGATCGAGACCGCGCAGCAGCTTGAAGACGCCGCATCGCACCCGACGAACGACGCGCGTGCCTGCTGGGCGGTCTCGGCGCGGACGCATCACCTCGCGGCGACGACGCTGAGCAAGATCGGTGAGGCCGATCTCGCCTGGATCGCCGCCGAGCGCGCCATGCACGCCGCCGACCAGGCAGACGACCCGCTCGTGCTCGCGTCGGCCGCGAGAGCCGGCACGCACGCCCTGCTTGCGGTCGGGCGTTTCGAGGACGCCTTGAACCTCGGCAACACCGCCGCCGACTGGCTCCGCCCGCAGATGGCCGAGAGTGACCCGAACGCGCTGAGCCTGTACGGCATGCTCCACCTGCGCACCGCCGTCGCCGCCGCGCGGTACCAGGACCGGCCGACCGCCGTCGAGCTGATCAACCGCGCGCAGGCTGCAGCGCAGCAGCTCGGCGAAGATGCGAACTACTGGCAGACCGGCTTCGGTCCGACGAACGTGCAGCTACACCGGCTCTCCGCAGCGCTCGACCTGGAAGACGTCGACTACGTTGTCGACCACGGTCCCGGCGTCAACATCGAGCACCTGCCAACCGAGCGCGGGGTCTCCCACCTGATCGACCTCGCTCGCGCACTGAGCCTCGTAGCACGCGACGCCGAGGCGCTCGACTACCTGCTCACCGCCGAGCGGGCCGCGCCCCAGTTGGTGCGGCACAACCCGGTCGTCCGGGAGACGGTCAAGTCGTTGCAGCGCCGAGCGCCGGTCACCGGCGGCGGGAAGTCGTCGCCACTTCTTGGGCTCGCCGAGCGGTGCCGGGCTGTCCAGTGAGCGACGAGCGCCCCGTGCTCGGGGTCATCGGCTCCGGGGCCGGTGGCGTCGAGCAGCTGCGCGCGGAGCTGGTCGAGCCCGCCCAGCAGCGCGGCTGGAACGTCGTCCTCACGCTCACCCCGACCGCCGCGAGCTGGCTTGAGGAAAGCGGCGAACTGGTCAAGCTCGAGGCCGCCGTCGAGCTGCCCGTACGCGTGCAGCCGCGCATGCCGGACGAGAAGAGCCCGCACCCGCCGGTCGCGTGCTACGTCGTCGCGCCGGCGTCGGCGAACACGGTCGCCAAGCTCGCGCTCGGCCTCATGGACAACCAGGCACTTACCACGGTCTGTGAGGCTATCGGTGGCCAGGTCGTGCCCGTGGTGGTCTTCCCGCGCGTGAACGCCGCCCACGCCCGGCAGCCGGCGTGGCAGCGCCACATCGACGCGCTCCGCGCCGCCGGGGTACACCTCGTCTACGGCGACGACGTGTGGCCGCTCGCCGAGCCCCGCCAGGCCCCACCCGGCCGGCCCCTGCCCTGGACGGCGATCCTCGCTGCCGCCGACCGCGCCGTGACCAGCGCGAACGCGCGCTAGTCCTGAACGCACCCGGACAGTTTGTCCGGGTCACCTCCTGAAACCCGCGGTCTTCTGTTGTTGCGCCCCCAAGCCGGGGCAGACGCGACGACAAGGACACACCCATGAACACCCTGGAGCGTGGGGCGGCCAGCGCTAGTGGTCCGACGATTCCATCGGCAAGTGCCGCAGTCGACGACGT
Source organism: Pseudonocardiaceae bacterium (assembly GCA_009379815.1). GTDB lineage: Bacteria > Actinomycetota > Actinomycetes > Mycobacteriales > Pseudonocardiaceae > WHSY01. The sequence goes on from WHSY01000072.1 coordinate 8,173, forward strand.
TCTAGATCACCTCTTGGAGCAGCTTCAGCGGCGCCGCGAGCGGGTGCAGAGGACCGCTTGTGACGCGAACAGCGCTGCTCGCGTGGCCGAGATATACGAGCACGAGGCACGGGTCTGGTCGCTGTGGTTTGAGCAGACGGAGCGGCGGCTGCAGTGGCGGGCCGCGCTGTCGGCCCAGGCCTACGCGCGGGCGTGCGCCCGGTCGTGGCGTACCCAGGCCGCGGCCTATCGGCGCCGGTTCGGGCGGCTGGAGCCGCTCAGCACGCAGCGAGCGGGGTGGCGGCCGTGAACGTGATGACCGTACTGATCGTGTTCTCGGCACTGGGCGCGGTGATCTGCACGAAGGCGCGCGCAGCTGGGCCCGCACTGTTCTTCGGGGTAGTCGCGGTCGCGCTGCTGTCGGCGACGCCGCTGGGGGCCGGGCTGCGGGAGTTCGCCGCGGCGCTGGTCGAGCAGGCCGGTCGCGCTGCTGCCGAGAGCGGTGCGCCGTGAGCGGTGCGCCGTGAGCGCACTCGAGCCCGGTCGGTGCCGATCCGACGTGCCGGTAGGTCGGCCGGGGCGCTCAGGGCCGCGCGGGCCGAGAGTCCTGGTCGTGCCGCCTGCGGCGGCGCGGTGCTGCTGGCCCCGGAGCTTGGCACGGCCGCTCTCCCGGTCAAGGGGCTCCGGGCACAACCGGCCGGGTGAGACAAGCCTCGCTGCGCTCGGTCGCTGCGCGATCCCACCCGGCCGGCCGACCCTCCCACCCCGTGATCGCGAGCCTCGGCGGCCGCGCGCGGCGCTACGGCGCGGGCAGGCGGAACAGCACCGCCGCCCGAACGCCGGGGCCAGCACCACCCCCGGCCCCTCGCCGATCAGCAGGGGGGCATGTCATGACCAGCACCAGCCCTGACGCTGCAGCCGAGGTTGACGCGGACGTGTCAACCGGGCCGATCAGTGCTCCGGTGGTGGCCGCGCTCGAAACGGCGTGGGCCACGATCCGCGCCCGCCACCCCGAGGTTCCGGCTGTTGTGATCGTGCTCGGCGCCGGATCGGGGGGCGCGGCCGCGGGTGGGATCAAGCTCGGGCACTTCGCGGCGCTGCGCTGGCACCACCACGGCGAGCGGCTGCCGGAGGTGTTCGTCGGCGGCGAGGGCCTCGCCCGCGGCGCCGGCGAGGTGCTGGCGACGCTGCTGCACGAGGCCGCCCACGCCCTGGCCCATGTCCGGGGCATCCAGGACACCTCGCGGCAGGGGCGCTGGCACAACGCCCGGTTCAAGGCCCTTGCGACCGAGGTCGGCATCACCGTCACCAAGGACCCCCGGCTGGGCTGGTCCCCCACCGCCCTGACCGCCGACACCGCCACCGCGTACGCGGACACGATCACCGCGCTCGGGAAGGCGCTGCGGCTGCACCGCGCCACCGACGCCGCACCCGTTCGCGGGCCGCGCAAGACCACCCCGCCCTGTGTCTGCGACTGCGGGAGGCGCATCCGCGTCGCCGCCTCCGTGCTCGCCGCCGGACCCATCACCTGCGGCCTCTGCGGCACCGACTTCACCCCGCACCAGCCCGACGAGAAGGACCAGCCGTGACCCAGCCCGAGCCCCTCGACCTCGACGCCCGCGACGCGTGCCCCCTCGCCGAGCACTGCGAGAACTGCCGCGCCACCGGTGACCTCGACGTCGCCACCGCCACCACCGCCGTCGGCGTCTACTGCCTGACCCTCTGCGCCGACTGCGCCGAGCGCGGCGCGGTGCCCGACCCGGACGGCTGGCCCGGTGCCGCCTCCCGCGTCTGCACCCACTGCGGCCACCTCGGAATCGACCTCGACCAGATGGCCGACGCCCTCGACGCCGAGCGCCCCCGCTGAGCCCCGCCGGGCCCGGTGCCGAGCGCGACTCCGCCCGGCCCGGCGGCCACCACCACCCACCCAACCGAGAAGGAGAGCACCACCATGGCAGGCGAAACCACCCTGACGATCGTCGGGAACCTGACCGCCGACCCCGAGCTGCGCTTCACCGGCACCGGGACCGCGGTCGCTGACTTCACCGTCGCCTCCACCCCGCGGGTGTTCGACCGGGAGGCCGGGCAGTGGCGCGACGGCGATGCGCTGTTCCTGCGTTGCACCGCCTGGCGTCAGCTGGCTGAGCACGCCGCCGAGTCCCTCGCGAAGGGCACCCGGGTCATCGTCACCGGCCGGCTCCGGCAGCGGACCTTCGAGACCAAGGCCGGCGAGCGGCGCACGGTTACCGAGCTGGACGTTGAGGACCTCGGCCCCAGCCTTCGTCACGCCACCGCCCGCGTCACCAAGACCAACCAGCGCCGCGGAGACGCAGCCGCGGGCACGCGGGAGACCGCGGGGGCGGTGACCGGCGATGGCTGAACCCGTCACCGCAACCGGCACGGTGCTGATTTGCACCAGCTGTCAGGACGCCTGGGAACCCGACCTGACCGACCCGCTCGGGCACACCGGCTGCCGCAGCTGCGGCGGTTGGACCTGGATCGGGCAACTCGCCGAACCCGCCGCCGACCGGGACGGGGGCGAGCAGCGATGAGGCTCACCGTCACCCTCGACGACACCCACGGGACGCTCACGGTGCGCGTCGAGCACGCCCTGGGCTACCCGCCCGACACCGTGGCCCGCCGGGTCGCCGACGTCGTCGCGCAGACCGCCGCCGGGGCCGTCACGGGCGACGAGGCGGGGCCGGTCCCGGGCGAGACCGGCGACTCGACGACGACCGACCCCACCCCGCAGCCGGCGAGGTTCGCGACCGTTGCTGCCCCGCGCGCCGTATCCGACCCGCCCGGTGGCGAGGACACCCGGCTGCGCGCGGCGCGGCGCTGGGCGCTGCGCCTGCTCGACCGCGGCCTGACCGTCGACGAGACCGCCGCCCACGTCCGTGTCCCGGCCGAGCAGGTCGCCCGGTGGGACCACGACGCCGCGGTCGACGCCGAGACCGACCAGCTCGCCGACCCCGCCGGGTGGGCCCCACCGGGGGTGGCGTCGTGAGCGGCGCCACGATGAGGGAGCCGGTGATCGTGCGCGGGGACGCGCGGGCGTTGCCGCTGCCGGACGCCTCGGTGGACCTGATCGTGACCAGCCCGCCGTACTACGGGCTGCGCGCCTACACCGATGGCGGCCGCGAGGTCCCGGGGCAGCTCGGCGCCGAGGCGACGCCGGGAGCGTTTCTCGAGGCGCTGCTGACCGTCACGGCCGAGTGCGTCCGGGTGCTCAAGCCGTGCGGGTCGATGTTCGTCAACCTCGGTGATCGCTACAGCGGCGCGCAGGCCCAGGCTCAGACCGGCATCGACCCGGGCGCGGCGTCGCGCGCGGCCGGCTTCTCGTCGCAGGTGTGGCGGCGCAGCGACCCGCGGCGCACCGGCATCCCACCCAAGTCGCTGATGCTGCTGCCCGAGCGCTACCGCATCCGCTGCGTCGACGACCTCGGGCTGATCGCCCGCCCGCGGGTGGTCGACGGTCACCGCTGCGACTGCCCCGCCCCTGATGCGCCGAGCATGCCCGGGGTCGTGCTCGACCCCTTCGGCGGCACCGGCACCACCGCGCTGGTCCCGCGGCGATGCTCGGCCGGGTCGGCATCGCCGTCGAACTCTCCGCCGACTACTGCCGCCTCGCTCGCTGGCGCGCCACCGACCCCACCCAACGGGCCCGCGCCGACGGTCTGCACCCCGAGCAGCTGCGCCACCTCGACCGGCCACCGGCGGCGCAGCGCTCGCTGCTCGACCTGCTCGACGGCGGTGAGCCCGCATGAACTACGCACCCCGACCCGACCTCGGCCCCCCGCGCACGGGCGCCCGGCCGCCGGTGACCCCACGAGTCCGGACAACGGCCGTGGTCACCGTGCTCACCGTCGCCGCGGTGGCCGCGGTCATGTCCTACGGGCACCTGCGCACCGTCGCCGCCGCCCAGGGCGAGAACGCCGCCGGGCTGTTCCCCCTCAGCGTGGATGGGCTGATCGTGGCCGCGTCCCTCGTGCTGCTGGTGCGGCGACGCTCCGGGCTACCCGGCGGGGCGCTGGCCTGGTCCGGGCTACTCGTCGGGATCGCCACCACCGTCGCGGGCAACGTCGCCTCCGCCGAACCCACCCTCGCCGCGCGGCTCGTCGCCGCCTGGCCCCCGGTCGCGTTCGCCCTGTCCTACGAGCTGCTGCTGGCCCTCATCCGACCCGAGCCGAGCGGGGACGAGGCCGAGGGCGACGAGGGGCCCGAGACGGGCAACGAGCACCCGGCCGGTTCGTCTGAGCCGGGCGCGGTCGGCGGGCTCGAGAACCGCGCCCGCGAGCTCATCGCCGATGCGGACGCACGTCCGCCCGGCCGTCGGGCGCTGGCCCGCGAGCTCGGCGTCACCGAGCACCAGGCCCGCACGGTGCTCGCCGCCCTGAACCACAACGGCACCCGTGGCGAGCCCGCAGCGACGGGGGAGGAGACCACCTGATGCTCGAACTGACGCTGCTGCTACTCGTCGCGGTCACGGTCGCCGTGCTGGTGACCGTGGTCTCGATAGGGCACCGCCAGTACGCCCGCGCCGCGGGCGCCGCGGCCGCGACCGTGGTGCTGGTCTGGTGGCTGTCGATCGTCGCCCCGCTGCTCACCCTCGGCCTGCTCGCCGTCGTCGTCGGGGTCGGGTTCGTGCGGTTCACCCGCACCTCCGCCCTGGTCTCCCGCTGGGGCGCCCGCACCCGGCGCAAGGCCGGCGTGGCCTCCACCCTCGACGTCGCCCGGATCGCCAGCGCCCCCGCCCTGCGCCGGAAAGCGGGCGTGGTGCGCCCATCGCTGGCCGGACTGACGTTCGGGCAGCGGATGCGGCTGGCCACGACCGAGGTGGCGGTGCCGCTATGCCGGGCCGGGCTGCTGCGTTGCTGGACCTCGATCGAGGACGTGCTGTGCCTGTTTGGCGGCCCGCGGACCGGCAAGACCGGCTTCCTGGCGGGGCGGGTGATCGACGCCCCCGGCGCCGCGGTCGTCACGAGCACCCGCACCGACCTGCACGAGCTCACCGCCGCGATCCGCGCCGAGCAGCGCGGCCCGGTGTACGTGTTCAACGCTGTCGGCCTCGCCGGGCTCACCTCGACGATCACGTTCGACCCGCTGACCGGCTGCGAGGACCCGGTGACCGCCACCGAGCGGGCGACCGACCTGCTGGCCGCGGGCAGCACCACCGGCGGCAACGACGGAGAGCGGGAGTTCTGGACCGGGCAGGCGATCCGGGTGCTCGCCGCGCTGCTGCACGCGGCCGCGCTCGGTGGGCTGCACATGCGCTCAGTACTGGAGTGGGTGGCCAACCCCGCCGGGGCGCAGCGGGAGGTCTCCGCGCTGATGCGCCGCTCCTCGGAACCCGCGCTGGCCGACAGCGCGACCCAGTTCCTGACGCTGAACGACCGGACGCAGACGTCGATCACCTCGACGATCATGCCCTCGCTCGGCTGGCTCGCCTCCCCCGCCGCATCCGCCGCGGCGACCGGCGGGGACGGCTTCGACGTCACCCAGCTGCTGCGCGACCGGGCGACGGTGTACCTGCTCGGCGCGGCCGAGACCCACGCGGCGCCGCTGGTGACCGCCCTGACCGGGCACATCGCCCGCGAGGCGCGTCGGCTGGCCACCTACGAAGCCGGTGGGCGCCTCGACCCGCCGCTGACGCTGGTGCTCGACGAGGCCGCGCTGATCTCGCCGGTGCCGCTGGACCAGTGGACCGCCGACATGGGCGGGCGCGGGGTCACGATCCTTGCCGCGTTCCAGTCCCGGGCGCAGCTCATCGACCGGTGGGGCGCGAACGGTGCGGCGATCATCCTCAACAACGCCGCCTCGATCATGGTGTTCGGCGGTACCCGCGACCGCGATGACCTCGACTACTGGGCCACCCTCGCCGGCGAACGCGACGAGCCGGTCACCACCTACGACAACAACGGCCGGCCGCTGAGCCGCACCGTGCGCAAGACACCCGTGCTCGCGCCCTCCCAGCTGGCGAACCTCCCGGCCGGGCGAGTCGTGCTGTTCCGCCGCGGGCTCGCCCCCGTGATCGGCCCGGTGCGGATGGCCTGGCGACGCCGCGACGTCCGCGCCCAGCAGCGCGCCGAGCGCCGCGCCCCCGCCGCTGCCGGTACATCCGCCCGCGACGTCCACGTCCCGCGCCCGCGTGCGGGAGAGCCGGGCGAGATCGCCCCCTCCCGGGTGTGGGCCGACGCCACTCGGGAGGACCGACCGTGACCGACCATGCGACGAACAACGGCCAGCATGCCGACCCGGACCCGGCGGTGATCGCCCTCGCCCGCCAGGTCGAGCGGCTCGCGCGGCGTCAGGCAGAGCTGGACGGGCTGGTGCGCCGTCTCGGCGAGGACGTCGCCCTGCTGCTGCCCGACGAGCCCGCCGAGGACGAGGCGGCCGGGCCCGGGGCGTGGCTCGCCGCCGCCGACCCGGCGCGGGCCCGCGCCGCCCTGGCCGACCTCATTGAGTGGCTCGACGCGGTGTACCTGCGCTACCCCGATGCCGCGCTGCCCTCCTGCTGGGCTTGGCACCCCGCCGCCGTCGAGGAACTGCGGTGGCTGCGCCACGCCCACCACGCCGCGTTCCACGGCCGCGCCGCGTCCTGGCGCGACGTCGCCGACTGGCACGAGCGGCAACGCCCCGGCGTCGTCAAGCGCCTCCGCGACGACCTCGGTGACTGCGACCTCGCCCGCCACGCGCCCGACGGCGACCGCGCCCAGCCGCCACCGGCCGCGCCGCTGGCCCGCCACCTCGACCAGATCGCCGAGCACTGGACCACCAGCCGCAGTTCCCCCACCCCGACCGAGCAGCAACTCGCCGAAGCCGCCCAGCACGACCGCACCCAGATCAGGAACCGCCGATGACACCCCACCAGCACCTCACCGAGACACCCACCGACGATCACCTCAGCAGCACCAAGGTCAAGAGCCAACGACGCACCAGACCCATGCATCGTCGATCGCTCGGTGATCACCGTCTCGGTCGCTGCGCTCCCTCGCCGGTGATCTTGGACACCGCTCGGGCAGCGGTCCGCCGGCACCCGCGTCGTCCCGTTGACCGCACGCTGTCAACCCGGTTCGGAGTGGGTGATCGGCAGTGCTGACGATCTCCAGCGGGCACAACACCAAGTACCTGACCGATGCGGTCGGCAAGGGCCGGGAGGGCTACTACACCGGCGCGGTGGCGGCCGGCGAGCCGCCGGGGCGCTGGTCCGGCGCCGGGGCCGAGCTGCTCGGCCTGCGCGGCGAGGTCGACGCCCAGCAGATGGAAGCGGTCTACACGCACCTGCTCGACCCGCGGGACCCGGCCAGCGCCAGCCCGGCTACGTGGGGGGAGGCGGCGCTGCTGGGCAAGCCGCACAAGAACTTCCGCAGCGCCGAGGACATCTACCAGGCCGCGGTGGAGCGCGAGCCGGAGGCCGGTCCGGAGCGTCGCGCGGAGCTGCGCGCGCAGGCCGAGCGTTCCGAACGCCAGGCGGTGTCGTTCATCGACGCCACGTTCAGCGCCCCGAAGTCGATCAGCCTGCTCGGGGTCGCGTTCGACTCACCGAGGCGCGGGCGGCCGGTGACGAGCAGGCCGCCCAGGCGTGGGACGCCCACGTGACGGCCGTGGAGGACGCGGTGATGGCCGGCGCCCAGGCGGCGCTGGAGTACCTGCAGGACAAGGCCGGCTACGCCCGCATTGGCCACCACGGTGGCGGCGCCGGGCGCTGGATCGACGCGCAGAAGTTCGTCGTCGCGCAGTTCCTGCAGCACGACTCCCGGGACCGGGACCCGCAGCTGCACGTCCACCAGGCGATCCTCAACCGCGTCTTCTGCGCGGACGGGCAGTGGCGGGCGCTGGACACCAAGGCGATCTACACCTGGCGGGCCGCGGCCGCCGCGATCGGGATGCGGGTCACCGAGGCCCGCCTCGCCCACGATCTCGGGGTGCGGGTGGAGACCCGCCCGGACGGCAAGGCCCGTGAGGTCGTCGGGATCGGGCAGGAGATACGGGAGTGGTTCTCCTCCCGCGACCGGGCGATCACCCGCAAGGCCCAAGAGCTCATCGACGCGTTCACCCAGCGGTTCGGCCGGGACCCCTCGGCGCTGGAGCGCTCCCGGCTATCCAACCAGGCCACCCTCGTCACACGGCGCGCCAAGGAGCACCGCGGCGAGACCCTCGGGCAGCGCCTCGACCGGTGGGAAGCCGCGTCCCGGGCCAAGGTCGACGGAGGGCTCGCGACGATCGCCGACGACGTGCTCGACCGCGCGCAGCAACCCGGCCCGCCCGCCGCGTTCTGCGAGGACGACGTGATCGAGCGCGCGATGGCCAGCCTCGAGGCCAGCCGCGGCACCTGGGGCCGCGCGGACGCGCTGTGGCACCTGTGCGAAGCCCTGCCCGGCCACCTCGGCGTCGAGCCCGACGAGGTGCTCCCGCTGCTGGCAGGCCTCACGGACAAGCTCCTGGAACGCGTGCAGCGCCTCTCCAAGGAGGAAGACACCAGCGACCTCCCGGACGGGTACGTGCTCGCCAACGGCACCTCGTCGTTCGAGCAACCCGGCTCGGCCCGCTACGCCACCGTGCGGCAGCTCGCCGGGGAGCACGCGCTGCGCCGCGCCGCCGTCGAGCGCGGCGCCGCCGCACTGTCCGATACGCAAGCGGACGCCGTGCTCGCCCGGTTCGCGGAGCTCGGCGCCGAGCTCGGCGCCGACCAGGCCGCCGCGCTGCGCGGCGTGCTCACCTCCGGCGCTCGGGTCGAGGTGCTCGCCGCCGCCGCGGGCACCGGCAAGAGCTTCACGGTCGGCGCGCTCGCCGAGACCTGGGCGGCCGACGGGCGCCGCGTGGTCGGCCTCGCCCCGTCGCAGGTGGCCGCGAACGTCCTCGCCGAGGACGGCGTGCCCGCCCGCAACGTCGCCGCGTGGCTCGCCACGCAGGACCGGCTGGAGCGCGGCCGAGCCGGGGGCGAAGACGAGGCATGGCGGCTGCGCGCGGACGACCTCGTGATCGTGGACGAGGCGGCCATGACCGCCACGCCGGACCTCGCCGCGATCCACCAGCGCTGCCAGGCCGCCGGAGCGAAGCTGCTACTGGTCGGCGACCCACGCCAGCTCGCCGCGGTCGGCCCGAGCGGGGCCCTCGCCGACGTCGCCGAGCGCGGGATCCGCTACGAACTCGCCGAGGTGCGCCGCTTCCACGACGGCTGGGAGGGCCCGGCAAGTCTCGCGCTGCGCGACGGCGACGTCGCCGCGCTCGACGAGTACCAACGCCACGGCCGCCTCGTCGACGCCGGCACCGCCGAGCAGGCCGAGACCGCCGCAGCCCGCACCTGGCTGGCCGACACCCTCGCCGGGCACGAATCGCTGCTACTCGTGTCCAGCAACGAGACCGCCGCCCGCGCCTGCGCCAGGCTGCGCGCCCGGCTCGTCGACCTCGGCCACGTCGAGCCCGAAGGAATGGAACTCGCCCGCCAAGGCACCGTCGCCGGGGTCGGCGACCTGGTGCAGGCCCGCCGCAACGGCTGGGAGCTCATCGGCGTCGACGGCAACACCGCCGCGCCGCTCAACCGCGCCACCTACCGCGTGACCGCCCTGCGCCCCGACGGCGGGCTGACCGTCGCCCCCATCCTCGGCCGCACCGATCCCGCAGGTGATGCAAGCGCATCACCTGCCGACGGCGAACGCCTCGGGACGCCACTGCAGCTGCCACCCAGCTACGTCACCGATTACCTCACCCTCGGCTACGCCTCCACGGTCCATGCCGCCCAAGGCCGCACCGTCGACACCGTCCACGCCGTCATCGGCTCCGGCACCGACGCGGCCGGCGCCTACGTGGCCATGACCCGCGGCCGCGACCGCAACACCGCCTACGCCGTGACCCGCCCGGTCCCCGCGGACGCGCCCACCGGCGCGGCCCACGAGGTCGCCGAGCGCACCGCCCGCGGCGTCCTCTCCGACGTGCTGGAGCACGCCGAGCAAGAACGCTCCGCGCTGGCCGAGGCCGAGGCGTCCACCCGGGACGCCCACTCCACCCGCACCCACGCCGACCGGCTCATCGCCGTCGCCGCTGCCGCGACCACCGGTCGCACCGCGAGCGACCTCGACCGCCTCGCCGCGGCCGGGCTGCTCTCCACGCTGGACCGGCAGCGTCTCGCCGCCGACGACGGGATCGGTGCCGTTGACCGGCTGCTGCGCGCCGCGGAGATCAGCGGCTTCGACCGGGGCGCGGTGCTCGTCGACACCGTCGGCGCCCGGGACTTCCGTGACGCCCGCTCGCCCGCCCAGGTGCTTCACGGCCGGCTGCAGGCCAGCCTCGCCGAGCACCGCACCCCGACGCTGGTCGGCTACGCCGACCTCATCCCCGCCGACGTGTCCGCCGCCGAGCGCCAGTACCTGCTCAACCGCGCCGAGGACGCCGACGCCCGCCGCCGCGAGCTCGGCGCCGAGATCGCGGACCACGCCCCGCAGTGGGCCCGTGAAGCGCTCGGCCCCGTGCCCGCCGACCCCGCAGAGCGGGCCGCGTGGGACCACGCCGCCGGGTGGGCCGCCTCCTGGCGCGAACTCGTCGACCACACCGACGAGACCGACCCGCTCGGCCCGCCACCGCCCGGCGGGCTCATCGAGAAGCACACCGTCTGGCGCACCGCCGCCGCCGAGCTGCAACTCACCATCGGCGACGGCGACGAGCACGACCGCTCCGACGGGCAACTGCGCGCCCGCGTGCGCGCCCTACAGCGTGAAGAAGCGTGGGCGCCCCGCTACGTCGGCGACGAACTCGACGCCACCCAACGAGCGGCCCAGCGAGCCCGCGCCGACGCGCAACTATGGGCCGCGCACGCCGACGCCACAGCCGACGCGACCGAGGCCCAGCAGCGGCGCGCGATCACCGCCACCGCCCGCTCCGAGGCCGCCGCGCTCGACGAGCGCATCACCCAACTCGAGGACGCCGACACCGCCCGCGCCCGTTGGTACGCCGCCACCGCCGCCACCCGGGACGCCGCCCTGCGCGCCCGCGGTGAGCTGCACGCCCGCGGCATCGACCTCGACGACCCAGCCGAGCAGGTCACCGCCGACGAGTGGCTCGCCGCGCACCGCGCCGAGCAGGCCGCCGAGGACGCCCACCGCGACGTCGACGAGATCGACCCGCACGAGCCCGACCGCTTCGCCGACCGCGCCGCCGTCGAGCAAGCGGTAGATGCGGACAGGCCCCTCCCCGAGACCGCCGTCCCCGACGTCCGCGACACGGCCGCGGCCGACGTCACCGAGCACGCGGACCCCAGCCGTCGCCACCGCATGCCCGGCCGCGACGAGACCGCCGAAGCGGTCACGCGCGCCCAGGCGGCGCTAGCCGAGATCGCCGCCCGGCGAGAAGCAGACGAGGCCCGCCAGGTCGACGAGATCGAGGCCGCACGCCGCGAGGAGCTGGCCCGCTGGGCCGAGCACGACCAGGCCGCCGACCAACCCGACCAGGACAGGGGGCGCGATGATCACGCCGTACTCCAGTGGTGAACGCGCGCTACCGCGCGACCCAGCGCACCTGATGTCCCGCGGTCTCCAGCCGCCGCACGATGTCGGTCACGTCCCGGCGGACGCCGTGCCGCCACTCGTGCAGCAGCGCCTCGACCGGGCCCGGCAGCGGCGCCTGCGGCAGCCGCACCGACCGACCCCACTGCGGCGCCAACACCTCGCGACCGCGGCCGGGATGCAGCCGGAACGGGTGCCAGCTGATCGCGTGCCCGGTCGGCGTCGCGTCCAGCGCCGCCAGAGCGGTTGTGTCGGGATCGGCCGGCGCTGCCAAAGCCGCATTCAGGTCCTGCGCCTCCCACGTGACCACCAGCCGCGTGGCGTGCAGCGCTGCGGGCAGCACGCCGAGCTCGGCGATCGCGGCGGCCGCGTCCGCCCCGCGGTAGAACGGGCGACACGTCACGAAGCCGATATGAGGCGGGGCCCGGTCCTCGGCCAGCATGTGGACCGTCGGGGGGAACACCGATCCGGCCTCGCGCAACAGCTCGGCCAGCGAATCACGAGCTGCACCCTCGATCCCGCTCACCAGCTGATCGACCGTTGCCATCTGTCGCATGCACCCAGTTTGCGGTCGCGCACCGACACTCCGAGCTACCCCGACCGTCCCGGGCGCTCGCGGGATGGGGCATCTGCCCCTCCGGACAACCCGATCAGCTGGTGCTGGGTCCCCCTCACCCGTCGGCCGAATTGTTCTCCGTCGCACCGGCGCGTCCAGGGCGGACCTGCGCGGGGACCCCTCCCGCCTCCGGCGGCCCCGCGCAGAACCGTCGCTACGCGACCGCCCTCCGGGCGGCCCTGGACCCACCGGCACTCCGAAGACCCCGGCCACGTATCGGGCGAGGGGGAAGGTCTGGCGCACCGCGCCAGCAACGGGCACAAGCACGAGCCAGGCGAGCTTGTCGACGAGAACACCACCGTCGTCATTGGCTCGCTGACCTTCGCCGGCATCGGCTGACACACCACCGCTGACGCCCTGCTCGCCAACAGCGCCGCCGCCCGCGAACACCGCCGTACAGCCCGCGAACGACTGACCGCCGCCAATCACTGAGAACGCAAGGAGTACAGCACCGATGAGCACGAGCACCACACCAACCGGACGCCTGTGGGGCGTCGAGGATGTATCCGACTACCTCGGCGTCCCGGTCAAGACGCTCTACCAGTGGCGACACCAGGGCTACGGCCCGAAGAGCCGCCGGGTCGGCCGGTACATCCGGTACAGCCCCCGCGAGGTCGTCGCGTGGTTCGAGCAGCTGGATGACGCGAACTGAGGAGGACCCGTGGGACGGCCAACCCTGCCGGTCGGCACCGCTGGCGAGATCAGGGTTTACTCGGTGCGAGGCAGCTTCAAGGCTCGGTGCCTCGTCCGCGACTACGACGGCCAGGTGCGCCACGTCGAGCGCACGGCGCGGTCGGAGTCCAAGGCCAAGGCCCGACTGCGGGAGGCGATCCGGGACCGGCACCAGCTCGATGCCGACGCCGAGATCACCTCCGAGACCAGGCTCTCGGAGGCCGTGCGCATCTGGCTCGTCGACCTGCGGGCCGAGGTCAAGGCCGGCGAGAAGTCACCAGGCACGGCCGATCTGTATGAGACAACCGCGCGCCGCGTCTTCGAGGGGCTCGGCGAACTCCGCGTCCGGGAGGTCACGGTCGGCCGGATCGACCGCTTCCTCGCCGCGACGGCGACGTACCACGGCCCGGTGTCGGCCAAACGCGCCAAGACGGTGCTGTCCGGCGTTCTCGGCCTGGCGGCCCGGCATGACGCGATCCGGACCAATCCCGTCCGCGACACCGCGCGCATCAAGCACGGCGAGAAGAAGAGCGCGGTCGCCCTCGACCTCGGGGAGGTCTACGACCTGCGGGTCAAGCTCGCCGCCGACCAGCGGGCGCACGACTGGGACCTCCTCGACTTCGTCGACATGATGCTCGCGACGGGCAAGCGCATCGGCGAGAACTCCGCGATCACCTGGGACGCCGTCGACCTCGACGCCGGCACGGTCGAGATCAAGGGCACCGTCATCCGGGTGAAGGGCGAAGGCCTGCGGATCAAGTGGAAGCCCAAGACGAGGGCCGGCTACCGCAAGCTGCGGCTGCCGACCTGGGCTGTCGAGATGCTGCGCCGACGGCAGGCCGAGGCGGTGCCGAACGAGTGGAACGTCGTCTTCACGTCGCCCACAGGGCTGCTCCGCGATCCGAGCAACACCCAGGCGGACCTGCGGGACGTGTTCACCCGGCTCGGCTACCCGTGGGTGACGAGCCACGTCTTCCGCAAGACCGCAGCCACCCTGCTCGACGAGGCCGGAGTGACCGCGCGGAAGATCGCCGACCAACTGGGGCAGTCGCAGGTCTCGGTGACCCAGGACTTCTACCTCGGCCGGAAGATCGCATCGGAGGACGCTGCTCGGGTCTTGGAGATCATCGGCAGGCCGGATGCCGCGGCGCTACTGCACGCCGACGAGGACCACGTGCAGCGCGATCATGGGGGTTAAATGGGGGTCGATCTTGACGTCACTGGCCGGGCGAGGCGCTGACCTCGGGGTTTGTGGCCAGGGGCGGGGTCGAACCGCCGACCTTCCGATTTTCAGTCGGACGCTCGTACCAACTGAGCTACCTGGCCGGAACCGGCGGGAGCCGGTGTGAAGCGACCCAGACGGGACTCGAACCCGCGACCTTCGCCGTGACAGGGCGACGCGCTAACCGACTGCGCCACTGGGCCTCGTACTTCGTGCCCCCAACGGGATTCGAACCCGCGCTGCCGCCTTGAAAGGGCGGAGTCCTAGGCCGCTAGACGATGGGGACCTGGTCGTCCAGACGTGCCCTCGCCGGTCGCCCGCCGTGAGCTCCGTCAGCATAGGACACGATGCCCATGTCCTCCAAAACGGCTGGTTGCTGCGTGCTCCGTCAGGCGCCCGGAGTTTGGTCGCGCCTCGTGCCGGCGCTGCAGTGGGCCCGCCCACCGGGACGAGGGCGCGCGGGTTACACCACCGTCGGCCCGGGCACTCGCGCCTCGCTCGGTACTGCCGCTCACCGCCGGACCGGCGGCAGACCGTCCTCGCTGTCGATGAGACCCAGCATGTCCAGCAGCGTCCGGCAGTCCTCAGCGTCCGCTGCCGACCGCGCGACCGCCAGCCGCGCCCGGTCGACTTGCTCCTCGGTCACCCGGTGCGGATCGGCCCCGCGGGGCATCGGTACCGACGACGGCCTGCTGAGTTCCGCGCCGGTGTCCCGACCGAGGTCGTGGGTAGTCGACAGACGGCTCATAACGCCTCCTCGAGTTC
>WHSY01000072.1:22934-26619 GCA_009379815.1 Pseudonocardiaceae bacterium
CAGCGCAGCCCCTTATGGGGTGACGAATCAAATTACTCGGCGTTACGGAGGTCGTCGGGGAGCTCAACCAGATGAACTGCCGACGCCATCGCCGTCGAGATGTCCTCCGTCCCGCTTGTCGGTGGAACTCTTCACTGCGCCGCAGCATTCCGACGCACGGTGCGGGGGTACCCGAGTAGGCGCCGGCTACACATCGTGCGTCCACCGGGACAGCGACGAGGGGGCCGCGCCGCTTACCCGAACCTCACGTGGCCGGTGACAGGATGATGGACGCTGGCACAGCGTGTCAGCGTCTGTGGAGATCCCCCTCCCGCCCCCGCGTTCTCCCCTCGCGCGGGGGCTCTCCACTGCCGGGGCGCCGCACCTGGGCGCTGTCGATAGTGTGAGGCCATGCGATTCGGTCGACCTGACAGATCCGCGGACCCCGGGCGGCACCGCAACGGCGAGCAGCGCGGGGCCGACCTCACACCGGACGCCGAACTCGACTCCTACCTCTCGGCCATCTCGCCGGCACGCGGCGCGCGGGACTCCGATGATCCCACGCGAGGGTTCAGCCCCGCCCGGGTTCACCAGCTGCAGCTCCCTGCCGACGCCGACGAGCAGGTGCAGCGGCTCGCCGAACGGCGGGGCACTACACCACTCCGGCTGTTACACGAATGGGTATTGCAGCGGCTCGATGACGAGCTGGGTGGCGAGGGAGCGCCGCACCGCTGAAGTCCCGGTCAGGATTGGTATGCGGCGAGCGCGGAACGCGCTGAGAGCAAGGCACTGACGGCGGGACACGGCTGGCCGTTACGCACGAGGTCGATCGCCGAGCGCAGGTCGTCGGGTGCGGTGCCGCCGATCTCACCTGCGGCCACCATCGCAGCCTCGAGCCGATCGGCTCGGGCCCGCAGGTCCGCCGAGTCCTCTCCGGCCATCAGCGCGGCCAGCAGCGCCTCGAGTTCGGTCGGAAGCACACCCTGCGGCATGGCGGCGTCGGTCACGTTGCGGACACTACAGCCCACGCGAATGCGGGTCATCCGGCGCCGCTCGATGGTGGCTCGCCAGCGCTCAGTGGTGAAGCCGCACCGGTCAGAGCTCTCAGGATTGATGCTTCGACCCTGCAAGCAGGTCTCAGGACCGATGCTTCGACCCTGCAAGCAGGTCTCAGGATTGATGCTTCGACCCTGCAAGCAGGTCTCAGGATTGATGCTTCGACCCTGCAAGCAGGTCTCAGGATTGATGCTTCGACCCTGCAAGCAGGTCTCAGGTCGGCACGGGCACCGTGATGGCGGCCAGCACAGCCTGGCCCGCGGGAGTGAGCTCAGCGCGCACGCGCTCACCGAGCAGGCCTGCGACAGCGGGGCGGACCAGCCCCCGCCGCGCCATCTGATGAGCGGCGTACTGGTCGCAGCAGCCCAACCCGTCGATGAAGAGGTCGGGCTCGCAGCTGCAGGAAACCTCCGCACGTCCGGCCGCGATGGCGCGGAGCATCGCCCGCTCGCGGCCGGACACCGGTTCGCGTTCCGGGTTGCCGTCCATCGTTGTTTCGGTGTCCACGGCACCGTCCTTCCCACGTCCGGCCTGTGATGCTTCGACCCCGACTTGCCGCTACCGGTTCCATCGCCCGTGCTGTGCGGGCTGTTAGCAATACTCACCTTGCGTGACTTGGCTGTGACTCCGGTGACAGTGGTCGCCAGAACCGCAAGACTGGGCACCATGGCCGAGCCGCGACGCCACGCCGAGGTCTCCGGGGTGCTCTCCTCGGTGCACCGGGCGTTACAGGTGCTGGAGGTCGTCGCCGAGGTCGGCGACGGCGTGACCGCCAAGGCGGTGGCGCGGCGGCTCGACTTCAAGCTGCCGACCACCTACCACCTGCTCAACAGCCTGGTGGCCGAGGGCTACCTGGTGCACCTCGACGACGCGAGGGGCTACGGGCTCGGCTACAAGGTGGCCGAGCTCAACGACCGGCTGCGCAGCCAACTTCGGGTCTCCGGCCAGATCGCCGCGATCCTGC
The DNA here is from genome assembly GCA_009379815.1 of Pseudonocardiaceae bacterium. Lineage (GTDB taxonomy): Bacteria > Actinomycetota > Actinomycetes > Mycobacteriales > Pseudonocardiaceae > WHSY01. The sequence goes on from WHSY01000072.1 coordinate 24,934, forward strand.
ACGAGGTGCACGAGGGCTCACAGGCCGCCGCGTACTACACGGTCTTCCGAGACGCGGACGTGGTGGTGGCACACGTGGACGACTGCGAGGAGCACCCCCGGGTGCGGCCACTCGACGTTGGTTTCGACCGGGCCGTGCACGCGCTGGCTTACGGCAAGGTGATGCTGGCCGAGCTGGCGCCGAACCTGCTCAGCGCGCGGGTCGGCGCGGGCGAGTTGCCCCAGCACACCCCGCGCACCCTCGCGTCGCTACCCGAGCTCACCCGCGAGCTCGCGCACGTCCGGGCCGCGGGGATCGGCATCGAGATCGAGGAGTTCCAGAAGGGTCTCGCGTGCGTGGCCGCGCCGGTGCGCGATGCCTCCGGAACGGTGACCGGTGCGGTCGCGGTCTCGGTCACCCCGGAGGACTTCGCGCAGCGCCGGTGGCGGCTGGAGCGCTGGGTCCGCACCGGCGCCAGCCGCGCGGCACGAACGCTGGCACATGCGAACAGCCCCGGGCAGTGAAGCGCCGCTACCGGACAGCCCGCGATCAGCCGTAACGGGTCTCGAGCAGGCCGCGGCAGAAGCCCGCGTTGGCCTCGATGCTGACCCGCGTACTACGGGCCCGGCGCAGGTGCAGCGGCAGCGCGTCCACGCCGACCGCCCGCCCCGTGGGGTCGATCACCAGCGGGTCATCGTCCCCGGCGGGCAGGCCCAGCTCGGCCCGCCGCGACCGCAACCGGTCCAGGTCGGCCGAACCGGGCGCGGACCCAAGGGTCAGCGCGGCGAGCTCCTCCGGTGCCGACCCCGTGGCGAGCAGCGGCCGGCACACCCGGTCGGTTCCGGCCAGCACGGCCTTGCGCAGGAACTCCACCCGCAGCTCGTCGAGCTCACCGTCGGCGAGCCCGTCGAACGACGAGCTGAATCCGGCCCGTGCCGCGACCCCGGAGTTGATCTCGTCGGAGGCGAAGTGGTCGACCAGCGCCACGTCCGCGCTCGTCACCCCGTCCACCGTCGAGACCGCGTCGTAGGCATCGGCGACCATGAGAAAGGCGAAGTTCGGCGCGCAGAAGTAGGTCGGCAGCCGCAGCCGGACCGTGGCGCTGCCCGCGTCGTCCACGGTGCACTCGCCGACGAAGCCCAGGTCGGTGACCGGCTCGTCCAGCTCCGGGTCCCGCACCGAGTCCAGGGCCGAGCGGGCCGCCGCCGCGAGAGCGACGGCCCGTTCGGTCCCGGTGTCCGCCACCGTCACGCCGGCGCTCCCACGGCCTCGGCGGCGCGGGCCTCGGCGGGCACGTCGATATCGTAGAGCCTCGCCGCGTTGAGCCCGAGGATCTTCTTCTTCACGTCGGTGGTGAGCGTGCCGTACTCACCCTGCATGTCGTCGGGAATCTGGAAGTCGACGAACTGCTCCACGAGCCACTTGGGCTCCCAGATCGCGTAGTCGCTGGCGAACAGGATCCGGTTCTCGTCCAGCCAGTACAGTAGCTCGCCGATGATCTGGGCAAAGTAGCGTGGGCGGCTGAAGATGAACGGTATCGCGACCGAGAGGCCGCCGTAGACGTTGGGCTCCTGCACGGCGATCCAGCAGAAGTCCTCCAGCCGAGGCAGTCCCACGTGCTCGACGATGAAGTTCAGGTCGGTGAACTCGGTGGCCACGTGGTCGATGTCGGCCACGTCGAAGGCGTCCCGGTTCAGCGGCCAGATC
>WHSY01000730.1 GCA_009379815.1 Pseudonocardiaceae bacterium
GTTCGCCTTCCAGCCCGAGCTGGACGCTCGCAAGATCAAGGACCTCGCCACGCTCACGTTCGTGGAGCACAAGGCCAACGTCTGTCTGCTGGGCCCGCCCGGAGTCGGCAAGACGATGCTCGCGGTGGGACTGTCGATCGCCGCGTGCCAGGCCGGCTATTCGGTCTACTTCACGACGCTCGACGACATGGTCAGAAACCTCAAGGAGGCCGACGCCTCTGGTCGCTTCGCCAAGAAGTTGCGCACCTACCTCAAGCCCGCGGTCCTGGTGGTGGACGAGGTTGGCTACCTGCCGCTCTCGCGCGCCGAGGGCAACATGGTGTTCCAACTCGTCTCGAGACGCTATGAGCGCGGCTCGATCATCCTGACGTCCAACAAGTCGTTCTCCGAAATGGGCCAGGTGTTCGGTGATGAGGTCCTCGCCACCGCGATCCTCGACCGGCTCCTTCACCACAGTGAGGTCATCTCGGTCAACGGCCCGAGCTACCGGCTGAAGGACC
>WHSY01000731.1 GCA_009379815.1 Pseudonocardiaceae bacterium
CGATCAGGTGTCCAGCCCCGATGACCCGGGCCGTGGTCGAGCCCACCGACACCCCCGCGCGCCCGGCGCCGAGGTCGCGTCGCCGCATGCCGCTGCCGGTGGCCGCCGGGTTCGCCGCGGCGGCGGGCCTGCTGAGCCTGCTCGCGTTCCCGCCGCTCTCCTGGTGGTGGATCCTCCCGGTCGCGGTGGCGCTGTTCACCCTCGCCGTCCACGGGCAGCGGGTCCGGGTCGGCGCGCTTCTCGGTGCCGCGTACGGAGTCGCCTTCTTCCCCGCGGTGCTGTTCTGGGTCCGCGTCGTCGGGTTCGACGCGTGGGCGGTGCTGGGCCTGATCGAGGCGCTCTACGTGGCCGGGATGGGTGCGCTGCTCGCCGTCGTCTTTCGGTTGCCGTGGTGGCCGCTGTGGTCCGCCTGCCTCTGGGTGGGCCAGGAGTTCGTGCGTTCGCGGTTCCCGCTCGGCGGCTTCGGCTGGGGGAGGCTGGCGTTCGGTGAGACCAGCTCG
>WHSY01000732.1 GCA_009379815.1 Pseudonocardiaceae bacterium
AGCCCTTCTCGTCGTACTCCCAGAAGCTCATCTCGCCCCGGGTGGCCCGCTTCTTGTCCTCGATCGCGGCCGGGTCGTTGACCCGCGTGAGCATGCCGGACAGGGACTCCGCGGAGTTGAAGCCCGGCGGGGTCGCGAACCGCTTCGCCGGGTCCCGGACGCGCTGGAAGTACTTCACGGCGTCGTAGTACTTGCGCTCCGCCTCGGCGTCGGTATCCGCGACGCAGAGGATCTGCGTGAACGCCATCCGGTGCGGGTTCGGGTCGCCGTCGTGGGCCGCGACGTAGTCCCAGTACCCGTCGACGATCGGTTTGGCGGCCCGGAATCCGGAGAACGACAGGTGCCCGTAGCAGTAGTTCTGCTGTGTCACCAGCTCCCAGGTCTCGACGCTGTTGGAGCCGGGCACCCAGATCGGTGGAAGCGCCTGCACCGGTCGTGGCCAGAGGTTGACGTACCGCAACTGCGTGAACCGGCCATTGAAGGCAAACGGCTCACGCTCC
>WHSY01000733.1 GCA_009379815.1 Pseudonocardiaceae bacterium
CTGCCCTGGGTCTCGCGACTGAGCGCCCGCTCGCACATCATGTCGATCGCCCTCTGGGCCAGGCCGATCGTCCGCATGGCGTGGTGGATGCGGCCGCCGCCGAGGCGGGTCTGGGCGATCCCGGAGGCGCCGCCCTCACGGCCGAGAAGGTGGTCGGCGGGGACGCGCACGTCCTCGTAGCGGATGTAGCCGTGGCTGCCCTCGGTCGCCGGCTCGCCGCCGGTGCCGACGTTGCGGAGGATGCTGACGCCGGCCGTGTCGCCGGGACTCGCTTCGGTCGTACCGACTTCGTCAAAATCGCCGAAGCCCAAGGCGTCCCAGGGTGGACTGCTACCACTGACCCGGAGGCCGAACGCGCCATCGTCGCGGCGCTGGCAGCTTCCGGGCCGAACGTCGTCGACGTGCACGTCGACCCGGAAATCGTGCCGCCGACGTGGATCGAGGGCAGCGGCGACGCGCGGTCTGCAAGACCCAGCCGAGCCCGCGTCGACGGGTCGACC
>WHSY01000073.1:0-332 GCA_009379815.1 Pseudonocardiaceae bacterium
GCTGGTGTCCAATGTGGTCGGCCACCTCAAGGGCGGGGTGTCCCAGCCGGTGCTGGCCCGCGCCATCGAGTACTGGCGCAACATCGACAAGAACATCGGCGACCGGATCGCCCAAGGCGTCAACGGCAACTGACGCCGCCCGCTCGGCAGCGCCCCCGGCAGCCCGCTTGCTGTCCGGGGGCGCTGCCGTGTCGGGTCGGTCGCGGTCCCGCAGTGCCGACTGCTCCGTGATGTGACAGCGTTGGCCCGACCACCAGCGGCACATCATCAGCTACCGAGTGATCAGGAGACAACGGATGGACATCAAGTACACCGCAGCGGCGACGTCGAGC
>WHSY01000073.1:342-25373 GCA_009379815.1 Pseudonocardiaceae bacterium
GGCACCATCTCCGAGCAGGTGCGCATGCCGCAGGCGCTGGGCGGCGACGGTCAGGGAACCAACCCCGAGCAGCTCTTCGCGGCCGCCTACTCGTCCTGTTTCCAGGGCGCGCTGCGCCTGGTCGCCAAGAACGGCGGAGTGAGCCTGCCGGACGACGCGACGATCACCGCCGAGGTCGGGATCGGGCCGGACGACACGAGTTTCGCGATCGCGGTCACGCTGGTCGGTTCGATGCCCGGGCTGGACCAGGCCCAGGCAGACGACCTCATGCAGCAGGCGCACCAGGTGTGCCCGTACTCGAAGGCGACGCGCGGCAACGTCGCGGTCACGCTCGAATCCAGGGTGTGATGTTTCACGGTTGAGCGATTCCGGGAAGCCCTCATGGATCCGGCATGTTGTGCCTGGTGAGTACTCGCCGTCGAGGGCGACGGCGCGGAGAGGAGTTCCCGAATGACCACCACCTACCCGATCACCAGCCCGCTCGGCGATGCGGCCCGTGACGCCGTCGGCGACGAGCTGCAGGCGGCGCTGACCGACCTGATCGACCTGTCGCTGATCGGCAAGCAGGCGCACTGGAACGTCGTGGGGCGGCACTTCAAGGACGTCCACGAGCATCTCGACGAGCTCGTGGACCTCGCACGCGGCGCAGCCGACCAGGTCGCCGAGCGGGCGGCCGCGATCGGCGTGTCCCCGGACGGTCGCGCCGCGACCGTGGCCAAGACCAGCGGCGCGCCCGAGTTCGAGCGCGGATGGCGCCGTGACGCCGACGTCGTCGCCGCCATCGTCGAGACGGCCGCGGCGGTCGGCAGCCGGATGCGAGCCAGGGTCGAGTCCACCGACAAGACCGACCTCGTCACACAGGACCTGTTCATCGAGATCACCACGAAGCTCGAGCAGGCCCACTGGATGTGGCAGGCGCAGCAGTCCTGACGACCCCGGAGCCGTGACGGGCACCGCCACTGCATCGGAAGCAGTGGCGGTGCCCGTCACGGCGTCAGGTGGGGGTCGGGTGGGCCCCGGCGGGCTCAGGAGCCGGGCAGCATCGATCGGGCGAAGGCCACCGCGGCGGCGAACTGGCGCAGCGTCTCGGCCACCACGAGCGAGCCGTGACCCGCGTCGTAGCGGTAGGTGCGGTAGGCGGCTGCGCGGGCGGCGAGCCGGTCGAGATAGTTGTCGACCTGGCGGACCGGGCAGCGCGGATCGTTCTCCCCGGCCAGCACGAGCACCGGCGCCCGCACCTCGTCGACGTAGCTGATCGGCGAGCAGTCCCGGTAGCGCTCCGGCAGCTGTTCGGGCGACCCCCCGAACAGCGCGCGGTCGAAGGCGCGCAACGGTTCCATCTCGTCGGCGTAGGCGGCGACGTAATCGGCCACCGGGACACCGGAGACACCCGCTGCCCACCGCTGTGGCTGCGTGCCCAGCGCGAGCAGCGTCAGGTAGCCGCCCCAGGACCAGCCCTCGACGACGCAACGCGACGGGTCGGCCAGCCCCGAGCTCACCGCCCAGTCGTGCACCGCGGCCACGTCCTCGAGCTCGGTCAGCCCCGGCCTGCCCTCGATCGCGTCCCGCCATGCGGAGCCGTAGCCGGTCGACCCGCGGTAGTTGACGTGCACGACGGCGAAGCCGGCGTCGAGCCACAGTGCTCGGGCGGCTGAGAAGCGGTCCTCGTCGGCTGCCTGCGGCCCACCGTGGAGCATGAACACCGTCGGCAGCGGATCATCGGCCGTGCCCGCGGGCCTGGCGACGAGTGCATGAACCGCACCGTGCGGCGTGTCGACGAACTCGTCGGCCAGCGGCTGTGATCCCGGGGCGGGCTCGCCGGGCGGGCGCAGCAGCACCCGGTCGGTGCCGTCCGGGTGCAGTGCTCGCACCGCGGGCGGCTCGGCGGCCGACGACCAGGAGTACTCGACGGTCCCGTCGGGCCGCGCCTCCGCCGCACCGACGGTGCCGACGGCGGTGTCCAGGCCGGACAGCGCGCCGGTCGTCAGGTCGTAGCGGTGCAACGTGCTGCGGGCGGAGTGGGTGTGCACGACGAGCAGTGCCCGGCCGTCGGGGTACCAGTCGGCTGCCACCTCGCCGGGCAGGTCGAGCTCGAGCTCCGACTCGGTGTCGGCCTCGACATCCCACACCAGCAGTTCCTCGCGGCCGCGGCGCTCGTGGGCCAGCAGCAGCCGGGGATCGCCGTCGACCGGAGCGAAGCCCAGGACGTCGAGTCCCTTTCCCGGGCCGTCCCACTTCTCCGCGACGGTCGAGCCGTCCGACGCGCGCACCACGCGGACCGCTGGATGCCGGGAGTCGCCGTGCTCGGAGTGCACGATCGCGAGCAGCCGCTCGTCGCGCGACAGCGCGCCCACCCCGCCGTCGTGCTCGTCGCGATAGATCACCTTCGTGCCGGCGCCGTTGCGGGAGACCCAGATCCTGGTGCCGTCGTCGGTGGAGGCGCCGAGCGCGACGCTGCTCCGGCCGATGTCCAGGCCGGCGGGATAGCCGGGCTCGGTGCCCGGCACCGCAGGCTGCGCGCCGGCACCGTCCGGGCTGCCGCCGAAGGGCTCGACGACCCAGGTGCCGAACTCGTCGCCGTCGGTGTCGGCGAACCACCACACCTGCTCGCCGTCCGGTTGCAGCGCGCAGATGCGCGTCCCGTTCGGACGGTCGGTGACCTGCCGGTGGGTACCGGTGAGCCGGTCCCAGGCATAGACCTCCCAGGTGCCGGAGGCATTGGAGGTGTACAGGTTGCGGTCGGCCGCGTCGCGCGCGAAGTGCGGCAGGCTCAACCGGGGTGCGGTGAACCGGGCTCGCCAGCGCGACTCGGCGGCGGGATCGTCGAACAGTGCGTCGGGGATGTCGGCGGCGGGGTGTTGGCTCGTCGCTGTCACGCCCGCGATCCTGCCTGATCGTGGGGCCGTTGCGCCGACCATGGCTCTGTTTTATCGGCTGCTGATTGTCCTCGCCCCGCTGGGGGTGCTGGTCACCGTGGCCGCCGCCGCGTTCTGGCAGGGCGATGCGCGGGGGATGAGCATGGGGGTACCGGTCCTGGTCACCGAGGGGCGTGCCCGACCGGGTCGTCGTCACGTCGGCCACCGCCGAAGTGGCGCGGTTGCCGCTGCCTGCCGCAGTGGCGTGTGCGGCATTGGGCATGGTAGCGGTGGCGCTGTGGTTGCCGATCATCTGGCAGTTGCGCAGGATCGTGGAGTCGGTGCGCGACGGGCGATTCCGGTGGGAGACGGCACGCCGGCTGCGCACCCTCGGCCCCATGGTGATCGGCCTGGCCGTGGGCCGGTTCGTTGCCGACACGGCTGCCTCCATCGTCGCCGCGGCGGCGATGGACCAACCGGCTGTGGAGGACCGGTTGTCGCTGACCTGCTCGTCTACACGGCACAGGACGACATCGACGCGGCTGAGGAGCCGACCGCGTCGTAGGCGGCTCGCCCGCGTGACTACCCGAACAGGGGCCCGGTCAGCGTCAGCCCGATGTCCCCGGCGGCGAACAGCGCGATGAGCACCAGGGCCGCCCCCGCGAGGGACATGTCCTTGAGGAACTGGATCATCTCGAGCTGTCGCGCCTGCGGGTCGGTCTCGCTCCAGAACCCGTGCATGATCACAGCGGTGGGAATGAGGAAGATGACGAGCAGCAGCGCGCCGAGGTCTCCCCACACCCCGAGCAGGACCATCAGCGCACCGACGACAAGGAGCACGCCGGTTGCGAGGACGGTGATCCGTGGTGCGGGCACGCGCTTGCTCTCGGCATAACCGGCCATCGCAGGAGACTGGGTGAGGTGACCGAACCCCGAGGCCAGGAACACCAGCACGAACAGAATCCGTCCGATCAGGGCCACGACATCCATGGGCCACCTCCGTGGACTGGTTCACCCGATCAGGACATTACTCGCAACTTCAACCAGTTTCCACGCCCGTCGGACTACTCGAAACGGGTGGCATCGCCCGCTCCCCGGCGGACGATCTCGGGCACGTCGAGCGAGAAGTCGATGACCGTGGTGGGTTCGATGCCGCAGTCGCCCGAGTCGATGACGGCGTCCACCTCGTGGTCGAGTCGCTCCTTGATCTCCCAGCCCTGGGTCATCGGTTCGTCTTGATCGGGTAGGAGCAGGGTGCTGGACAGCATCGGCTCGCCGAGCTCGGCCACCAGCGCCTGCGCGGTGACGTGATCGGGAATCCGGACCCCGACGGTCTTCTTCTTGGGGTGCAGCAGCCGCCGGGGTGCCTCTCTCGTCGCCGGGAGGATGAAGGTGTAGCTGCCGGGGGTGGCTGCCCTGATCGCCCGGAACACCGAGTTGTTGACGTGCACGAACTGGCCGAGCTGCGCGAAGTCGCGGCACATCAGCGTGAAGTGGTGCCGATCGTCGAGCCGGCGGATCGAGCGGATCCGGTCGATCCCGGCCTTGTTGCCGAGCTGGCAGCCGAGGGCGAAGCAGGAATCGGTCGGATAGACGACCAGGCCACCCGCGTGCACGATGTCGACCACCTGGCGGATCGCGCGCGGCTGCGGGTTGACCGGATGCACGTCGAAGTACTTCGCCATCCGCCGAGCCTAGGTGCCGGGACCGGGCCGTCGACTCGCCGCCGAACTGTTCTTGCTGGTCGGGGTGGCCGGGATCCGATCGCGACATGATTGCTCATCCGGGACTTTCGTTGCAAACTGGTACTCCATGAAGTCACCCCGAGGCGCCGGAGGTGGATGCGCCGGCGACCGCTCGGGGTAGCTCGAACGTCTCGTCGTTCACCGTCGCCCAGGCCATCACGATCGGTCCCATGGAGGTGCAGGTGAGGCGTTCCCGGCGCGCACATCGCGAGGTCGTACGGGGTGGTGTCGCGCTCTCGATACGGGACAACGGCAGGGAAGCTCCCGCTGTCGTGCTGCTGACCGGGATCGGCACCCCGCAGGGGGCCTGGGACCGCGTAGTCGCCCAGCTCGACGACCGCTACCGGATCATCACGTTCGACTACCGAGGACACGGCAGGTCGTCCGCCGCCCCCGATTACTCATTCGACGCGTTCCTCGGGGATCTCCGCGCGGTAGTCGAGAACACTTCCCCGCGCGACCCGCTGCTGTGCGGCTGGTCCTTCGGAGCGGACCTGGCCATCTGGTACGGGGCCGACCATCCGCAGACCATCAGTGGAGTGATCGCGCTGGACGGTGGGATCCCCGCCGAGCCGATGCGACTCGACGAGGACCAGCTCCGGCGACAGCGGGACGGCGCTGTCGGTCGCGCCACGCGACGCCTCATGCGGATGCTGGGCGCGGGTGTGCACCTCACCACCGACGAGCTCGTGGCCTTGATCCACGACACCCACCGGCGCCGTACCAAGATCCTCGAGGCGTACCGGCGCCTCGACGTTCCGGTGTCGGTTGCGCTGGGCTCCCGTCCCACCCGGTCACCCGACGGTGACCGCAGCTTCGAGGCCTGGCGAGCCGGTGCGGAGCAGTTGGTCGCGGCGCAGCCAGCCGTCGACGTCACCTGGCTGGACAGCGACCATGCCATCCCGCTACGCAAACCCGACGAGGTCGTCGCCCTTGTCGACGCGGCGGCGCTGCGCGGCCGCGGCACATCCTGACAGCGTCGGCACCTGCACCTAGGTTGAGCGGATGAGCATGAAGGTACGCATTGGAGTCGGCTCGGTCCCGGTGGACGGCCCGGAGTCGGGTGTGGGTCAGGGGCTGGCCGAGCTGGTTGATGAATTGGAGGCCCACGGGGTCGACTCGGTGTGGCTGTCCGACCTGGTCTCGTCCAGCCAGACGGTCGATCCGCTGATAGGGCTGGCCTACGCCGCCGGGCGGACCGAGCGGCTCAAGCTGGGAACCGGCGTGCTGGTGCTGCCCGGTCGCAACCCGGCCCTGGTCGCCGCCCAGCTGGCCGGGCTGGCTTCTGTCGCGCCGGGGCGAGTGTTGCCGACCTTCGGCGTGCGCGCCGCTCAGGTCGCCGATCGCACCCTGTTCTCCGTGCCGCCGGGCCAGCGGGCCGCGGTGTTCGAGGAAGCCCTCGGGGTGGTGCGCACCCTGCTGACTGAACCGTCGGTCACCCACCACGGCGAGTTCTTCCACTTCGACAACGCCTCGGTGGCGCCGCTGCCGATCAAACCACTGGACCTGTGGCTGGGCGGGCGGCTACCCGTCGGCATGCGGCGTGTTGGGCGGCTGGCCGACGGGTGGCTCGGCAGCTTTGTCACGCCCGACGAGGCGGCCGAGTGCCGCGCGCAGATCGAACGCGCAGCCGCCGAGGCTGGCCGAGCCATCGAGGAGGACCACTACGGCACCAACCTGGTCGTCGCGCTGGACGGCGCCGACGAACGCGACATCGGCGCGGCCGTGGTCAGGGCTGCACATCAACGCCCCGATGTGGCCGAACCAGGCCGGCTGATCTGCCGCGGTTGGGCAGCCGCCCGCGACGAGCTACGCCGGTTCGTTGACGCCGGTCTGACCAAGTTCGTCGTACGCCCTGTCGCTCGGGTGGCCTCACGCCGCGACTTCCTCGACCAGTTCACCGCCGAACTCGGATCGCTGCAAACCTGATGTCGCACGACACCTGTGCACGGTGTCCCGAGACATCGCAGTGGTCGGGGTGGCGGGATTCGAACCCACGGCCTCTTCGTCCCGAAGCAATCCGGGCGATGCGGGGAGCCGGCACGCTGCTGCGGAGGTGGCCTACTCACGGGTCCATGAGAGTCCGAGAGAGTCCATCCCCGTGCGCGGTGGTTGTCACGCAGTTCGTCACTCACCCACGCTAGTGTCCTGCGCCGTTAGTAATTCGTTGGCAATATCGTGTGAGGGCTTCGAGGATCTCGTCGGCGGTCTTGGTCCACAGCGCCCCAATGTCTCCCGCTCGTCCTCGGTCACGACCAACTCCGCCTTCGGACGGCCATGTACTGCCATCACCCGATCATCCCAGACAAAGCTGATGGCCGCCATGAACGTCGCCACCGGCACCATTCACCCGAAGATCATCACACGCAACGACTCGGCGACCTTCATCGAGTTCCTCACCGACCTGGACCAGGCCGTGCGCGGGTGCTCGCTGAGCCACGTCCTGGTCTGCTGGGAGGTGTGCGAGGACCCGTTGTCGACCCACCGTGTCGGCGGGCGGGTCCAAGTAGAGGCGGCACACGGCCTGGGCCTTGGTGTGGAACTGCGGGGCGGCGGGCCGGTTGAGCCAACCACGGACCCGATGGGGTTTGAGGTCCAACGAGGCCAGGATCCGCTCGATCTGGGAGGCGCAGATACCCCAGCGGCTCGCGCAGGTGCTCAGCCAGGGCCCGGTGCGTCCAGTGCGAGTCGGTCTCCGGCATCTCCTGGGTAACGGTCGCGACGATCAGCAGTTGATCCTCGATCCCGTAGACCGGCGGGCGGCCCGAACGGGCCCGGTCGAACAGACCCGGTATCCCCTCCCGGCGGAACCGGCCCCGCCACTTGCGGACGGTGTCCACGCAGATACCCAGGTCGCTGGCGATCTTCGCGTTGGCCTCGCGCCGCCACGCCGCCACCACAATCTTGGCGCGCAGCACCAGATGCTGCGGCGCGGTCGCCCGGGCCACGATCGCTTCCAGACGTCCTCGACGGCGCTGCCCGAGCACGATGACGTCTTCGCTGCTGGCCCGTGCCACCCGACCTCCCGAACCGACCCGACATGATCAACGGGTGTCGAGGGTCCCGACAACGTGACCACAACGGGTGGCGACACGCCGAGCGCAGCTCAGCACCGGTTCGCCACCATGGGGCCATGCCGATCCCATCCGCACGGCTGAAGACTTACATCGCCGGTCATCTGGACTTTCACGCCTCGAAGCGCTGGCCGCAGCTAGAAGAGATCACCATCGCCTGGCGCGGCGGCTACGGCTACGTGACCGGCCACCTGCCCGGCGAGGAACAACTCCCGCTGTGCTGACTGCGCTACCTCGGCTCGGACACCGACTGGGGCTTCGCGCTCTACCGGGCCAGCGGCGAAGACCACGACGACCTGCTGCCCGACGGCAACCCCTCCGGCACCCCGCAGCAGGCCCTCGACTGCGCCCTCGGCCTCTACCTCGCCGATCCCACCGCGTGGATCAACCCCCCGAAGGAATAATGCGGTGCGGCACTAGGGACACTCCCGGAGGGTCAAGCCCGGGGTAGCTGGTCGTCTGTGCCCTCGGCGGCGTTGCGCTGTATACCAGGTCAGCCTGCGAAACGTGACACTACGGATGGCACGAACTCACGCCTACTGATGAAGTTGCTGACCCCTGCTGAGGACGTGGGCGAGAGCGAAGTAGCTGGTAGAGGCCGTGATCAAAGTCGACGTTGCGCCTTACAAGCGAGGGGTCGCTGGTTCGAACCCAGCTGCGCCCACCGGCAAAAACGGCTGTTGGCAAGATCAGTAACTCGATCGTATGCACAAGCGGTGGCGGCGTCGGCTTGCCGACGGTGGGGGGCGGTTGAGGAAGATGTGCTCGGGGTGGTGGTGGCTAAGGAAGTCGTGGTGTGAGATCTCCCAGGCGTACGCGCCGGCGTGGGAGAACGCGAGCACGTCGCCGGCGCGCACCCGGTCCAGCACGATGTCGCGGGCCAGCACGTCTTTGGGGGTGCACAGTTCCCCGACCACGGTCACTGGCTCGCCGCGCAGCTCGGGCCGCGGGCAGGCCGGTGACCAGCTCTCGACCGGGATCACGGTGAACGGATGGCTGTGCTGCCAGGATACCGGCAGCCGGAAGTGGTGTGTCCCGCCGCGGACGACGACGTAGTTCACGCCGTGGTTGCGCTTGATGTCGAGCACTTCGACGGCGTAGCAGCCGCAGCCCGCGACCAGGTAGCGCCCGCACTCGAAGTCGATCTCACGGCAGTGCGCCGGGAAGCCGTCGACCAGGCGCGTCAGCCCGCGGGTGAAGGTCTCCCAGTCGAACCGGTTGTCCAGGTCAGCGTAGTCTATTCCGATCCCACCCCCGGCGTTGAGGACCTCGCAGGCCAGGCCGAACTCCCGCTCCCAGCGGGCCACCGTGCGCCGGTAGAGCTCCAGCAGGTCGAGGTGCGCCTCGGCCGACAGGTTGTTCGACAGCGAGTGCAGGTGAAAGCCCGCAAGCCGCAGCCCGGGCAGGCTCCGGGCGGCGGCCACCGCCTCGGGCAGCAGCTGCTCGTCGATCCCGAACTGCGTGGGCTGCCCGGCCATCGCCAACGTGGCGGACGGGAACGGCCCGGCCAGGTTGACCCGCAGCAGCGCCTCGGCCACCCGCCCGAGGCGCACCGCAGCGGCCGAGATCCGATGCAGTTCGAGCACGCTCTCTACGTGGAACCGGCGCACCCGGTGGCGCAGCCCCAGGTCGATGTCGGGCGGGCTTTTGGCCGGCCCGCCGAAGACCATGGGAGTGCCCGGATCCGCCGTTCGGGCCTTGATCATCTCGCCCCCCGAGGCGACCTCGAAGCCGTCAACCAGCGGGGCCATCGCGCGCAGTAGCGGCGCGGCGCTGTTGGCCTTCATCGCATAGAACATCCGGCACCGGTCCGGCAGGGCGGCCACGACCCGCTGCACGTGCGCGGCCAGCACGTCGAGGTCGTAGACATACAGGCACACCGGCCGGTCGGCACCGGCGCGGTCCAGGATCAGCGCGGTCAGGTCGTCGGGCACGCTCACCTCCGGTCAGCGGGTTATAGGGTGCGGTGGTCGTCGAGGTGGGCGCGTAGCGCGCGGGCCGCCAGCGACCGCTCCTCGCCGAGCACGAACGCCCGCACACCGACGGCGCGCCACTGCTGGTGGTCCTCGCGGCTGCGTGGGATGGCGCAGAACGGCACGGCGGCATCCCGGCACACCTCGTGGACGCGGCGCAGCGCGGCGCTCACCCGAGGATGCCGGGTCTGCCACGGCACCCCGTAGGACTGCGAGAGGTCGGCGGCGCCCTCGAGCACGAGGTCGACGCCGCCGCCGTCGAGGATCTCCGGCAGCGCGTCCACCGCGGATGCGTCCTCGATCATCGGCACGACCATGATCTCGGCGTTGGCCCTGCCCAGGTAGTCGATGAAGTCGATCCGGCCGAACCCGGGCACCCGCCCGCCGTTGAGGCTGCGCGCACCCTCCGGGTAGTAGCGGGCGGCGGCGATCGCGTTATCCACGTCGGCCCTGCTGCGCACGTGCGGGACGACGATGCCCATCGCCCCGGCGTCCAGCGCCCGCAACGCGGCGCCCGAGTCGGCCTCGGGCACCCGGACCAGCGGGGTCAGCTCCACCGCCTCCGCCGCCCGGATCAGGTTCTCCAGCTGCTGCGGGTCCACCTGGGCGTGCTCGGTGTCCAGTATCACGAAGTCGTAGCCCGCGCACCCGATCATCTCCACCAGCGCCGCCGCCGGGATCGCGCAGAACAACCCGTGCACCTCGGCACCGGTACGCAGCTGAGCCCTGACCGCGTTGGAGCGCAGCATCAGGCCTCCTGCCCGCTCGCGGCCAGCGGGTTGGGCACGGTATGCATCCGCAGCTCGGTGTCCGGCAGCAGCCTGCGGGTGGTCAACTGCTCGACATCCAGCTCGGGCTTGAACACGTCGAACTGTGCAAAGCGCTCGGCCAGCTCGGGGAACCGGCGCTGGTAGGTCTCGACCTGCCCCCGAGCGGCCGCCCAGAACTCGCGCTCGGGCAGGCCGTAGGCGCCGTCGAGGAACAGCGCCAGCTCGCCCAGGTTGATGAAGAAGAACGCGTCGAGCAGAAAGTCGGTCACCAGATCCAGGTCCTCGGTCTCGACGAAGGAGTTGCGGTTGCCGTGATGGGCGGGGGTGGCGGCCAGTGGCGGGCACGCGTCCGGGTCGGCCAGCCGGGACCGGCAAAACCGCACCCCATCATGGAAGTCGCGCAGCGCGACGCGGGCGGGCCGGCCGTCGACGTGGACCAGGACCATGTTCTGGGCGTGTGCCTCCAGCGCGATGCCGTGCCCCTCCAGCAGGTGCACCAGCGGTGGCACGGCGACCGCCAGCAGCTCCTCGGCCCACCGCCGCACGCCCAGCTCGCGCACCCACGGGTCCACCAGCGGGGTGCCGTCCAGCTCCCGCGCGATGAGTCCGGTGAACGGCACGGCCTGCTCGTGCGGGTCCAGGTGCGCGTGCAGGCTCTGGCGCCAGATGCAACCCAGCGCGCCGTAGCCGTCCTCGCCGAGCAGGCCGGGCTCCGCGTCGACGGAGGTGCCCATCACCTCGCCGAGCAGGATCGTGCGCAGCTCGTCGCGCAGGTAGCCGTCCGTGCCGACGACGCGGCGCAGCCAGTCCGAGATGAGCGGGGCGTTGCCGACGGTGTGCGGGGCCAGCACCCGGGTGGTCGAGGTGTTGAGGATGGACAGCGACAGCTTGAGGTACGGCCGTTGCGGGTCGTCGGTGCAGGCCAGGGTGCGGATGGACTGCTGGGGCAGGTGGGCGTGTGGGTCCTCGCCGAGCACGATGAGGTCCCGGACGCGTAGTGCCGCGGCGAAGCCGTGGGCGATCCGCTCCCGCCACTGCCACGGGTGCACCGGGACCAGTGTGTAGCCAGCGGGGTCCGCACCGGCTGCCCGGATCCGATCGGTGAACTCCTCCACCGTGGCGGAACCCAGCTGGCCGCGCAGGAAGCGGTCCTCGTCCAGCGCGGCCGAGATGGTCACGGTCGCCGGGCCGCGCCGGGCCGCGAGCCACAGCGGACGGACGGGCTGGGCGAACTCCGGGCCGAAGGCGAGATTGTCTGCCGCGTCGAAACCGACCCGCGACTTGAACGTGGGGTGGTAGGGGTGGCCGTCGGTGATCAGGCACTCCAGCTCGTCGTAGGCGGCGCCGGCGAGGACATCGGCGCGCCGGGCGCGCACGTGCTGCGCCACCGCGTCCTTGACCAGGGTCTCCTCGAGCTCTCGGGCGAAGCCGGTGAGCCGGTCGGGCTCGGCGCCCAGCGCTTCGTGCAGCTCGGCGAGCAGCAGGGTCAGCGACTGCGCCTCGGTCTGGCCTCCCCCCGCTGAACGCAGCACCGGGTCCGGGCCGAGCCGGATGCGGGCGAATCCGAGGCGGCGGGTCAGGGTGAACAGGTAGCGGACCGGCTCCCCCTGCGCGCCGGTCCCGTCGATGGTGTGCCGGTCCCCGTCCCCGGCCGGGTGCGCGGCGAGCACTCCCTCGTAGATCAGCGACTCGAGCAACTGGCGCAGCAGCCTGCGCCGTACCTGCACGTACTGCGGGGACAGCAGGGCCTGCTCGACCAGCAGCGCGGACGTGGTCATGTCCTGGGCCACGTCGCCCGGCTGTCCCGCGGGAGTGGGCACGTCGGTGGTCACGGCGACACCTCGCAGATCGGGTTGGGGACCTGCACGTACAGCGGCCGCTCACCGCGGCCGGTGAACCGGCTGGTCAGGTTGGCCTTGGCGGGCAGCGCAGGGGACTCCAGCAGGTCCTCAGTCCAGCAGTCGGCGACACCGCTGCGCAGCACCTCCCGTAGCACGCGCCACAGCCGCTCCTCGTCGGCCCCGCCGGCGCGGGCCAGCACGTGCACGAGGTGGCCGATGTGGTTGGTGAGCAGGTAGTACTTCAGCCGCATCCACGCCTCGGACTCGGGGTAGAGCACCGGGCTGTCGGCGGGCAGCAGCTCTGGCTCAGGCCCGCCGGCGAGGGTCTGTCGGCTCACGCTGATGCCCTCCATGTCGCGGACGAAGAACCGGACCGGCCACCCGTCGTCGAGGCACACCAGCGAGTTCTGCACGTGTGCCTCCAGGCTCACCCCGTCGGTGCGGAACAGGGCGAGCAGTGGGAGCAGCGAGATCCGCAGGTACCGGCGCAGCCACTCGGCGACGTGCTCGGCAGGCACCGGCCCGGACGGGCAGCGGCTCGCGCGGCGCACCTCCTGGACGAGGTCGGGCTCGGCGTCGGGCCGCTCCTCGAGCAGCCCGGCCACCACCCGGGGCGCCTCCCCGCGCCGGGCGAACGGGTGTTCGCGGTAGAGCACCGCGAGGTCGTCGGCCAGCTCCGGGTGGTTCACGGTGCGGTACCCGGTCTCCAGCAGGACGTCGAACCCGGGGTGCGCCCAGCCGGGGCGCAGCGCGCCGAGCAGCAGGCTGGCGTCGGCCGCGCGCCGCACGTGGTCCATCGGGTTCGTCCGGACGAAGTTGGTGATCCGCACGTGCAGCGGCAGCTTCCAGGCGGTCGGGAAGGCCGGGGCGCAGACCGTGCGCACCGACGACGTCGGGTACACCTCGGCCCCCAGCGGGCCGAGCGAGATCAGCAGGCCCTGTGCCACCAGCTCCTCGACGGGCTCCTGGCGCATCAGGTACCCCGCCTGCCAGGGGTGCACGGGCAACAGCGCGCGGTCGTGCCGGTCGGGGCCGAGGGCGCGCCGCGCGGCGTTGGCCACCTCCGGGGGCACCCAGGGGCCGGGGGCGACGCGCCGCTCGACGAGCAGCTCCGGTGCCACCGCGACAAAGCACAGCGGGAACGAGGCGCCGAGTTCCGGGGCGTAGCGAGCGAGGTCGTCCTCGTCGAACCCCTCGGCGCTCTTGGGTGTGGGGTGAAACGGGTGCCCGAACAGCAGGGATTGCTCGGCGTGGCGGATCAGCGCCGCGGGATCGGTGGGGGGCGGTGTGGGCGGGCGCCGGTGTGCCAGGTAGCGGCTGGTGCGTGCCACGCTGTTCTCGATCTGCGCGGACAGCTCCGCGCACCGAGCGCTGCCACCGCCGTCCCCGGCGCGCGCGTCGAGCTCGGCCAGCAGCAGCCGCACCAGCCCATCGTGGTCGAGCGGGACCGCCGGGCTGCCCGGGGCCTCGTCCTGCACCCGGAACTCCGGGCCGTAGACATGGTGCCCGAAAACCGACCGGCGGGCCACCGTCCCGAGCAGCACGGCGCCGGATGCCGGCAACGGCAGTCGCAGCGGGCCGCGCGGGACCGCTGTGTGGCCCGTCTCCCGCAGAAAGGCGTTCAGCAGCCGCTGCTGCGCGGCGCGTTCGGCGCGGGCGCGGGCTCCGGTCAGGCGGTGCACGAGACGCTGTTGGTCGATCACGAGGCGACACCTGCTTCGGTGGGGACGGTGCTGCGGGCGGCAGCTGTGACGGGTGGGGTCAGCCGCGCGCTGCGCATTGCCAGTGCTGCGGCCAGGACGAACAGCGCACCGATGGCGGTGAAGGCAGCCGGCGGCGGCAGCAGCGAAGCGGCCAGCGCACCGAACAGCGGCCCGAGCACCTGCCCGAGCTCGAGCAGACTACTCGTCACGCCGAGCCCTGATCCCTGCGCCGAGTCCGCGACGGAGCGCCCGACGACGTGCAGCACCGACTGGGCCAGCGCCGCGAAGCACAGGCCCTGCAGCAGCCGCAGCGGCAGCAGCAGCTCCGGGTCGGCGGGGACCGCCTGCAGCGCGACGGCGAGGGCGCAGCCCGCAGCAGCCCAGGCGAAGCTGCGCGGCGGGCGGCTTCGATCGTTGCGCGCGCCCCACCACGGCGCGCCACCCAGCGACGCTGCCCACGTCGCGGCCTGCAGCACGCCGACCCACGCGGTCGCCTCCCCGACGGAGCTGGTGATCTGGCCAACCCGCGGAGCGAAGACCACCACGAGGGCGTAGGCCGCGGCCTGTCCGGCCAGCCCCGCGAGCACCAGCGCACGCACGTGCCGGGCACGGAAGAGCCGCCCGCTCACTTCGCGCACCGACGCCACGCTGGCGCGGCCCGGCCTGGGTTCGCGCGGCGGCTCGGTCAGCAGGACCGCAGCCGCCACCACGGCGACCGCCAGCAGCGCGGCCACCCCGGCAAACAGCGGCCCGAAGCCGTACCGGCCGGCCAGCAGGCCGCCCAGCAGCGGCCCGACGAGCGCACCCGCCCCGGTGGCGGTGAACAGCCCGCCCAGGGCCCGGCCGCGGCGCCCGGGCGCGGCCAACGAGCTGGCAAAGGTGGCGCTGGCCGGGACGACACCGCCGAAGAGACCCTGTAGCAGCCGACAGGCCAGGAACTGCGCCGGGCTCACCGCCAGCGCCATCAGCCCCACCGACAGCGCCAGGCCGGCCAGTGCCCGCACCACCATCGCTTTGCGGCCGTAACGGTCGCCCACCCACCCCCACAGCGGGCCGGCCAGGACCTGGGCCACCGCGGGCGCGGCCAGCGACACCCCCGTCCACCACGCGACGTAGTCCGGGTCGGTGCCCAGCCCGGCCAGATAGAACGGCAGCAGCGGGACCACTACAGTGAGCCCGGCCACCGCCACGAACTGCCCGAGCCACAGCGCGACGAAGGCCCGGCGCCGGACCCGCGCCGCCGTCACCGCTGCCCTCCCGCGGTCGTGGTGGCCGCCAGCAGTGGGTTCGGGACCTCGCCCACCGCGGCCGGCATGCTCACCCCGCCGTCACGGGCGCGGCGCAACAACGGGCCGAGCACGGTGCGGCACGGCCAGTGGGGTGCGGCCAGCAGCGCGCGCTCGACCACGTCGGCGACGTGGGCGGGCAACGCGACGTCGGCAAGCGCACCGGCCACGGCAGTGTGCAGCGCCGCCCAGAAGGCCTGCTCGCCGGCCCCGGTGTGGCGGCCCAGCGCGTCTGCGATGCCGAGCAGGTTCACCTGGAAGCCGAGGGTCTGCAGGTAGCCGAGCAGCGCCTGTCCCGACGTCAGGATCAGCGACTGCCGGCCGCCCGGCCGGATTCGGTACCCGGGGTCGGGCACCCCGGCTGCGGCCATCCACTCCGGGTGGATCCGCAGCGTGTCGTGGTCGCGCAGCACGAACCGCTGTACGGCGCCGTCCCGCAGCACTACCAGCACGTTCTGCCCGTGCAGCTCCGGCATCACCCCATGGCGCAGGAACGCCAGCCCGAGTTCGCAGAACGCGCCGGCCAGCTCCCGGAAGAACGCCAGCGCCTGCCCGGCATCGGGCTGGCGGGCGAGGATCGCCTCGCCCAGCACATCCCACTCATGCGCCGCCAGCGCGGCCATTGGCAGCACCAGCACACCGGGATCGGTCAGCAGGGCCGGCGGGTAGTCGCGCAGCTGCGCAGCCAGCTGCCCGGGCCGGTCGGCGAACTCGTCGGACCCGGACGGGTGCCCCCAACCGCACCAGGTCCGCTCGTCGCACAGCAGCACCCGCTCGCGCAGCACCGGGTCTCGCTCCCGCAGGTCGCACATGGTGCGTTGGGCACGGTCGGAATTGGCCAGATAGCGCGCTGGTAGTAGCCGGGCGGCCCCCAGGGTGGCCACCCCGAGCGACAGCTTGAGGTGCAGCGCGGACTCCGGCGCGGTGACCAGCGTGCGCAGTGAGGCGGTGGGGTGGAAGCTGCCCAGCACACAGTCCAGCGGCACCACCTCGCCCGCCGCGCACTCGTCCGGGAACTGGGACGGCAGCACGCGCTCGAATTGCCATGGGTGCACCGGCAGCGGCTGGTGTTCGGTCACGTCAAGGCCGGCGCGGCGCATCGCCTGGTCGAGCCGGGCCAGGCCGGTATGGTCGAGCAACCGTTCGTGCAGCCGCGGCGAGCCGGGCCCGGCGCCGTGGCGCAGCCGCTCCCGGTGCACCGCCACCCAGCCCAGGCCAAGCGGCCGGGGGCGCATCGGGCCGTAGCGGCCCAGCTCGGCCCGCGACCAGCCGGCGGCAGCCCGCGCGGTGGGATGGAACGGCCGGTCCCGGGTGGCGCTGAGCCGTTCCCCGGCCAGCAGCCCGCCCGGCCGGGGACGGACGCCGGGGAGCCGGGCCCGTCCAGCCAGGGTCACCTCGGCGTGTTCGACGGCGGTGGCCAGCTCGGCCCGCACCCGCGCCACCGCGTCCGGGTCGGCCTCGCCGGGACGGTCCGCGGCCAGCAGCGCGAGCAGCCCCGCAGGGTCCGGTTCCCGCGCGGGTTCCTCCGCCCCGGCGCCGGTCCACACCGGTGCCCGCGAGAACCGGAACGGCTGCAGCCCCGCGGCCTCCCGAGCGCGAAAGCACACCCAGCCCGCGCGCAGGTCGATGCGGCACCAGCGCTCCCCGGGGTCCAGTCGCTGCGCGGCCAGCGCCGCGGGCGGCTGCGCGACGGCACGGTTGGCGACGTCCCAGAGGTTCTCCTGGACCAGCGCGTCGACTAGGTCGCGCAGCACCAGGTGGGCGGAATCGGCAGCTCGCACGGCGCCGCTCAGTACAGGTTCAGCCAGGTACCGACCTGCGCCTGCCGCGCCCTGGCGTAGACCTCGGCGGCGCAGGCGATGTCTTCCACCGCCATTCCCATCGGGTTGAGTACGATGATCTCGTCATCGCTGTCCCGGCCCGGCTTGCCGCCGCCCAGCACCTCGCCTAGCTCGGCGTGCAGCTGCTCCCGGGAGAAGGATCCCTCCAGCACGAGCTGGTTGATGATCTTCTTCTCCCGGTTGCTCTGGTCCCAGTCGTCGACCACGACCTTGTCCGCACCCAGGAAGACGTCCTTGTGCACGTCCATGATCGAGACGTTGCTGAGCAACGCCCCCCGGCGCAGCCAGTCGAACCGCAGGTAGGGCTGGTCGGTCACGGTGCAGGGCACCACGAGGTCCCCCGACCGCACGGCGTCCTCGGCGCTGCCCGCCACCCGGACCGTGGCAGCGGGGTGCGCGCCGGTGATCGCATCCGCGAGTGTCTGGGCCGCGGCCGGGTCGAGGTCGTAGAGGTGCACCGCTGCGATCTGCTCGAACTGCTCCAGCAGGGCGTCGATCTGGGTCCGCCCGATCACCCCGCAGCCGATCAGTGCCACCTCGGTGAAGTTCTTGCGCGCCAGGTGCGCGGCGGCCAGGCAGGTCACTGCCGCGGTGCGCCAGGCGCTGATCAAGCTGCCCTCGAGGAGCCCGACGGGGTAGTTGGTCTGCGGGTCGTTGAGCACGATGACGGCGCTGGCCCTGGCCAGCCCGGCGCGTCCGGGGTTGTCGTGCTTGCTGCCGATCCACTTGATCCCGGAGACGCCCGGCTCGGTCAGGTGCGCGGGCATGGCGATGATGCGGTCCGCGATGTGGCCGCCCTGGCCGACCCGCAGGTAGGGCTTGAGGGGTTGCACCACCTCGCCCGCGGCATGCTGCACGAGCGCGCGCCGCAGGGCGTGCACGTAAAGCTCGGCATGATCCCCACCCACCGCCGCGATGTCGCTGCGGTTCAGGTACAGGATCCGGGGTGACCCGTCCGGGGTCAGCTCCGTGGCGATGGACACGTGGTTCTCCTTCGGGCTTGCTGCCGGCGTTGTCGGGGTCGGAAGACCTCAGGTGGTGGTGGATCGGCTGCCGCTTTCCAGCCGGGAGAGCCAGTCGTCGTCGTAGACCAGGTCGAGGTACCGGTCACCGCGGTCGGGCAGGATCGCCACGATCCGGCAGCCACGCTGCAGCTCGGGAAGCTTCCGGGTGATCGCGGCGATCACCGAGCCGCTGGAGCCGCCAGCGAAGATGCCCTCGGTGGACAGCAGCCGACGGCAGGCCAGGGACGCCTCGAGGTCGCCGACAGGCACCACCTCGTCGATCTCCTCGGGCCGGACCAGCTCCGGCACCCGACTAGAACCGATGCCCGGGATCTCGCGCGGACCGGGCTGACCACCGAAGATCACCGAGCCCACCGCGTCGACGGCGATGACGGTCATCTCCGGGAAGCGTTCACGCATCCGCCGGGAGCAGCCGAGGATGCTGCCCGTGGTGCTGACCGCGGCGAACAGGTAGTCCGGTGGCCGCACGAGTTGATCGACCAGCTCCGCACCCATGCCGTGGTAGTAGGCCTGCCAGTTGCGGTCGTTGGCGTACTGGTTGATCCACACCGCGCCGGGGATCCCGTCCCGCAGTTGCTGCGCCCGGCGGACCCTGCTGTGCAGGTAGCCGCCGGCCTCGTCCGGCTCGTCGACGATCTCG
Organism: Pseudonocardiaceae bacterium; assembly: GCA_009379815.1. Taxonomy (GTDB): domain Bacteria; phylum Actinomycetota; class Actinomycetes; order Mycobacteriales; family Pseudonocardiaceae; genus WHSY01. The sequence goes on from WHSY01000073.1 coordinate 19,096, forward strand.
ACATGCGCGCCCATCCTCCGCAGGATCGTGACGTTCGCCCCCGTCGTCTTGGGATCGACCACGCAGGTAAACGCCAGATCGTGCACCTTGGACGCCAGCGCGAGCGCGATGCCGAAGTTCCCGGAGCTGCTCTCGATGAGGTGGCCGCCCGGGCGGATCGAACCGTCGGCCAGGCCGCACTCCACGATGTACCGGGCTGGGCGGTCCTTCATGCTGCCGCCGGGGTTCATCAGCTCCAACTTGGCGACCACCTCGACCTCGGAACCGGGAAACAACCTGCGCAACGCCACCAGCGGCGTATTGCCCACGCACTGGAAGACGGAGTCGAGTACGGCCTCTGTGACAGTGGCGGCAACCAAGGGATCCCTCGCTGGACGTCGAGTGCGGACCAGCGCAGCATATAAGGCAAGCCTTGCCTACGTACACGGCTAGTGAGGTGAACTTCACAAGAAGTCATGAGGCTGGACGAGCAGCAGTTCAGTCTGTGAAGGTAGGCAAACCTAACGCTCACTGCAGCGCCCCGCACGGTCCCACTGCCCTGTGCGCCCGTCGCGCCCGAGGAGGTCCTCACATGGTCCGTTCCCGTCTGCGCCGCCTCGTCGCGGCCGCCGCACTCGGCGCACTCGCGCTGGGCTCGGCGGGCTGCGGCGCATCAGACGGCACCGACCAGGCTCCCGAGCAGCAGAGCACCCGCACGGTGCAGCACGCCATGGGCACCACCGAGGTACCACACAAGCCGGAGCGCGTCGTCGTGCTTGACACCGGCGAACTCGACGCTGTCACCTCACTTGGAATCACGCCGGTGGGCGCCGTGCGCGCGCCGGTCGACTCCGGCTTGCTGAAGTACCTCGAGAAGGACGCGGCCGGCATCGAGATGGTGGGCACCATCTCCGAGCCGAACCTGGAGAAGATCGCCAGCCTGCAGCCGGACCTGATCCTGTCCAGCAAGCTGCGCCACGAGGACCTCTACGACGAGCTGTCGGCCATCGCGCCGACGGTCTTCGCCGAGACCGTTGGCAAGGTGTGGAAGGAGAACTTCCTGCTGGATGCCCGCGCGCTCGGGATGGAGGACAAGGCCCGCTCCATGCTCGACGCCTACGAGCAGCGGGCGCGCAAGCTCGGCGAGCGCATCGGCAACCTGGGCGACATCTCGGTCAGCCTCGTGCGGTTCATGCCGGACCAGATCCGGCTCTACGCCAAGGGATCATTTATCGGCACCGTGCTCGACGACGTCGGCTTCGCCCGCCCGCCCGTGCAGCGGGCCGACGAGACCTTCGTTGAGGTCAGTGCCGAGCAGCTCGCCAAGGCCGATGGCGACGTCATCTTCACCAGCTCCTACGGTCCCGCGGGCGAGACCGACCAGCCCGCCGTCATCGCAGGCCCGCTGTGGAAGACACTTGAGGCCGTCCAGGCCGGCAAGGTGCAGACCGTGTCTGATGATCACTGGATGCTCGGCATCGGAATAGGCGCCGCCGAACTTGTGCTCGACGACCTCGAAAAATACTTCGCCTGACACTCCGGGCTAGCTACTGCAGGAAGGCCCGCCGCGAAAACAGCAGCGGGCCTTCCGCAACAAGCGCGGTGAGTTGCGGCATGCTACGAGCGCGGCATGAACTTTAGCTCGGCGCAGCTCGTCCGGCTCACCGTAGATTGCGGTTCGGGTCGGCGGCGCCGACTACCAGGGCTGACAGTGAGGATGTAGGTGAGCCCCGCAGCGGTCGTCCTGACCCAAGGTCTGACTGGCCGTGCTGCCTTCACCGGGATCTGTCGGTCGTTCCGCTGCGGGGCTCGTTTGTACTGACCAGGCGGCGTCGTGACCCCATAGGAGCCTGTGCCAGCAGGCACCCATCACTGTCTTGTCCGCAACCGCGGGCCCCACCGCAGGCTCGACGGCCGAGCGCGCCGGTGGTGAGGTGGTCGGTGGGGTGGACACCCACAAGGGCACTTACACCGCCGCTGCGGTCGACACCGCCGGGCGGATGTTGGGCTGCGCCCGGTTTTCGACCACCCCGGCCGGCTACGCCGCGCTGCTGGCCTGGCTGCGCTCGTTGGGCGCCCTGGTCCTGGTCGGCGTCGAGGGCACCGGGGTCTACGGCGCCGGGCTGGCGCTGCACGTGCACACCGCCGGGGTCGCGATGGTCGAGGTCGACCGCCCGGACCGTAAGGCCCGGCGCTGGCAGGGCAAGTCCGACCCGGTCGACGCCGAGGCCGCCGCCCGGGCCGCGCTGGCCGCGCGGCGCACGGGCACACCCCAAGCGCCGTGACGGGCCAGGTCGAGGCGCTGCTCGCGCTGCGGGTCGCCCGCCGCAGCGCCGTCGCCGGGCGCGCTGGCACGCAGCGCCGGATCAAGGCGCTGGTCGTGACCTCCCCGGACGCCCTACGCAGCGCCCTGCGCGGCCTCGGTGACCGCCGGCTGCTCGCGGTTTGCGCCGCGAAACGACCCGACCGCGCCGCCGCCAGCGACCCCACGGTGGGCACCGTGGTCGCCCTGCGTAGCCTGGCTCGGCGCCACCAGCAGCTCACCACCGAGATCGAAGAGCTCGACACTCTGATCGCCCCGCTGACCGGGGCGATCAACCCCCGCGCTGTGCGCGCTGCTCGGCGTCGGCCCCCACGTGGCCGGGCAACTGCTGGTCACCGCCGGGCAGAACCCCGAAAGGCTGCACTCCGAGGCCGCGTTCTCGATGCTGTGCGGCGCCTCCCCGCTGCTCGCCTCCTCGGGGCGCACCCACCGCCACCGCCTCAACCGCGGCGGCGACCCCGCCAAGCGAACGCCGCGCTCTACCGCGTCGTGCTCAGCCGGCTGCGCTGGGATCCGCGTACCCGCGCCTACGTCGAACGCCGCACCACCGAAGGCATGACCAACAAAGAGATCATCCGCTGCCTCAAACGCTACATAGCCCGGGAGGTCTACACTGCCCTCACCAGCCAAAAATCTTGAACTAGCGGCTTGACGGCCCATAGGAGCATCCCCGTCGATCGGCACGGTCGCAACAGGCCCTCGACTGCGCCCTCGGCCTCTACCTCGCCGACCCCACCGCGTGGATCAACCCCCCGAAGGAATAATGCGGTGCGGCACTAGTGCGTGACGTGCTGGTGCCTCTACGTCTGGGCATCCTCACCGCCGTACCGTCCGAGCAGATGCACGGCTCCGACGGGATCCCAGTCCCACTGGCGCTCTGCCCCTCGCTGATTCACCAAGCTGACACTGTCGATGGTCACTTGGCATCGCGGCAGTTCCGTTCCCAGAGCGTTAATGATCGGTCCCGCTGGCTGCTGTACCGTGCTATAGCACAGCGTCACGTGCGGCCTCCATGATGTGCCGTCCCCTGTAACGCCGTCGTCTTTGCCAATTACCGCCCGGGTGGCGGACTGCACGGCCTCGCGTATCGGCTCTAAGGCGTCTATAGGACGGGCTGCGAGCATGATGGCCTCGGGATGATAGAGGATATGCCCCAGTGTGACCGTAACCGGTGGCGTTTGTGACAGCAGGTGTGTCGCGTTAGTGAGCATGGCGTCCATCTCATTTGCGGATATTTCATCTGTCGAGCCTGCAATGAGGATGGTTATGTGTAGCCACTGCTTCGGAGTCATGTGCAGCCCCCGGAACGCAGCCAGTTGCTCCTGCGCACGACTAGCTATGGCACGGACCTGTGGGTGTTGATTCAACAGAACATGCCAGTATAGTTTTCCTTGCCCTGGGTTCGGCTCGATACGGCTGTGCCAGCGGTCAATCAACTGCGTTGGGTACGGGCTCATTCACCCTCCACGGTGTGTTCGTTACGCAGGGCACCAGCGTTAAAGGTTCTGATCTGGTCCCTCAGGGCGACGCCCATCCCGCTTTGTACGAACCGGGGATCACGTAAGTGACGATCTAGGTTGTCCATGTACCCCGTTACGGTAGACATGCGCAGCTCTGGTGGCAGGTCCAGCACAGGTGCGACCGTTTCGGCGGCTCCGTCAAGGCTGTCTTTAAGTAGATACGCGATCGCTGCACCTAGCTTTACTTGTGCCCACGTCGCCGGAACTAGTGGGTCACCGGAGGCCCAGCAGTCGTCTGCCATCGCTGCTGCCCGCAGGGCGCCGTCTGGATCGCCTGTGTAGGTTGCCACTGATAGGGCGAAGACTGCCTGGCGGGCGCGTGGGAATGACCATGCTGAGACGCCGGAGTCGTTGGGAAATGTGGTCTCGGCGGCTTTCTCGGCCCGCTGTAGCGCGTGTTGTGCCCTATTGCGGTCGCCAAGTAATGCAGCAGCGTTAGCCTCCTGATGCGCAAGCTGGAGTCTGATTGGTGCGAGGGGGCTGGATTCGAAACCTCGACTGGCCAAATCTGCTGATTCAGCATACCGGCCTTGCCAGCGTGCAGTCTTAGCTTGGACGCTCCACGCCTTTGCTTCGTTGGCACCGCTTTCTTGCGCACACAAAAGGGCGGCTTGACCGTATGAGTCTGCCTTCTCGTTGTCGCCTAGATCTCCGAAAAGCAGGCAGGCGTGGGCTAACAACTCAGAGTCAATGCGGAATAGCTCGCGAGTCTGACGGAGACGCTGTGCATCGGTTCGCAGCCTGTTATGCGTCTCTTGATGAAGCCGCATTACCTCACCGAGCACCTGTTGCGGAGGTGATTGCGTGTGGATCTCAGCGAGAGAGGCCGCAGCACTGGCAAGCCGATCTATCGAGTTGTCGCTGGTGTCGGTGGCAGTGATCCAGGTGGTCAGACCGGCCACGTCATCGGCAACATCGCTCAGCCGACTACTAAGACTGGCACCACGGCCGCGAAGTAACCGAAAATGCTCCTTTTCGCGGTCCGAAGCGCGTTCGAGTGCGGCATCGAGGACTTCTTGGATGGCTGGTAGCGGGACCATGTCGTGTCGCTGGCGCCAGTAAGCGACCGTGCGGACTGCTACCCCAAGGTGTTCGGCGAACGCCTCGTTTGTCATACGGAGCGCTTGCCGGAGTGCGTCAGCACTGCGACCGGTCCAGGAGGCGACTACAACCATTGCCTACCGCGCCAGTGCGGCCGTGTGCGCTGAGGCGTCCGGCGGGCGTTGCACTGCGATTGCACGTTCGGTGCATCGAGTGTGCGTGGGATCTGTTCGTGCGGCGGCCGATTCTTGTTGACGTGAGCCACAGCACCACGCCACCCGCTGGCGGACCGAGCAGCGCCCAGGGTCATGGCGTCATGACGCTGGACGTATCGCCAGCGCCGCCGTCGTCGCTGCGGTGCTCAAGCCGGTCGATCCGTAACCGAAGTTCGGCAACTTCTCGCCGGAGTGCGCCGAGTTCGTCTGGCGGAGCAGCACCGTCCTGCGGCTCTGCCGGTCGTCGGACGAAAGTCCCGCGACCTGGAGCGGCGACTAGCAAGCCCTCTGCCTTCAACAGCCGGACAGCGGCATGGGCGGTGAGTTCAGCGACCTCGTACTCAGCCGCAAGGGCGCGGAGCGACGGCAGTCGATGGTCTGCAGCGAACTCGCCTTCGGCGATGCGTTGCCGCAGGTCATCGGCTATTTGGGTGCTGAAGCTCGTGGCTTCACTGCGGTCGATCGGCACAAGGACCGAGCGTAGCAGTGGCCCCTCACGGCGCACTAGTGCACCACAAGGTACCCGGTTGACGATAGGCGTGGAGCAATGCACTATAAAGCACTATAAGGCACTACATCAGGAGGGTTCGATGGAAGGCCCACGGGTCAGAGGCAACGGTGAGGTGACACCGGGCGAGCTGGCTGCCATGGAAGGTGTTCGTCTCTCAGAGCCTGACCGGCTTCTCGTCTGTGAGTACTGGGAGCGGGTCATCGGGGAGTGCTACGCGCAGGTCGCCGACGCGCGGCGGCCCACGTCGTGGCTGGTTTCGCGCACTGCGGAGCAGCGCCGGGAGCGGCGTGCGGCTCGGCGTGCGGCGGGCGCGGTGGTCCGGGAGCTGCCGGTGCGCGTGGTGTCCGTCCCGGATGGGCGGGAGGCCGCGTGATGAGTGCTGCAGAGGGGGTGCGCGAGTTCCTCGCAGCCCACGCCGAGGACGGCTTCACCGGGGACGGTCTCGACGACGTGATTTCCACCCACCGCTACCACGACGGCATGGGCACCGGGGTCGCGGTGCTGCGGGCCGCTGACCTGCGGGCGGTGCTCGGCGAGCTGGAGCAGGCGCAGGCGACCGTCGAACATCTGCGCAGGCTGGCCGCCGAGGCGCGCGAGTACATCGGGATGCAACGGGACCTGCTGCGGCGTAAGGCCGGACTTCCGAAGATCGTAGGCAGATTCGGGCTTGATCGTTAGTGTTGCTGCTG
>WHSY01000074.1:0-4008 GCA_009379815.1 Pseudonocardiaceae bacterium
CACACCGGCGACCTCGCGCAGATGCGGGAGGACCGCTACTGCACCGTCGTCGGCCGGATCAAGGACATGTTGGCCGGGGCGGAGAACGTCTACCCGCGCGAGATCGAGGAGTTCCTCTACACCCACCCCGACATCATCGACGCGCAGGTGATCGGGGTCCCCGACGCGCGCTACGGCGAGGAGCTGTGCGCCTGGGTGCAGCTGCGCGACGGCGCGGCCGACCTCACCGCCGAGGCACTGCGGGAGTTCTGCGGTGGCAGGCTCGCGCACTACAAGATCCCGCGCTACGTCCACGTCGTCGACGAGTTCCCCATGACGGTCACCGGCAAGGTCCGCAAGGTCGAGATGCGGGAGCGTTCCGTCGAGCTGCTCGGCCTCGGCGACGTCTCCGCCGCCCAGCACGCCTGAGCCCGTGCCCGCCGCCGCCCATGCACTGCCACGAAGGGCCCCGTCGCGACAACCGGGGCAGCCGCTGGGGCGATGGCAGCGGCGAGCTCGCGGGCGCCCTCCTCGCCGAAGTGCTCCGAATCGGGAACGTGGGTGTCCCGGACCGCGTTCGAGGTCGTAAACTGGCAGCACGCGTCCCGGGTGCGCTCGGGGCGCGTTCGTCGTGCCGGGCGTGCTCGTTGCCCGGCCCGCGCGGCAACTCCACGAGGGAACGGTGAGGTCAGTGCCGACCGGCAAGGTCAAATGGTACGACGCGGACAAGGGCTTCGGCTTCGTCACGCAGGACGGCGGTGCGGACGTATACGTGCGCGCCGCAGCGTTGCCCGCGGGTGTCGCGGGGCTCAAGACGGGCCAGCGCGTCGAGTTCGGCGTCGCCGACGGGCGCCGCGGACCGCAGGCGCTGTCGGTGCGGTTGCTCGACCCGCCACCGTCGGTCACGGAGGCGCGCCGCCGCCCCGCCGAGGAGCTGCACGGGCTGATCGAGGACATGATCAACCTGCTCGAGTCCACAGTGCAGCCGGAGCTGCGCAAGGGCCGCTACCCGGACCGCCGTCACACCAAGCGGATCGCCGAGGTCGTGCGAGCGGTAGGCCGCGAGCTCGACCCGTAAGCGCCTCAGCCGGGCTGCTACGACCGGGGCCGCTGCTCGGGTGCGCTCAGGTCCCGGACGGTGCTGAACTCCCGGGTCGGCGGGTGCTGCCCGTACCCGCCGTGCCGGACCGTCGGAGGATCGGGCCGCAGCGGGCGGTTGCCACCGAGGCGGGGCAGCAGCGACGACCCCCGCCGGGCCAGCGTGGTCTGCAGCATGCCCAGACCCAGCACGACCGACAGCGTGCCGAACCCGATCCAGTACGTCGCGGGCAGCAGGATGCCCAGCGCCCCACCGAACACCCAGGCCAGCTGCAGCACGGTCTCCGACCGGCCGAACGCCGAGTTCCGGGACGCCTCCGGCATGTCGCGCTGGATCACCGCGTCCAGGCACACCTTGGCCAGGGCGCTCCCGGTCCCGGCGACCAGCGCGGTCACGGTGGCGACGGTGATGCCCGGCACCAGCGCGACGAGCGCCGCCATGGTCAGCCCCGCCGAGATGCAGCCGAGGATCACCTGATCCGGCTTCCCGAAGTGCATCCGCGCGCCGATCGCGTTGCCGAGGAAGCTGCCCGCACCGCCCGCCGCGCCGAACATGCCGAGCAGTAACACCTGTTCGACCGGCGAGCCCTCGGTCTGCGCTTTGACCACGAAGGCCACGAACAGGGTCAGGAAGCCGGTGAGCAGTCGGGTGCAGGCGTTGCCCCACAGCGCGACCACCACGCGCTGCCCCATCGGCTGGCGACGCCGGGCGGTGGCGAGCTCCTCGGTGCGCTCGGCGCGTAGCGAGGCGGGCATCTCACCCTCGGTCCGCTCGACCCAGGAGGGGATCCGCAGGCACAGCAGCACACCGGCGAGACACACCGCCACGTCGAACCACAGGGCCGCCGACGATCCGAGCAGGGCGGCGAGGCCCGCTGCCATCGCACCGACGACACCACCCGCGGCGAGTCCGAACACCGTGATCCGCGAGTTCGTCTTGACCAGGGTGATCTCCGGCGGCAGCACGCGGGGCGTCACCGCCGCCTTGAGCACGTGGAAGGACTTCGAGAGCACCATGAAGCCCAGCGCGGCGGGATAGAGCAGCCAGTCGTCGAGGTGCATCGCGATGACGACGAGCAGCAGGCCCCGCCCCCCGAACGAAATCGCCATCGCGAGCCGGCGTCCTTGCCCCAGCCGGTCCAGCAGTGGCCCGATCACCGGTGCGATCACCGCGAACGGCGCGACGGTGATCAGCAGGTAGAGCGCGACGTTGCTGCGGCTCTCCGCGGTGGCGGCAGCGAAGAACAACGTGTTCGCCAGCGCGATGGCGATCGCCGCGTCGGCGGCGTAGTTCATCATCGTCGCGTAGGTCAGCGAGGACAGGCCGGACCTGCCCGCGCCGTCGGCTGTGGTCGCGCGCCGGAACAACGCCACGGCCTTACCGGCGAGCTGGCGGCTGCGCCACGCGACCACCCGGGTCACGGTGATCTTCGTCGGCGGCTGCGGATCGGCCGGACCCGCGGCTGCTGGCTCGGTCCGATCGCCCTCGGGCGCAGGCCGGGCACGCCCGGGTTCTGACCGGCCACGCTTGGGTTCTGACCGGCCACGCAGCGGGGTCGTCGGTGGACCGGCGGCCTGGGGCCGCGACCGCGCGGCAGCCGACGGTGTCGTGTCCTGCTCGTCCCACGGGTAGCGGCGCCGGGGCGGTTGCGGCCGGGGCTGCGGATCGGGCCCGGCCCCGGTGTCGGGCGGCACCCGGCCGGACCTGGGTGGGACCCACCGCCGCCCACGCCCCGCATCCCTGCGCGGGCGGTCGGGCTCTCCCGGTCCGGAGGGCGGGTCGGGCCGTTTCACGCCGTCCATCCTGCCGCACCGGGTGAGCAGGCCGCGCTCGCACTGCCCGTCCGCAGCGTCTCGTTCCGGTGAACCGAGGCATCCTCACACCGGCACGAACCTGACGAGGAACATCGAGGGCCAGTTCTTCCCGGTGATCAGGAACTGATCCGTACCGGGCACGGCTGCGATGCCGTTGAGCACTCCCGCATCCTGCCGCTGCGCCGGCTCGAGTAGCCCGGACGCGTCGACCACCCCGGTGACCGCGCCGCTGCCCGGGTCGATGCGCACGATCCGGTCGGTCTGCCAGACGTTGGCCCACACCTCGCCGTCGACACACTCGAGCTCGTTGAGGGCGTCCACCGGCCGCCCGTCGCGTCGCACCGCGACGCTGCCGGTGGGCGCGAACGTCACGGGGTCGCGGAAGGTGAGCCGGTCGGAGCCGTCGCTGGCCACCAGGCGGCGCCCGTCGTGGCACAGCCCCCACCCCTCGCCGTCGTAGTGCACCCGCCGCAGCTCGGCCAGGGTGGCGCGATCCCGCTCGATCGCCACCTCGTTGGTCCAGGTCAGTTGCCAGATCCGGTCGCCGACGACGGTGATGCCCTCGCCGAACAACGGCGCCGGCAACGCCACCTGCTCCAGGATGCGGCCCGGGCGGGCGCCGGGTTCCAGTGCGGTTGCGCGCACCACGGACTCGCCGACGAGCCCGGTCCCCTCGTAGAGCACCCCGTCGGCGATCTCGAGCCCCTGGGTGAACAGCTGCTCATCGTGCGGCACCGTCGCGGCCACCTCGACGCGCAGCTCCACCGGCCCGTTCGCCGACGGGGCCACCCCGGTGGCCTGTCCGCACGCCGCCACGACCACCACCACCAGCGCCGACGCGGCGGCCAGGGCGCCCAGCGCTCGATGCACGCCACCACCCTCCCACAGCAGGACCGGGCCACCGGGGCGGACGCCGATGAGGGTGCGGCACAATCGAGGCGTGACACCGCAGATCGACGCAGGTCCGGCGACCGACCCCCGGCTGGCCGAGGCCGTGGAGCTGGCGTGCGACAGCGCCGCGGAAGAGGCCGGCGCCAGCCCGGTCGGCCCGCATGTGGGCGTGGAGCCGGAGGAGGGGGCCGTCACCCACCTGTTCGAGGCACGCCTGCCCGGCTA
>WHSY01000074.1:4018-24845 GCA_009379815.1 Pseudonocardiaceae bacterium
CTACCGGGGGTGGCGGTGGGCCGTCACCGTGGCGTCCGGGGGCCCGGACCACCCCGTGACCGTCAGCGAGGTCGTGCTGCTGCCCGGGCCCGAGGCGCTGGTCGCCCCGGCGTGGTTGCCGTGGACCGAGCGGGTGCGGGCCGGGGACCTCGGCGTGGGCGATCTGTTGCCCATCGAGCCGGATGACCCCCGGATGGTGCCCGGCTACCTCGGCCCCGACGACACCGCTGCCGAGCAGTTGAGCCCGGAGCTCGGGCTGGGCCGGGCACGCGTGCTCAGCCGCGACGCCCGGCTCGAGCTGGCGCGGCGGTGGCGCGACGGTGAGTGGGGCCCGGACACCGAGACTGCCCGCAACGCTCCAGGACCCTGCGCGACGTGCGGCTTCTACCTGCCCCTCGGCGGACTGCTGTCCGCGATGTTCGGCGCGTGCGGTAACGAACTGTCCCCCGCCGATGGCCAGGTCGTGCACGCCGAGTTCGGCTGCGGCGCGCACTCCGAGGTCGAGGTCGACACCAGCCCGACGGTGCCCGTCGCGGAACTGGTCTACGACGACGCCCAGCTGGAGCTGGTCTCGCCGGGCTCCGCCAAGGGGTGACCACCGACCCGTTCGGGACCGCCGCGCTGCGCGACGGCGTGCTCGCCGCGTGGCGGGGCTCGCCGACCAGGTTCCGGGAGGATGCCAACGCCGAGGCCGACCTGGTGCACGGCGGCTACGCCGACCGGTTGCTGGTCGAGCTGGCCCAGAACGCCGCGGACGCCGCGCGGCGGGCGGGCGTCGCAGGGCGGCTGCGGGTGACGTTGATCGGCGGGGAACTCCGGGCGGCGAACACCGGAGCGCCGCTGGACGTGGCGGGAGTGACGGCGCTGGCAGCGTTGCGCGCCTCCGCCAAGCGGGACGACACGACCATCGGGCGCTTCGGCGTCGGCTTCTCCGCCGTGCTCGCCGTCTCCGACGAGCCGCGGCTGGTCTCGACGACCGGAGGGGTGCGGTTCTCCGCATCGCGGACGGTCGCGGCCGTCGCCGGTGACGCGCAGCTCGACGCGGAGCTGGCGCGGCGCGGCCGACGGCCCCCGGTGCTGCGGCTGGTCTGGCCTGCCGACGAGCTCCCGCCGGAGGGGTTCGACACCGAGGTGCGGCTGCCGCTGCGCGGTGACGTCGACGGCGTCGATGTGCTGCAGCGCTGCGCGGCACAGGCCGCCGACCTGCTGCTGGCGCTGCCCTGGCTGGCGCGCGTCGACGTCGGCGACCGCGCCCTGCTGCGGGACGGCGACGACCCCGTGGTGATCCACGACGGGCACGTGACACACCGCTGGCGGGTGGCGCGCCGGTCCGGCGAGCTCGACGGCGAGGCGCTGGCGGCGCTGGGACCGGAGGCCCGGCCGGGGTGGAACCTGTGCTGGGCGCTGCCGGTCGACGCCGACGGCAGGCCGTTGCCGATGCGGACCGACGTGCTGCACACGCCCACGGCCAGCGCCGAACGCCTCACCCTGCCCGCCCGGCTCATCGCCGGTGTGCCGGTGGAACCGTCGCGCCGGCACGTGCAGGCCGGCCCCGCGACCGAGGCGGTGCTCGCCGCCGCCGCGAGTGCCTACCCCGAGCTCGCCACCGCGCTGGACCCGGTGGACCGCACCGCGCTGGTCCCCGAGCCGGGGTTCCCGGCGGGCGAGGTCGACGCGACGCTGCGCGACGCGGTGCTCGCCGCGCTGCGCGAGGTCGCCTGGCTGCCCGCGGTGGACGGCCGCAACCTGCCCCCCGCCCGCGCCCGGGTGCTCGACGTGCCCGCACCCGGCCTCGCCACCCTGCTGGGAGAGGCCGACGGCGACCTGCTGACCGCCGAACTCGCCGAGCCCCGGCATGGCCCCGCGATGGCCGCACTCGGCGTGCCCAGGGTCGGTCCGGCCGAGGTTGTCGAGCTGCTCGCCGGGCTCGGCCGGTCGCCGGGCTGGTGGCACCGCTGCTACACCGCGCTGTCCGGACTGCTCGACGCCGACCCGACCGGGCTCGACGAGCTGGGCGCGCTGCCGGTCCCGCTGACCGACGGGCGCACCGTGACCGGCCCGCGCGGCGTGCTGCTCGGTGGCGACGACGTGCCCGACGTCGAGGTCCCCGGGCTGCGGCTGGTGCATCCCGACGCCGCGCACCCGCTGCTGGAGCGCCTCGGTGCCCGCCCCGTCGGGCCCGCCGAGCTGCTCGACGCGCTGCGACCCGCCACCGAGCGCAGCGTCGACGCCGCCGAGGACGGCGAGGACGTCACCCCGCTGGTGACCGCCGTGCTCGGCCTGGCCGCGCGGCTGGGTGACCCGCCGCAACGGCGCCCCTGGCTCGGTGGGCTCGCACTGCTCGACGTGACCGGCGAACTGCGGCGTGCCGACGAGCTGGTGGCACCCGACGGGGCGCTTCGCCCGCTGCTCGCACCGGACGCGCCGCTCGGCGTGCTCGCCGACGGCTACCCGGCCGGGGCCGCCGGCGCCGTCGGTGTGCTCGACTCCTTCGCCGTGCTCGACGAGCCCGACCCCGGGGGGCCGGAGCACGAGCTGGCGGGCGAGGAGAGCTGGTGGGAGGCGATCGGCGGTGAGGCGGCGCCGCCCGCGCGGCTGCTCGCAGTGCGCGATCTCGATCTGGTCGACGAGCCCGCCTGGCCGGCGGCGCTGCGGCTGCTCGCCTCGGATCCGGTCACCGCAGCCGCGGTGCGCGAGCCGGGCGGCTACACCGGGTGGTGGCTTGCCCGGTACGCCCTGGTCGACGGGTGCCCGTTGCGGCAGTGGCGGCTGCACAGTGCGGCGGGCATCGCGGGGCTCTACGACCCGGTACCGCTCGACGGGGTCGGCGAGGACTTCCTCGCCGCGGCCGGGGTGCGGGCGGGGCTGCATGTCGACGACCGGCCGGGTGCCGCTGATCTTCTCGCGCGGCTGGCCGACCCGTCCCGGGCTGTGACCCCCGCAGTCGTGCAGGCCGCGCACACCGCGCTGGTCGGCGCGGTCGTCGACGGCTCACTGGACCCCGCTGAGGTCGAGCCGCCGGAGCGCGTCCGGTGCAGGACCGGCGCGGTCGTCGAGGCACAGCGCGCGATGGTGCTCGACGAGCCCTGGCTCGCCGCCGTACTGCCCGCTGACTCGCTGGTCGCCGGCGGCGATCCGGCTGCGCTGGCAGAGCTGCTGGACCTGCCACTGGCCTCGGAGTTGACCCGCACCGAGCTGCTCGACGGTGACGCCGGCCGGCGGGTGGCCTGGGCCGAGCTGGTCGAGGTGGTGGCGGCCTGCGCGGCGGCGGGCCTGCCGGTGCCGGACGGCTGCCTCGTGCTGCACGGGCGGCTGCGGGTGCGCCACGACGGCGCCGAGCACGACGTCTCGTGCTGGGTCGAGCACGACGGCACCGTGCACGCCACCGACCCCCTCCGCGCCCTGCTCGGCGCTTCGCGCCTGTGAGTGGCGACGCGAGTCATGACTCGTATCGCCACTCACGACCTGTCCACAGGCTTGTTCCGGTCGGTGATGGCGCAATCACACAGGGTTGACCGAGCGGATAAGCTCACGTCGTCGGGCGGTGGGGTGTGTACGGGCTGACCGCGGTGGCTGGGGCGGGGCAGGTGGTGTGGTGGCGATCGATCCGGCGGTGATCCCGCGCATCGAGGGGGACATGGATGCGCTGGCCGGGCATGCGCAGGCGTTGACGCGGGTCGGGGTCGACGTCGCGGATACCGGGGCGCGGGTGCATGCCACCTGGCAGGGGTTGGCGTCGGTGTACAGAGCGCCCGAGGCCGGTCAGTTGTTGGCGGCCACGCTGCCGGTGTCGGCGGTGTCGCGGGACATGGGTTCGGACATCGAGCAGGCGGCTGCGGCACTGCAGACCTACGCCGCGACGGTGCGGCCGATCCAGCAGCGCCTGGAGCAGCTGCGTGCCCAGGCTGTCGTGTTCGTGGCCGAGGGGGGCGCTGCCGGGCGCGGCGAGTTCGACCAGGACAGGGCCGACGAGGAGCATCGGATCGAGAGCGCGGTCGATCACGCGGTGGCCGACTTCTACGCCGCGCAGCGGGCCTGCGCCAATACGATCAACGCGCTGTACGGCGGTGCGCAGTACCGGGCCCACGACGGCGACGGACGTCACGAGCCCGGCGAGTACGGCTACTCGGCGCGGCAGCTGGACCGGGGTCTGGGTGCGCAGCCCGGCCACCCGTGGGGCACGCCGGCCCGCGTCGACCCGGGGGTCCTGGCCGAGATCCGCGGGATGGTGACGTCGATGCTGCCGACCCCACCTGCCGGTGCGACGCCGGAGCAGAATGCCGCCTGGTGGGCGTCGCTGACCGCCGGCCAGCAGCACGCACTACTGGTCACCAGCACCAGGGTGGTGGGGAACATGGCCGGGCTGCCCGCCCACGTACGCAGTACCGCCAACACCGCCCGGCTGTATGGCGCGAAGACCCGGCTCGATGATCAGATCGCCCGGCTGCAAGCCGCGCTGCCCGACGGCCGGGGCCCCGGCTACGAGACGACCTATCACGACGAGCTACGACGCCTGGAGCAGCTGCAGGCCAAGCGGGCCTCGATCACGGCCATCGAGGCCACCCTGAACAAGCCGGGCGAGCGGCAGCTGCTGCTGCTGGACCTGTCCGGGGAGCGGGCTGAGGCCGCCGTCGCGATCGGCGATGTCGACACCGCCGAGCACGTGGCGGTGTTCACGCCGGGGTTCACCTCCACCGTCGACGGTAGCCTGGCAGGCTACGACGAGCAGATGGACCAGTTGCAGGAGCAGGCGTACCGGCAGTCACTGAAGTACGGTGATGGTGGGTCGGTGGCGACGGTGACCTGGATCGGCTATCAGGCGCCCCAGGAGCTCGGTGAGGTCGTCACCGCGGGCCACGCCGAGGCCGGTGCCGACACGCTGGCCGAGACGTTCCGGGGCATCAACGCCTCGCGGGCCGACGACCCGCACCTGACCGCGATCGGCCATTCCTACGGGTCGACCACCACGGGTTTGGCGGCGCAGCAGCCCGGCACCGGGGTCGACGACGTGGTGTTCGCGGGCTCGCCGGGAATCGGCACCTCCGATGTCGACGACCTGCACGTGCCGGAGCGGCACGCTTATGTCGTCGAGGCAAGCTGGGATCCGGTCGCCGACGTCGGCCGCTTCGGGCCCGATCCCAACCGCATGGAGGGTGTGACCGGGCTGTCGGCCCGCGAGGAGACCGTCGGTGGCCGTCGACTCGCCGAGACGACCGGCCATTCCTCCGGCGATGCGAACGGGTATCTGGCCGAGGACACCGCCAGCCAGTACAACATCAGCACCGTCGTCGCCGGGGTGCCCGAGCGCGCCGTCCACGACCGTGGTGTCGGTGTCGGCGACCTGCTGTGGTGAGCGTAGTGGTGACCCGGCTGATGCGACTTGTCATCGTGGGGGTGTTCGCCGCGCTGGTCGCGGGGTGCGCGGGCCAGACTCCGGGAGGAGACATGGAGGAGCAGCAGGCGACGCTGGCACATCGCCCGACGATCGACGAGATGACCGCCCGCTACGAGCGGATGCAGGCCGAGCTGCGCCAACGGCTGGTTGTCGAGATCGGCATCTCCGAATGGGTGAAGCGAAGTGAGCTCAGCGGATCCGGCTGCGGCGACTTCCCCGACGTGCCCGCTGCCGAGAGCAGGCGCTTGGGTACCTGGTACTCGCCGGGCAACCTGCCCGACGCCCGCTGGCCGCGGGCCCTCGGGATCGTCACCGAGGTCACCGGCGCCTACGGCTTCGCCCCACCGGAGATCATCGTGGACCGACCCAACGACCACACGATCGTCGGAATCGATCAGTATGGCGCCAGCTACGAGTTCGGCACCGCGGTCAACACCGTCCTCGGGGTCAGCACCGGCTGCCACCTCAACCCACCCGAGAGCCCCGAACCCTGAGCCGCGCCGGCAGCCGACACGTCACGGTCGGTGTAGTGCCACGGCTTCGGGAACGGCCTGGCGGGCGGCGCGCCGCCGGTGCAGCGTCGCGGTCGACAGCAGCAGCAGCGCCGCCCACACCAGCGCGAAGCCGACCATCTCCCGCGCGTCGACCGGCTCGGCGAACACGAACACGCCGATCAGCAGCTGCAACGTCGGGGTGAGGTACTGCAGCATCCCGACGGTGGACAGCGGGATGCGCGCCGCGGCCATGCCGAACAGCAGCAGCGGCACCGCCGTCGCCAGCCCGCTGGAGGCCAGCAGCAGGTCGGTGCCGGGACCGGCCGAGCCGAAGGCGCCGGCAGGCCCGAGCCACAGCAGGTAGCCCAGCGCGGGAACGGAGACGATCGCGGTCTCCACCGCCAGGCTCTCCAGCGCACCCACCGTGGCGAGCTTCTTGAGCAGCCCGTAGGTCCCGAAGGAGAACGCCAGCGTGAGCGAGATCCACGGCGGCGCGCCGTAGTCGATCGTCAGCCATGCCACCCCCGCGGCCGCCAGGCCCACCGCCGCCCAGCGCATCCCGTCGAGCCGCTCGCGCAGCACGAGCACGCCGAGCAGTACCGACACCAGCGGGTTGATGTAGTAGCCGAGGGAGGCCTCGACGACGTGGCGGTGGGTGACAGCCCAGATGAACAGTCCCCAGTTGATGCTGATGGCCACGGCCGCGGCAGCGAGCGCGGCGAGCGCGCGGGGTTGCCGCAGCAGCGAGCGCAGCCAGCCCCAGCGCCGCCGGATGAGCAGCGCCGCGCTCACCACGAGCAGCGCCCAGACGATCCGGTGGGCGAGGATCTCCACCGCGGCCGCGGGTGCCAGCAGCGGCCAGTAGAGGGTCAGCAAGCCCCACAACGCGTATGCGCCCGCCCCCGCGCCCACCCCGACCGCCCCGGCCGTCGGGGCCTGCCGGGTCAGAACAGGCCTCGCTGCGCACCCCGCGATCCGCGCCGGGCGGAGCGCCGCTGCCACTCGATGACGACGAGACCGAGCAGGCCGAGGCCGCCGCCGGTCACACACGTCCACACCCAGTCGCCCCCGATGCCCGCGATGCCCAGAACCACGGCGCCGATGAACCAGGCGATCGTTGCCGCGAGCACGAGCGGTCGCGCGTCGGTCAGCGACCGCGGTAACGGCGGAACCGGCCGGCGGGCCGCCGGGTCACCGTCTCGCCGCGCACCCGTCACGTCCCAGCACGCTACCGCCCGGCGCCCGTAGGCTGCGCGGCCGTGCTGGAGCGTTACTTCAGGATCGCCGCGAGCGGATCGACGGTGACCAGGGAGGTCCGGGGCGGCCTGGTCACCTTCGTGACGATGGCCTACATCGTCGTGCTCAACCCGCTGATCATCGGTAGCTTCTCGGCGGGGGACCCGTCGGCCAAGCGCGACGTGCTGGGCAACGTGCTGTCGGTGTCGCAGGTCGCCGCGGTCACCGCGCTGGTCGCCGGCGTCATGACGATCCTGTTCGGGCTGGTCGTCAACTACCCGTTCGCCATGGCCACCGGGCTGGGCATCAACACTCTCGTCGCGGTCACGATCGCCCCGCAGATGAGCTGGCCGGAGGCCATGGGGCTCGTCCTGATCAACGGGCTGGTGGTGCTGCTGCTGGTGGTCACCGGTGTGCGCACCGCGGTGTTCGACGCGGTCCCCGCCCCGCTCAAGGCCGCGATCGCCGTCGGCATCGGGCTGTTCATCACCCTCATCGGCCTGGTCGATGCCGGTTTCGTACGCAGGCTGCCGGACGCGGCGAACACCACCGTGCCGGTGGGTCTGGGGATCGACGGGTCGATCTCGACCTGGCCCACGGCGGTCTTCTGCATCGGGCTGCTGTTCACCGTCGTCCTGATGGCCAGGCGCGTCCGCGGCGCCATCCTGCTCGGCGTCTTGGGCACGGCGGTGCTGGCCATCGTGGTGGAGTCGGTGGTGCAGGTCGGTTCCGGCGGCATGCGGGGGTGGAGCCTGGGCTACCCGGCGCTGCCCGAGCAGATCGTCGGGCTGCCGGATCTGTCGCTGCTCGGCGAGGTGTCGTTCGGAGCGTTCGCGCGGATCCCGGCGCTGACGGTGGTGCTGCTGGTCTTCACCCTGGTGCTCACCGACTTCTTCGATTCGATCGGCACGATGACCGGGCTGGGCAAGGAGGCCGGCTACATCCGGGCGGACGGGTCGCTTCCCCACGCCGGCCGCGGGCTGTTCGTCGACGCGCTGGGCGCCGTCGCCGGTGGTGCGG
The DNA here is from genome assembly GCA_009379815.1 of Pseudonocardiaceae bacterium. Lineage (GTDB taxonomy): Bacteria > Actinomycetota > Actinomycetes > Mycobacteriales > Pseudonocardiaceae > WHSY01. The sequence continues at coordinate 12,164 of WHSY01000074.1, forward strand.
CGTCGGCCTCCTCGAACACCGTCTACATCGAATCCGCCTCGGGCATCGCCGACGGGGCCCGCACCGGGCTGGCCAACGTCGTGACGGGGCTGCTGTTCCTCGCCGCGATGTTCCTCACCCCGCTCTACACCGTCATCCCGATCGAGGCTGCCGCTCCCGCACTGGTCGTCGTCGGGGCGCTGATGATCGCCCAGGTGCGAGAGATCGACTTCAGCGACTTCGTGATCGCGCTGCCCGCCTTCCTGACCATCGTGGTGATGCCGTTCACCTACTCGATCGCCAACGGCATCGGTGCAGGCTTCATCAGCTGGGTGTTACTGCACGCGGTCACCGGCAGGGCGCGCAGGGTGCACCCGCTGATGTGGGTGGTGGCTGCGGCGTTCGCCGTGTACTTCGTGGTGGCCTGACGGCAGTGGTCGTGAGCTAAGCTAACGATATGACCGACACGGGGGCCTCCGGCGGTGAGCGCACGCTCGCCTCGCGGCTGCGGCTCGCCGTGGTCCGGCTCAACCGCCGGTTGCGTGCACAGCGTAGTGAGGACCGCACGGCGACCCTGACCCAGCTCTCGGCGCTGTCCACGCTGCACAAGCACGGGCCGATGAGCCCTGGCGAGCTGGCGGCCAGGGAGCGGGTGCAACCGCCGTCCATGACGCGGGTGATCGCCGCACTGCAGGAGGCAGGCCTTGTCACCCGCCGGCCGCATCCCACCGACGGCAGGCAGACCGTGATCGAGGCGACCGCGGCGGGGTTGGCCTACGTGGAGGCCGAGGTGTCGGCCCGCGAACGGTGGCTCGACGAGCGGCTCTCCGAGCTGACCGACGACGAGCGCACCGTGCTGTGCCGCGCCGCCGAGATCATCGACCGGATGGCGGGTACCTAGCGCGTGCCCGCCTATGACGGCGGCGCCGGCACCGGGACGCGCGTGCCGCCCGCGCGGCAGCGGCCGCCGCGCGGTGGGATGTTCGCCTCGTTGCGGGTGCGTAACTACCGGCTCTACGCCTCGGGGCAGGTCGTCTCGCTGGTCGGCACCTGGATGCAGCGGGTGGCCCAGGACTGGCTGGTGCTCGAACTCTCCGGCGGCAGCCCGATCGCGCTGGGCATCGCGGTGGCGCTGCAGTTCAGCCCGGTGCTTGCGCTGTCGTTGTGGGCCGGAGTGCTCGCCGACCGCTACGACAAGCGCGCCCTGCTGCTCGCCGCGCAGGTCTCGATGGGCCTGTGTGGGCTCGTGCTGGGGCTGCTCGACGTCGGCGGCATCGTCGTGCTGTGGCACGTGTACCTGCTGGCCTTCCTGCTCGGCTGCTGCTCGGCGATCGACACGCCCGTGCGGCAGTCGTTCGCAGTCGAGATGGTCGGCCGAGATCAGGTCACCAACGCGGTCGCGCTGAATTCGATGACGTTCAACATCGCGCGCATCGTGGGCCCCGCGATCGCCGGGCTGCTCATCGTCGCGGTGGGGACCGGTTGGGTGTTCCTGATCAATTCGGCCAGCTTCGCGGGAGTTGTGGCCGGGCTGGTGGCGATGAACCCCGCGCGATTGCACCGGCCGCCACGCGTGCCCCGCGAGCGTGGCCAGCTCGCAGCAGGATTGCGTTACGTCCGGGGCAGGCCGGACCTGATCGTGTTGCTCAGCCTGGTCTTCTTCGTCTCCACGTTCGGCCTCAACTTCCATACGACGCTCGCGGTGGTGGCGCGCAACGTGTTCGGGCGGGGTGCCGACGCCTACGGGCTGCTGTCGACGCTGCTCGCCGTCGGCACGCTGGCCGGGGCGACGCTGGCCGCCGGGCGCAGCGGGCGGGGACGGCCGCGGTTGCGGCTGGTGCTCGGCGGGGCGGCCGCGTTCGGCCTGCTGCTGATCGTCGTGGGGCTGATGCCGACCTACCTGACGTTCGGCCTCATGCTCATCCCGTGCGGCGCGGCGGCGCTGACCTTCACCACCGCGGCCAACAGCACCGTGCAGCTGTCGGTCGATCCGGACATGCGCGGGCGGGTGATGGGCCTGTACATGCTGCTGTTCCTGGGTGGCAACCCGATCGGCGGCCCGCTGATGGGCTGGATCGCCGAGACGGCGAACGGCCGCGCGCCGCTCGTCGTCGGTGGGATCGCCTCGTTGCTGGTCGCACTCGGCTGCGCCGCCGTGCTGGCGCGACGGGCCCGCATCGCCGGCGCTGTGTGAGGTCCGCACTCGGAGGTTGACGGGATAGGCGAGGTTAGGCTAACTTAAGTCTTGCCGGCTTCGTGGTGGGAGCGGCAAGTCAGTTCGGGAAGGGATCGGGCCCGGTCAGGATTCCTGGCCGGGCCCGGTCGTACCGTCCGGGCTCATGGTTGCCGGATCCCGGCGGGATGTAAGCGGGGAGGACGTCCGGAGCGCCGTGCGGGCCGGCCGATCGGCGCCTGGGCATCGACATGGCACCAGGGTATTCGCGGGCGCGGCAACCCGAAAGTGCCCGGCGGGCTCGTGAGTGGCGATGCGAGCCCCGGCTCGGACCCCGGCTCGGATCGCCACTCACAGGGCCGGAGGCCAAGTGTGCACGGGCTGATTGGTGTGCATGTGCTCGACGTAGTGGTGCAGCATCCCGGCCAGTGCGGCGCCGCGATCCGCCGTGCGATCCGAGAGTGCCAGCACGGCGTCGCGCTGCCACGTCGATCCGGTGCGCCGCGCGACGCAGCGCTGCTCGATCACACCGAGGTAGCGCTGCCGTGCCGCGTCGGAGACGCCGTGGCTGCGCAACCCCTCGTGCGCCAGCGGCAGCAGCTTGCGCAGCACCAGTTCGTCGGGCGGCACCCAGCCCATCCCGGGCCAGTACAGGTGGGCGTCCATGCCGTACCGGGCGCCGGCGTAGAGGTTCTCCTCCGCGGCGGCGAAGGACATCTGGGTCCACACCGGGCGCTCGTGCTCGGTCAGCGCGCGCATCGCGCCGTAGAAGAAGGCCGCATTGGCCAGCACGTCGAGCACCGTCGGCCCCGCGGGCAGCACCCGGTTCTCGATCCGCAGGTGAGGCACTCCGTCCACCACGTCGTAGACCGGCCGGTTCCAGCGCCACACGGTGCCGTTGTGCAGGCGCAGCTCGGCCAGCGACGGCGCGCCGCCGTCGTCGAGCACCTGCAGCGGGTCCTCGCTGTGGATCTCGGGCAGCAGCGGGGTGAAGTAGCGGGCGTTCTCCTCGAACAGGTCGAAGATCGACGTGATCCACCGCTCCCCGAACCACACCCTGGGCCGCACGCCCTGGTTGCGAAGTTCCGGCGGGCGGGTGTCGCAGGACTGCTGGAACAGCGGGATGCGGGTCTCGTGCCACAACGCCTTGCCGAGCAGGAACGGTGAGTTGGCGGCCAGCGCGACCTGGACACCGGCGAGGCACTGCGCGGCATTCCAGTGCGCGGCGAAGTCGGTGGGCGCCACCTGCAGGTGCAGCTGCACCGAGGTGCATGCCGACTCCGGCAGGATGGTGTCGGTGTAGGCCTGCAGCCGGTCCGGCACCGAGCCGTCCAGCGCGACTCCTTCCATGTCGAGCAGCATCTGCTCCCGCCGTGCGGACATGAGCTGCTCGTTGAGCTCGGCGTAGCGTGGGTTCGCCGACATCCAGCGCAGCTCGAAGTTCTCCCGGCGCAGCGTCGGCAGGATGCCGATCATCACCAGGCGCGCTCCGACGCCACGGGCCTTGGCGTCGGCGGAGTCGAGCGCGTAGCGCAGCTCGGCCTCGAGCTGCATCGCCTCGTCACCGGCGAGCGGCCGCGGCCGGACGTTGATCTCGACGTTGTGCTGCGACAGCTCGGGTTTGAACGTCGGATCGTCGATCTCCCCGAGCACCCGGGTGTTGGCCATCGCCGGGCCGGCCGCCTCGTCGATCAGGTTGAGCTCGATCTCGAGCCCCATCCGCTGGTGATCCGCCGAGATGCTGTCGGCTGCGAGCATCCTGGCGAGCGCGTCGAGGCAGCGATGGATCTTCGCCCGATACCGGTGCCGTTCCTCGTGGCTGGAGGTTCGCTCGACCACGCCGCGCCCCATGGAACCTCCCTGCCGACGTGACGCCGGTGATCCACCGTGGCACAGCGGGGAGCACCCCGTCAGCCGCCGATCCAGTGGGGTCGTCACGTTGCGAGACTGTGCGGGTGACCGCCGTCGTCGAGGTACGCCGGGGTCGCGGAGTTGCACGACGACCTCGAGGGCAGGCGGATGCCGTGCTACGTCGGGTCGGCCGAGCTGATGGCGCAGGTGGTGGGATTTCACCTCAACCGGGGCGTGCTGGCCACCGCCGACCGGGCACCCGCCCCCGCTGCCGAGGAGCTGCTGGTGGGCGCGCGCTCGGTCGCCGTGCTCGAGGGCGTCAACGACCACGAGAACCTCGGCGCGCTGTTCCGCAATGCCGCCGCGCTGGGCATCGACGGCGTGCTGCTCGGGGCGCGGTGCTCCGACCCGCTCTACCGGCGCAGCGTGCGGGTATCGATGGGGCAGGTGCTGCGGGTGCCGTTCGCGCCGCTGACCCGGTGGCCCGCCGGGCTCGACAAGCTGCGGGCGGCCGGGTTCCGGCTGGTCGCGCTGACGCCTCACCCGGACGCGGTGCCGCTGCAGCACGCCGGTCTCGACGCCGGTCTCGACGGCGGGCGGGTGGCGGTGCTGCTCGGCGCCGAGGGCCCGGGGCTCTCCGAGGCGGCGCTGGCCGCGGCCGACGTCCACGCGCGCATCCCGATGGCCCCGGGTATCGACTCGCTCAACGTCACGACCGCCGCTGCGCTGGCCTTTCACGCACTGGGCGCGGTCGGTCCGTAGGCTGGCCGACCGTGGCGCGTCACGGTGGTCCAGTGGAGCTGCACGCCCGCGCCGGCAAGGCCGTCCTGCGTGGTTACGCCGACCCCGTCGAGGACCCCCGTCGTCTCGGCGTGCCCGACGATCTCGTCGCCGCGCTGCATGAGTGGGCCCGGGTGGTGGAGACGGTCCGGCACGGCAGCGGGGGCGAGGCCCGCGTGCTCGTCTCACGTCGTGGCCGGGCACTCGCGGTGCGGCTCGCCGCTCACGCGGGGATGTCTGTCGGCTATGCGGACCCGCTCGAGGGCGGCGTCGAGCAGATCCGCCCGGTGCCCGAGACGCGGCCGGAACCCACCCCGTGGGCCACGGGCCTGACGATCAGCGCGGTGGCCGCGGCCGTCGCGCTGATCACCGTGGTTTCCGTCGCCGAGGCGCTGGCCGGGACGAGCCCGTGGGCCTCGGCGCTGGCCACCGTGTTCGTCGCCGCGGGCCTGGCACCCTCGATCTGGCTGCTTCGCGCCGTCCCGGTGTGGCGTTGGGCGGGCTACGGCGTCGCCGCGGGCATCGGCTGCGGCTGGTTCGTCCTGCTGCTGTCCCTGCTGGGCTGAGCGGCGTCCCGCTGGGGGCACACGACCACCGTTCCGGGTGATATTGCTGCCTGGATGACAATATGCGCAGACACGAAGGGTAAACGATATTCACTCAGGGTGTTGACATGCTCGCTGCGGTGCGCCGATCATCGGGGCACAACTTCACGCCGGGTCGGCCCTCGCGACCCTGCCCGAAAGGTCCGACATGCCTGATGCCCCGTCCCGGAGCGCCCCTCCCGCGCTCCCGGCGGCAGCCCCGGGTGCGGAATCCCCGCAGGCCGGTACGGGGACGGTGCGCCGGCTCCCGGTGGCACCGGTGATCGGTGGGCTGATCCTGCTGCTCGCCGTGTCCGTCGTGGTCGGCGTGGCGCTCGGACCGGTGCAGGTCCCGTTCTCCCACGTGCTGTCCTTCCTCGGCGCGCAGATCCGGGGTGGCGTGATCAGCGCGGAACGGGCCGGCGAGTTCCAGATCGTGTGGGACATCCGGCTGCCGCGCGTGCTGCTCGCCGCGGTCGTCGGCGCGGGCCTGGCGACCGTGGGGGTGGCCGTGCAGGCGATGGTGCGTAACGCACTGGGAGACCCGTTCGTACTCGGCATCTCCTCGGGTGCCTCGGTGGGCGCCACCTCCGTGATCGTCTTCGGTGCGTTCGCCTGGATGGGTCTCTACGCGCTGTCCGCGGCGGCGTTTCTCGGAGCACTGGGCGCGATGGTGCTGGTGTACCTCGTCGCCGCCACGCCTCGCGGGCTCGCGCCGTTGCGACTGGTGCTGACCGGCACGGCCATGGCCTACGGGTTCTCCGCGGTCACCACCATCCTGATCTTCCAGGCCCCTACCGGGGAGGCGTCGCGCTCCGCGTTGTTCTGGTTGCTCGGCAGCCTCGGCGGGGTCACCTGGGGGTCGCTGCCGATCGCGGTGTGCGTGGTGGTGCTGGGAATCGCGCATCTGACGCTGTCCGCGGGCCGCCTCAACGCGCTGTCGATGGGCGACCAGACCGCCATGACCCTCGGTGTGGACGCACAGCGCCTGCGCCGCGAGCTGTTCGTCGTCGCGGCGGCCACGACCGGCGTCCTGGTGGCGGTGAGCGGGGCGGTGGGCTTCGTCGGGCTGATGATGCCGCACCTGGTGCGGATGCTGGTCGGCGCCGACCATCGCCGGGTCATGGCCGTGACCCCGCTCGCCGGTGCCTGCTTCCTCATCTGGGTCGACATCGGCGCCCGCATGATCGCAGCGCCGCAAGAGCTGCCGCTCGGAGTGATCACCGCGGTGATCGGGGTGCCCTGCTTCGTGGCGCTGATGCGGCGCGGCTACACGTTCGGAGGGCAGGGATGAACGTCGACCTGCAGCGGGTCTCGGTCCGGATCGCGGGCGAGTACCTGGTCAGGGACCTGTCGCTGCACGTCGCCGCCGGCGAGGTGGTGGGCCTGGTGGGGCCCAACGGCTGCGGGAAGTCCACCACGCTGGGCTGCGTCTACCGGACGCTGCGACCCGCAGCGGGCGCGGTGCTGCTCGACGGCGAGGACCTGCGCACCGTCTCGCTGCGCCACAGTGCGCGGCAGTTGGCCGCGCTGACCCAGGACGGTCACGTGGAGTTCGACTTCACCGTTTCCGAGGTCGTGGCCATGGGTCGGCTGCCGCACCAGCACGCGCTCGGCCGCCATGACGAGCACGACCGGGCGATCTGTGACCGGGCGCTGCACCGGGTCGACGCCGCACACCTCGCGCGGCGCAGCTACCTGACCCTGTCCGGCGGCGAGAAGCAGCGCGTGCAGATCGCCCGCGCGCTGGCCCAGCAACCGCGGGTCCTGGTGCTCGACGAGCCCACCAACCACCTCGACGTGCGCCACCAGCTCGAGATGCTCTCGCTGGTGCGCCGGCTCGGCATCACCGTCCTGATGGCGCTGCACGACCTCAACCTGGCCGCGGCGTGGTGTCACCGGCTCTACGTCCTTGACGGCGGCCATATCGTCGCCAGCGGGCCGCCCACCGATGTGCTCACCCCCGAACTGCTGACCGGCGTCTTCGGGGTGCGGGCACATATCGTGTCGCACCCGGCCACGGGCGCTCCGCAGCTGCTGTTCGACTCACCGGCCGACGCGGTCGCGCAGCCCGCCGCGGCGGCCGCGCAATGAGCTGGCCGCGCGTGCTGGTGGCCCTGCTGGCTGCGCTGCTGGCCACCTGCAGCGCCTGCGGTGCGACCGTCGAGCAGCGCGGCGATGCCGCAGGCGGCGCGGGCTACCCGGTGACGGTCACCAACTGCGGGACCGACATCACGTTCGACGCCGCACCCAGCCGCGTGGTCAGCAACGACATCGGCATCACCGAGATCCTCTTCGCACTCGGGCTGACCGACCGGATGGCCGGTTACGTGCTGTCCGACGGCCACGCGGCCGGAGTGGCCAGCTCGCCGTGGCGCGAGGACTTCGACCGCGTGCCGAGGCTGGCCGAGCGGATCAACAAGGAGATCGTCCAGGGCGCGAACGCCGACCTGGTCTTCGCCGGGTGGAACTACGGATTCACCGAGACCAGCGGTGTCACCCCCGACAGCCTCGCCACCCTCGGCATCGACAGCTACCTGCTCAGCGAGACCTGCCGCCCAGGTGAGGGAACGGCGCGGGGAGTGATGCCCCCGCTACAGGCCCTCTACACCGACCTGCGCAACCTCGGGCGCATCTTCGGGGTACCCGAGCGTGCCGAGGCGTTGATCGCCGACTACCGGGCAACGGTGAGCAGAGCCGAGCGCGCGGTGCCTGCCGACCGGCGCCCGCCCCGGGTGTTCCTCTTCGACTGCTGCCCGGACCAGCCGCTGACCTCCGGCCGCTACGCCGCGGCGCACGAGATCATCACCAGGGCCGGCGGAAAGAACATCTTCGGCGACCTGGACGACAGCTGGACCCGGGTGAACTGGGAGGCCGTCGTCCACCGTGACCCGGAGGTCATCGTGATCAACGACTACGGCACGCCGAGCGCGCAGCGTAAGATCGAGTTCCTGAGGTCCTACCCGCCGATGGCCGACGTCGCCGCGGTGCGCAACGACCGGTTCTTCGTGATGCACTACGCCGAGCTGGTCGAGTCACCGCGAAACCCGGCGGCCATCGCGTCCTTTGCCGAGTACCTGGGTGACCACAGCTACTGAGCCTGGCCATGAGCCCGGATCCCAGCGGTGACGACACGGGTGATCAGCCCAGCCATACGTGTCGCGAACGATGGCCCTCATGATGTGGCGGGCCTGCCTGGGATGCGGTCTGGCTTCTCGGTCTTCGGCTCAGCACTGTCGACGGAGAATCCCTTGACGAGCAGCAGCGGAAGAATCAGCTAGAACAGTCCGCCGGGCACGAAGAAGATCATTCCCCAGCCAGTATCAAGATCTGCGAAGCCAAGAAGGTCGGTCGGTGCTCCGGTCTCGGCAACCGTCATGTCGCCGCCCGGCTGTTCCTCAGCCCTCGGACCGTGGAATACCACCTCAGCAACGCCTACCAGAAGCTCGGCGTCCGGTCCCGGGGCGCACTCGCGCAGCTCAATCTCAGCTGATCGCGCCTGGGTGAGGCAGCGGCGGCAGGCTCAGTTGCGTGGCGAACGAACGCCGAGCAGCACGTCCTCCCAAGAGGGGACGATCGGGTGGTTCTTGCGGCCGCGCTTGGGCGCCTCGGCGGGCTTCTCTGCCGCAGCGGGCTCCTGCCGGTGCCGCTCGTCCGCCGGTTCGGACGCCCCCGACCGCTCCGTCGGCTCGGACGGCTCCGAATGCTCCGACCGTTCCGGCGGGCGCGGTGTGCGGTAGCCGGGCGCATCATCGGGCACCGCCAGCGCTGCGGGCGGCTCCTGCACCACGGGCCCCTCGGCGCCCTGCTCGGACTCGGAGTCGGCCGCGGCGGGAACCTCCATCCCGGTCTGCTCCGTGAGAACCTGCCCTGCCAGTGGGCTCACCGGCGCGACGGTGCGCAGCGGCTTGCCGGCCTCGGGGTCGATGAGGTCGACGGCGTGGTCGTCGATCGCGGTGACGGTGCCGCCGTGCGCGCCGGGGTGAAACGTCCAGTGTGCGCGGTTGTCCGACCTGCCAGCGCGCCAGCGCAGCTGCACCACCCACCTGCCGTTCTCGCCGCGCCAGGAGTCCCAGTTCACGGCCTCGTAGTCGTGCCCGCGCCGGACGAAGGTGTCGGTGACGACCTCGTCGAGGGTGCGCACGTCCGGTCCGTCGGAGCGGACCGGGTGTGCCTGCTGGGCCAGCCCGGCGGTGCGGGAGCGCTCGAGCAGCACCGGGTAGGCGAACCGTTCGACCCGTTCTGCCGGGACGCCTGCAGCCGAGGCCACTTGGTCGACGGACGCTCCTGCCCTGATGCGGGCCTGGATCTCACGGGGTCGCATCTGGCTCTCCAGCTCGATCTCGATCTGGCCGAGGCGAGGAAGGTCACCCCGTACCGCTGCGTGCAAGCCTTCGTCGAGGGGAAGGGTGAACCGCTCGCGACGCTCCCCGGATCGCTGGGGCACTGGCTCGAGGATCACGGTACGTCCCTCGATCCCGAGGCCGACCACCCGCAGCGCGCGCATCACCAGCGCCTCCTCACGGTCGTCCGCGCTCACCCTTCGCCGTACTGCAACACCGTACGGCGGCGTGCCGCCTTGACGGTGGAGGCGCGCCGCAGGCGGGCATACCACCCGGTCGGCCCAGTACCAGCCCGTCGGCCCAGTACGCCGTCAGCTCAGCCGCTCGACCACCCAGTCGATGCATCCGGTCAGCGCGGTCAGGTCGCCGGGCTCGATCGCGGGGAACATCCCGACCCGCAGCTGGTTGCGGCCGAGCTTGCGGTACGGCTCGGTGTCGACGATCCCATTGGCCCGCAGCACCTTCGACACCGCGGCGGCGTCGATCGAGTCTGCGAGGTCGACCGTGCCGACGACGTGCGAGCGCTTGGCCGGGTCGGTCACGAACGGTGTGGCGTAGCTCGATGCCTCGGCCCAGCCGTAGAGCCGTGCGGCGGAGTCGGCGGTGCGCCCGGTGCACCAGTCCAGGCCGCCGTTGCCGAGCATCCACTCGATCTGCTGGGCGAACATCAGCAGCGTGGCCACGGCAGGGGTGTTGTAGGTCTGGTCCTTGCCGCTGTTGTCCAGCGCGGTCGTCAGCGACAGAAACTCCGGGATCCAGCGGTCGGAGCCGCCGATCTCACGCACCCGGTCCAGCGCCGCGGGGCTGCACAGCGCGACCCACAGGCCGCCGTCGGAGGCGAAGCACTTCTGCGGGGCGAAGTAGTAGACGTCGACGTCGCGCATGTCCACCGGCAGGCCGCCGGCGCCCGACGTGGCATCCACCGCGACCAGTGCGTCACCCGACCCGGCCGGGCGGGTGACCGGCACCATCACGCCGGTCGAGGTCTCGTTGTGCGCCCAGCCGATGAGGTCGCAGGAGGCGTCGCCGACGGGCTCGGGCGCGTCACCGGGGTCGGCGGAGACCTCCACGGGGTCGGCGAGGAACGGCGCGCCCCTGGTGACGGCGGCGAACTTCGAGGAGAACTCCCCGTAGGTCAGGTGCAGCGAGCGCTCCCGGATCAGGCCGAATGCGGCCGCGTCCCAAAACGCGGTGGTACCGCCGACGCCGAGGACGACCTCGTAGCCCTCGGGCAGCGAGAAGAGTTCCCGCAACCCGGCGCGGAGCCGGGCGACCAGCGACTTCACCGGCTGCTGCCGGTGCGACGTGCCCATCACCTCCGCCGCGCCGGCGACCGCGGCAAGCTGCTCCGGGCGTACCTTCGAGGGCCCGCATCCGAAGCGCCCGTCGATGGGCTTGAGTTCGGTGGGGATGGTCAGGGTGTCGGTCGCGGTCACGCGGCAGGCTCCAGGGACGTCGGAATCTGGCACCAAGAGTGTCCCAGCACGTGTTCGAGGGGCACACTGCGGCTGCGCTACATGTTGTAAACCGGTGCTCTGGGGACTGTGTCCAGGCGTGATCACTTGACCACGATCGTGCGCCCCGCCGCGAGCGCGCCGGCCGCCAGCTTTCAGGTCAGCGCCCGGCTTTGTCGGTGTCGTCGAACACGGCTACAGCGAAGACGACGCCGACCACCATGAGCTCAACCTCGTTTTCGAGATTGACGTCGGAGCCGCCCATCCGGCCAGCCAAGAAGATCACCTCGAGTTCGTGTGGCTACCGCTGGACGCGTTGCCCAACACCGACCTGCGACCAGGATCCCTCGGGACCGGTGTGCAGGCCTGGATCAACGAACCCGTGCCGTTCTGGCGAGGCTTGAACCATCCGTGATCAGACCTGCCCACGCATCGTCCTCATCTGGTGCTTGGGCACGTCAAATTCTGGCAGCCACAGGCTGGCTCCAGCACGGCGCAGTTGATCACCCCGCTCCTCGGCCTCGAACGGCGCCGCCGAGCGATGCGCTACCAGGGCGCAGAGCCGTTCCGGGTAGCCCTCGTGGGACAAGTAGCGCGCACCGTCGAGCGGGTGGAACCGACGGCCGTCAGCGCTAACTCGTGTTTTCGTGCCGGGGTCGCCAGGGCGGCGACGAGCACGCTCGAGTCGGCGGTCCGCAAGCAAGCCCGAGTCTCGTCGAGCACGTCCCGGAACGTGTTGACGGACATCTTGGGCAGTTCGTGCTCGGGCCGGAGCACCAGGACACCACTGGCGGTGCGCTCGGTGTGCATCGGATCGGCGCTGCGCTGAGCTCGAGCTTGTCGTTGAGTTCGGTGAGCTCGACCTCCCCGCCGCCATCCACGCCGAGCCGTCCTCGAACCACGTGACCGCGTGGGAATCTCGGCCCGGCCCCGACGCGCGGGAGCTGGCACGGTCTGCCCGGTAGCTGGCATCGACCGTCTAGGTTGGCGGCGTGAACGCCACGGAAGCGACGGGGGGCACGTTCCACGAACTGGTCGGCGATCTCGACTACTCGATGTTCGTCGTCACGACCACGGTCGGCAGCGAACCGGCCGGCTGCCTGGTCGGGTTCGCCAGCCAGACCAGTATCGATCCACCCCGTTTCCTGGTGTGCCTGTCCCGCAACAACCGGACCTACCGGGTCGCGCGGTCGGCGGACCTGCTGGCGGTGCATTTCGTCCCGCGGCAGGCCGAGTGGCTGGCCGCGCTGTTCGGCGGACGCAGCGGCGACGATGTCGACAAGTTCTCGCGCTGTGCCTGGCATCCGGGCCCCGGCGGGGTGCCGGTCATCGAGGCGTGTGACAACTGGTTCGCCGGGCGGGTGCTCGACCGCGTCGATCTGGGCGACCATGTCGGCTTCCTGCTCGAACCCGTCGAGGCGCATCGGGGACACCGCGGGCCGCAGTTCGAGTTCCATCGCGCCAAGCGCATCGAGCCGGGGCACCCGGCGTGACCGACGACCTGCTTGCAGGGTCGAG
>WHSY01000075.1:0-10632 GCA_009379815.1 Pseudonocardiaceae bacterium
AACTACGGGCACAACCACCCCGAGCTGAAGAGCACATTGATCGACTACCTCCGAAGCGCCGCGATTGGCCGCTTCCATCGTGCCCGGCCCGCCGCCGGTGACGACAGCGAACCCCGCCGCGGCCAGTGCAGCGCCGATCTCGCGGCCTGCAGCGTACTCCGGATGCGCGCGCTGGGTCCGGGCGGAGCCGAAGACGGTCACGGCGCGGGGCAGCTCGGCGAGCATGCCGAAGCCCTCGACGAACTCGGCCTGGATGCGCATCACCCGCCACGGATCGGTGTGCACCCAGTCCGACGGCCCGCGGGAGTCGAGCAGCCGCTGATCGGTGGTGGTCGGCTCCACGCTGCGCTCGCGGCGCAGCACCACGGGGCCACGCAGCTTCTCGTGGGGGTGCTCCTCGTCACCAGGCGCCGCCCGCCCCTCATCCGGCATGGCCGACACCCTAGTGAGCGACCTCTCGCCGGCTGTCTGCGCCGGTGCCGAGCTCACCCCGCCGCTGGGCTCGTCCACCTCGATCGCCGCGAAGGGCGCCTTCACTGCGTACGGCAGCGATTCGATCGCCGCGAAGGGCGCCTTCACTGCGTCGGACGCCGTGCGGGTGCCCTTCCCGGCAGGACGGGGATCGGCAGTCGCCGCGAAGGGCCCCTTCGCGGCGTTGAGCGTTGAGCGGTCAGCGGTCAGCGGGTTGTGAGGTAGTGGCGCAGCACGCCGGCGCACTCGGTGATCCGGGCGACGTGCACGTGCTCCTCGCGGGTGTGCGCGAGGTTGGGGTCACCGGGACCGTAGTTCAGCGCGGGGATGCCCAGCGCGGCGAACCGGGCGACGTCGGTCCAGCCGTACTTGGCCACCGGCGCGGCCGCGCAGGCAGCCAGGAACTCCTGGGCGGCCGGCGCGTCGAGACCGGGGGGCGCGCCGGCCGCCCCGTCGGTGAACTCCAGGTCGAGCCCGTCGAACACCTCGCGGACGTGCTGCTGCGCCGCGGCCAGCGAGCGGTCCGGCGCGAACCGGAAGTTCACCGACACCTCGCAGGCATCGGGAACGACGTTGCCCGCGATGCCCCCGTCGACGCGCACCGCTTGCAGGCCCTCGCGGTAGGTGCACCCGTCGATCTCCACGGTCCGCGGCCGATAGGCTTGCAACAGCGCCAGCACGTCCCCGGCGGCGTGGATCGCGTTGGCCCCCAACCACGAGCGGGCGCTGTGGGCCCGCTTCCCGGTGGTGCGCACGGTGGCCCGCAGGGTCCCCTGGCAGCCTGCCTCCACCGCCGCGTCGGTGGGCTCGCCGAGGATCGCGAGGTCCGCGGCGAGCCAGTCCGGATGCTCACGCTCGATGCGGTTCAGCCCGTTGCGCGACGCCTCGACCTCCTCGCAGTCGTAGAGCACCACGGTGAGGTCACACACCGGCCGCGCCACGGTGGCCGCGAGGTGAAGGATCACCGCGTCGCCCGCCTTCATGTCGGAGGTGCCGCAGCCGTGGAGCACGCCGTCCTCTCGCCGCGACGGCAGGTTGCCCGCGATCGGCACCGTGTCGAGGTGCCCGGCGAGCAGCACACGGCGCGGCCGCCCGAGCTCGGTGCGGGCGAGCACCGCATTGCCGGAGCGCAGCACGGTCAGCTGCGGGGCCTGCGTCGACAGCGCTGCGGCAACCGCATCGGCCAGCGCAGCCTCGTCGCCGGACACGCTGGGCACGTCGACCAGCGCCGCGGTCACCGCGACGGGGTCGGCGGTCAGATCGAGCTGCACGACCGTGACGGTAGCGCCCCGCCGCCGAGCGGCCGCCCGTGACCAGGCGATACGGTGGCTCACCGTGACCGATGCGCAGAATCCCGCCGCAGCCCACGGTTTCGGGCTGGCGACAGTGACCGGCGAAGGCACCGTGCTGGACACCTGGTTCGTCACACCGGAGCTGGGCGCGCCCACCGACGCCCGGACCGGCACCACGCCGGCCCCCGACGCCAATGCCGAGTTCGCCGCGATCACCGGTGCCGACCCCGACCGCGGCGTCGACGTGGTCGCGGTGCGCACCGTCATCACCGACCTGTGGTCACCACCGGTCGATGCCTACGACGCCTACCTGCGGCTGCACCTGCTCTCACACCGGCTGGCCGCGCCACGCACCATCAACCTCGACGGCGTGTTCGGGCTGCTGTCCAATGTGGTGTGGACCAACCACGGCCCGTGCCCGGTGGAGGGTTTCGAACTCACCCGCGCGAGGCTGCGCTCGCGGGGCCTCGTCACGGTCTACGGGATCGACAAGTTCCCCCGGATGGCGGACTACGTAGTCCCCACCGGCGTGCGGATCGGCGACGCCGACCGGGTGCGACTGGGCGCCCACCTGGCGTCGGGCACCACGGTGATGCACGAGGGCTTCGTCAACTTCAACGCCGGCACGCTCGGGGCCTCGATGGTCGAGGGCCGGATCTCCGCGGGGGTCATCGTCGGCGCCGACTCCGACCTCGGCGGCAGCGCTTCGATCATGGGAACGCTGTCGGGCGGCGGCAAGGAGCAGATCTCGGTCGGCAGGCGTTGCCTGATCGGCGCCAACGCCGGCATCGGCATCTCGCTGGGCGACGACTGCGTGGTCGAGGCCGGGCTCTACGTCACGGCCGGCACGAAGGTCACGCTCGACGACGGCACGGTGGTCAAGGCACGGGAGCTGTCCGGGTCGGACGGCCTGCTGCTGCGTCGCGACTCGGTGACCGGCAGGGTGCAGGGCGTCCGGCGGGAAGGCGTCGCCGGCATCGAGCTCAACGAAGCACTGCACGCCAACGACTGACCCGACGAGTCCCTGCGCCAACGCGGCGTTCGGGCAATGCCGTTGCTGCAACGCCGCGTTGGCACAACAGCCGTCAGGCCGGGCCGGCGAGGCGCTCGACGGCTGCGGCCACCCGCTCGTCGGTCGCGGTCAGCGCGACCCGGACGTGCCGGGCTCCCGCGGGTCCGTAGAACTCGCCGGGCGCGACGAGCACACCGAACCCGGCGAGCCGCTCGACGGTGTCGCGGCACGGCTCACCGGCCGTGCACCACAGGTACAGGCCGCCCTCGGATCGTTCGATCCGCAGCCCGGCACCGGTCATCGCGGGGCGCAACGCATCCCGCCGCTGCCCGTAGCGGGCACGCTGCTCCGCGATGTGGGCGTCGTCGGCCATCGCGGCGACCACCGCCTGCTGTACCGGCCGGGGCATCATCATCCCGGCATGCTTGCGCACGGCGAGCAGCGAGCCGACCAGCGACCGGTCACCGGCGACGAAGCCCGCCCGGTAGCCTGCCAGGTTCGACGACTTCGACAGCGAATGCACGGCGAGCAGGCCGTCGAAGCTCCCCGCGGATACCGCCGGGTGCAGTACCGAGACCGGCTCCGCCTCCCAGCCCAGCGCCAGGTAGCACTCGTCGGAGGCGAGCACCGCACCGACCTCGCGGGCCTGCGCGACCGCGGCAGCCAGCACCTCGGCAGGCGCCACCGCCCCCGTCGGGTTGGACGGGGAGTTCAGCCACCGCAACGCGGTCCCGGCAGGTGCGGGCGCCTCGTCGGCGAGCCGGACCACCGACGCCCCGGCCAGTCGTGCCCCCACCTCGTAGGTCGGGTACGCGAGTTCCGGCAGCGCGACCACGTCGTCGCGCCCGAGGCCCAGCAGCGTCGGCAGCCAGGCGACCAGCTCCTTGGATCCGATGGTCGGCAGCACCGCCGACGGGTCGAGACCGGTGATCCCGTGACGGCGGCGCAGCGCCGCCACCACGGTCTCCCGGAGCTCGGCGGTGCCGTGCGTGGCCGGGTAACCCGGAACCCGGGAGACCGAGGCGAGCGCATCCCGCACGAGGTCCGGGACCGGGTCCACCGGCGTGCCGACGGACAGATCGACGATGCCCCCGTCATGGGCCGCCGCACGGCGGGCGGCCCCGGCGAGGCTGTCCCAGGGGAAGTCGGGGAGATCGGGGCGCGCAGCGCCCGCGCTCGTCCCCCGGGTCACTCGTCCTGGTTCATCGGGGGCAGCTCCGCCACCACCGGGTGGTCGTAGTCGATCTTGCCAACCTTGGCGGCGCCACCGGGCGAACCGATCTCCTTGAAGAAGTCGACGTTGACCGAGTAGTAGTCCTTCCACTGCTCCGGCACGTCATCCTCGTAGTAGATGGCCTCGACCGGGCACACCGGCTCGCAGGCTCCGCAGTCGACGCACTCGTCGGGCTGGATGTAGAGCATCCGACCGCCCTCGTAGATGCAGTCGACCGGGCACTCCTCGATGCACGACTTATCGAGCACATCCACGCAGGGCTCGGCGATCACGTAGGTCACGGGTGCTCTCCTGCTCCTCACTCGCGGTTTCTGCGGAATGGCCATGCCGGGGAAGCGTGTTTCCCCGGGGCCGACACCCCAGTATGACTTCTCGTCATGGGCCACACCAACCGGGCCCGTCGTGCTTGCCACCACACTGGGGGACATGCCCAGACCCCCTGGCGATCCGCGTGTGCTGCTGGGCCGGCGCGTCTCGCTTCGCCACCGGCTGCCCTCACCAGGGCCGGGAGGACGCTACAGCGACGCCGTCGGCGAGCTCGACCAGGACCGTGAGCGCTGGCTCGTGCACACCCGTCGTGGTCCGGTCGTGGTAGACCCTGCCGATGTCGTCGCGGTCCGTGAGGTGCCGCCCGCGCGGCCGCGGCGGGCACCGCTGGGAGAGGTCGCCGCGCTGGAGCGGGTCTGCGCCAGGGCCTGGCCCGCGCCGGTCACCCGACCGCTCGGCGAGTGGTTGCTTCGCGCGGCAGGCGGGTTCACCGGCCGGGCGAACAGTGCCCTGGTGATCGCAGACCCGGGTCTGCCGGTACCGGACGCGCTCGCGGCGGTGGTGCACTTCGCGGCGGCGCACGGCGTGGCGCCGCTGGCGCAGGTCGCCCAGACGACCCCGTGGGAGGCCGCGGTGCGCCGCGCGGGCTGGGTCGTCGACGAGAGCCACCCGGTGTCGGTTCGGGTCGCGCGGCTGCCGGATATCCCTGCCGGCTCGCGCGCCGAGGCTGCCATCGAGATCGCCGATGCTCCGACCTCGGAGTGGTGGCGGCTGGTGGCCGGCACCGCGCGCCCGAGTGAGACGCAGCGTGCGGTGCTCGGCAGTGGACTGGTCGGCTTCGGGCTCGCCCGCATCGACGGCGAGGTGGTCGGTGCGGTCCGCGCGGCACTGGTCGACGAGTGGGTGCACCTGGCACGGCTTACGATCGGCCAGGCGTGGCGCAGGCGGGGGCTGGGCCGGGCACTGACGGTCGCCGCGGCCGGCTGGGCGGCGCAGCACGGCGCCCGGCACGCCGTCCTGCAGGTGTCGCAGGATGACGCCGCCGCGGACCGGCTCTACTCCGGGCTGGGGTTCACCGAGCATCACCGCTACCGCTACTGGGCCCCACCTGTGAGTGGTTCGGGGGCCTGACACCTCCGGGATCATTCACGAGCACCGGGTGCAGCGATCGGCCCAGCGCCACCGCGGCGGGGAACATCCCTGCTGCCAGCAGCGCCAGCGACCGCCAGTCGGCGGGCAGCAGCACGTCACCCCCGGGGCCCGCGGTGCCGAACACCAGCACGGTGGCCACCCAGGTTGCCAGCGGCGCTCCCGCCGCCGCCGCACCGCCACCGAGCTCGGCCGCCCTGCGGACCAGCCAGGGGGTCGTGACGGCGGCCAGCAGGACCACGACCGGGAACGGCCACCCTCCCAGCCGCAGCGGCAGGAACAGCAGCTCCACCAGGGCCAGCACCACGGCGTCGATGACGAGCACGCTCAGCGTCACGAGGCGCATCACCCGAGCCCTTCGAACAGGCCCTCGGCAGCGGCGACCGGCCCGCGGGCGAGGGTGAAGTGCTCGACGGCGGGGACCGGCCGGGCGACCCGGTTCGACAGCGCCATCGCGGGACCGTCGGGCCACACCGCGACCTGGGTGCGGTGCGCCCGCAGCGCGGCCAGCTTCGCCGGCAGCTGCGCGGTGATGTCGACGGTCGTGGTCACCTCCGAGTCGTCGACGCCGGGCAAGCCTTCGGGACCGGGCAGCGCGAAGGGTAGGCCCGGCTTGCGCCGCAGCACCTCCAGGCCGGCCGTCAGGGCCGAGCGGGACTGCACCGCCCAGAACACGCGGTGCACCTGCGGCAGCTGCTCGACGGCCGCCATCGTGATCTCGTGCGCGCGGACGTGGTCGGGGTGGCCGTAGCCGCCGTCGGGGCCGTAGCTGATGACGACCTCGGGACGCAGCTCGTCGAGCACCGCGAGCAGCGCATCGACCTGCGCGCCCCGCCCGGTGCCCGCGAAGGCACGGGGATGCATGTCGGGTGGCACGCTCGCCCGTCCACCGGGCTCGACGACCATGCCCGAGTCGCGCCAGCGCCCGAGCCCGCCGAGGAAGCGCTGCTCGGTCAGGCCCAGCGCGCTGCCGGCTGCCCGCAGCTCCCCGATCCGGTAGCCGCCGAGCTGGTCGGCGTGCTCGGCGGCCAGCCCGGCCAGCTCGGCCGGGATCACCTCGCCCTGCTCCCCGAGCGTGCAGGTCACCAGCGTGACCGCCACACCCTCGGCTGCGTAGCGCGCGATCGTCCCGCCGGTCGCGATCGTCTCGTCGTCGGGGTGCGCGTGCACCAGCACCATCCGGTGGTCCGCGCTGCACATGGCTGCACCCTACGGGCGGCCCTGCACCGGCGTGAGAACGCTCAGAGCAGCGCGGCGCCCTCCGCGTAGTGGCAGGCGGCGGGGTGGCCCTGCCCGCGGTCGACGAGCTCGGGGATCTCGTCGATGCAGCGCCGCCGCTGGCCCTCGGTCAGCTGCTCGGCGAACTTCGGGCAGCGGGTGCGGAAGCGGCAGCCGCTCGGGGGGTCGGCGGGGTTGGGGACGTCTCCGGTGATGGTGATCCGCTGCCGGGCACGCTCCTTGCGCGGGTCCGGCAACGGGATTGCCGAGATGAGCGCCTGGGTATAGGGGTGGGCCGGCGCCGCGAAGAGGTCGTCGGCCCGCCCGGTCTCGACGATGCGGCCCAGGTACATCACCGCGATGCGGTCGGCGACGTGGCGCACCACCGACAGGTCGTGCGACACGAACAGGTAGGACAGCCCGAACTGCTCCTGCAGCTCGTCGAGCAGGTTGAGCACGCCGGCCTGGATCGACACGTCGAGCGCGGAGACGGGCTCGTCGAGCACCAGCATCGTGGGTCGCAACGCCAGCGCACGAGCCACCCCGATGCGCTGGCGCTGCCCGCCCGAGAACTCGTGCGGGAAGCGGTTGCCGTGCTCGGGCTTGAGCCCGACGATGCGCAGCAGCTCCCGAACCTGGTCGCGGCCGTCGGCCCCGTAGAGCCCGTGGATGCGCAGCGGCTCCGCGACGATCTCGTTGACCGGCAATCGGGGATCCAGCGAGGCGAACGGGTCCTGGAAGACGATCTGCAGCTCCCGGCGCAGCTGCTGCATGGCCGTACGCGACAGCCGGGTGAGGTCGGTGCCGTCGTAGACGACCTGTCCCGACGTCGCGGGCTCCAGGTGCATCAGCACCCGCGCTGTGGTGGTCTTGCCGCAGCCCGACTCGCCCACCAGGCCCAGCGTCTCGTGCGACCCGATGTCGAAGGAGACGTCACAGACGGCGTGCACCTCGCCGACCTGGCGGCGCAGCAGGCCGCCTGCCCGCACCGGGAAGTGCTTGACGAGGTTGCGCACGGACAGCACCGGACCCTGGCTGTCGCGGGTCGGGGCCGGGTTGCTCGCGGTCTCGGTCACCGGGCGTCCTCCCGCCGCTCGGCGGCGGGCGCCGCCGCCTCGTCGCGCCAGTCGGCTCCGAACAGGTCACCGGGCTCGCGCCCCTCGAGCTGCTCGCTGAAGTGGCAGGCGGCGAGATGATCGGGGCTGGTCGTCGGCTCGGCCGCGGGCTCCTCGTGCTCGCACACCTGCTGCGAGAGCGGGCAACGGGGGGTGAACGGGCAGCCCGGCGGCATGTTGACCACCGACGGCGGTGCGCCGCCGATCGGCGTGAGCCGCTCGGTCTTGACGTCCAGCCGGGGCAGGCTGCCCAGCAGCCCGAGCGTATAGGGCATCCGCGGCGCGTAGAAGATGTCGTCGGCGGTGCCGGCCTCGACGAGCTTGCCCGCATACATGACCAGTACCCGGTCGGCCTGCCCGGCGATGACGCCGAGGTCGTGAGTGATCAGCACCATGGCGGCGCCGGTCTCGCGCTTCGCGGTGTCCAGTGCCTCCAGGATCTGCGCCTGCACCGTCACGTCCAGCGCGGTGGTCGGTTCGTCGGCGATGATCACGTCCGGCCGGTTGGCCATCGCGATCGCGATCACCACCCGCTGCCGCATCCCGCCGGAGAGCTCGTGGGGGTAGCTGCGCAGCCGCTCGCGGGGGTTGGGGATGCGCACCAGGTCGAGCAGCTCCACCGCCTGCTCGAGGGCGGCCTCCTTGCTCACGTCGTGGTGCGCGCGGATCGCCTCGGCGATCTGATAACCGATGGTGTAGACGGGGTTCAGCGAGGTCATGGGGTCCTGGAAGATCATCGAGATCCGGCGTCCGCGTACCTGGCTCAGCGCCTTGTCCGTGGCGCCGAGCAACTCGGCGTCACCGAAGCGCACCGACCCCGAGATCCGGGCAGAGCCGGGCAACAGCCCCATCACCGCCAGCGACGCCACCGACTTGCCGGAGCCCGACTCTCCGACGATCCCGAGCACCTCGCCGCGGCCGAGCCCGAAGCTCACCCCGCGCACCGCACGCACGATGCCGTCGTCGGTGGGGAACTCGACGCGCAGGCCCTCCACCTCGAGCACGGTCTCGCCGACGGTCATTCACGCACCTTCGTCTGCTGGGGGTCGAACGCGTCCCGCAGCCCGTCGCCGATGAAGTTGATCGTCAGCGCGATCAGGATGATGAACAGTCCCGGGAAGTAGAACAGCCACGGCCGGGTCTGCACCGCCGTCTCCGCGCTGCTGACCAGTAGCCCGAGCGAGGTGTCGGGTGGTCGTACCCCGAAGCCGAGGAACGACAGCGCGGTCTCGAGCAGGATGGCGATGGCGACCAGGACCGTGGCGTTGACGATGATCGAGCCGAGCGCGTTGGGGATCAGGTGGCGGAAGATGATGCGGGCGTCGCCGGCGCCGAGCGCCTTGGCGGCCTCGATGAACTCCTTCTCCCGCAGCGAGAGCACCACGCCACGGGCGACACGGGAGACGTAGGCCCAGTACAGGCCCGCGATCACCAGCGCGATCAGCCACCAGCTGCCCCCGACGTTGTGACCGAGCACCGCGGCGACCGCGAGCAGCGGCAGCGTGAGGATGAGATCGGAGATCCGCATCATCACGGTGTCCACGGCGCCGCGGTAGTAGCCGGCCGTGGCACCCCAGATCGTGCCCACCACGGTGGAGAAGACCGCGACGAGCACCGCGATCCCGATCGAGATCTGGGTGCCGCGCAGCACCTGGGCGAACGAGTCGTGGCCTGCTGCGTCGGTGCCGAACGGGTGGTCCCAGGACGGGGGCTGTGAGTAGTCACCGGTGAGCGTCCCGACGTCGTAGCGCCACAGCGCACCGCCGACGAAAGCCAGCAGCACCACCGCCAGCAGCACGACGAGGCTGATCACCGCCAGCCGGTGGCGCACGAACCGCCGCAGCACGAGCTGGGCCTGACTGCGCTCGGCGACGGTGAACTCGCGCTCGGCGGGCGCGCCCGCGACCTGGCCCGCGCCGGTGGTCGTGGGCGGCTGCTGCGGGGCGTCGACGGGTGCGTGCGGGCTCGAGCCGTCAGGCATAGCGGATCCTCGGGTCGAGCACGGCGTAGAGCAGGTCGGCGATCAGGTTCAGCAGGATGATGAAGGTCGCCGAGACGAGCAGCCAGGACGACACCGCGTACACGTCGTTGCGCTGGATCGACTCC
Organism: Pseudonocardiaceae bacterium; assembly: GCA_009379815.1. Lineage (GTDB taxonomy): Bacteria > Actinomycetota > Actinomycetes > Mycobacteriales > Pseudonocardiaceae > WHSY01. The sequence goes on from WHSY01000075.1 coordinate 9,865, forward strand.
AGCAGGAAGCTGCCCGCCCCCCGCCACTGGAACACGGCCTCGGTGACGATGGCCCCCGAGATGATCGCGCCGAGGTCCAGCGCGGTGACCGTGGTCAGTGGGATGAGTGCGGTTCGCAGCGCATGCCGGGTCATCACCTTGCCGCGACGGAGCCCCTTGGCGCGAGCCAGCCGGACGTAGTCGCTGCCCAGCACCTCGAGCATCGAGGCGCGCTGGAACCGGCTCCAGGCGGCGAACGACAGCATCGCGAGCGAGATCGTCGGAAGGATCATGTGACCGAGGATGTCGGTGATCTCTGCCCAGGTGCCGCCCTCGAGGTAGACCGAGCTGTCGCCGATGGTGAACAGCACCTGGCTGCCGACCGCGTTGTTGAAGCTGATTCCGGCTTCCTTGAGCAGGATGGCGAACCAGAACGACGGCATCGACAGGAGCAGGAAGCCGGTGAAGGTGAAAGCGTAGTCGGTGCCGGAGTACTGCTTGACGGCACTGATCACCCCGACGATCACCGCGAGCATCAGCGCCACCAGCATCGCCAGCGCGATCAGCCGGAATGTCACGATGAAGCCGTCGAGGAGCCTGGGGCCGATCTGCAGCGTCGACTGCACCGATGGCCCGAAGTCACCCCGGAACAGCCCGGTGATCCAGATCCAGTAGCGCTCGAGCAGCGGCTCATCGAGGTGGAGACGTTGCCTCTCGAGCTCGAACGTCCGCGGCGGCGGCGGGGGGTTGCGGGCCCGCAACTGCGACAGCGGATCACCGGACAGCGAC
>WHSY01000075.1:10642-24523 GCA_009379815.1 Pseudonocardiaceae bacterium
CTGGTACAGCGGCAGGACGTAGGAGTCCTCGGCCATGATCCGGCTCGCCTGGTTGATCTGCTGGCGCGCCTGCTCGACATCGGTCGTGCTCGCCGCCGCCGCGATCAGCCGATCCACCTCCGGGTTGCTGTAGCTACCGAAGTTGCTCTCCGAGCCCGTCGTCCAGAGCTGCTGCGCGCCGCTGAACGGGAACGGCGAGCTGACCCAGGCGAAGACCATGATGTCGTAGTCGCCCTCGGCCAGCGTGCCGCCCAGGTCGTCGGTGGGCGTGACGTTGACGGTGATCCCCAGCGGCGCGACCTGCTGCGCGAACAGCTCGCACTCGTCCTGGCGGATCTGGTTGCCCGCGGTGTAGCCGATCCGCAGCGGCGGGACGGGCCGGCCGTCGGGAGTGAGGAGCCGACCGTCCTGGATCCGGTAACCGGCATCGGTGAGGATCTGCTTGGCCGCCTCCACGTTGCCGCTACCGTGGCCGGTCTCGCTGACCACGTCGGTGTAACCCTCCTGCTCCGGCATGAAGTTGTGGTTGTTCAGCGGCTCGGCCTTGTCGGTGAACTGCCCGACGGTCGCATCGATGATCGCCTGGCGGTCGATGGCGGTGAACATCGCGTCCCGCAGCGGTTCCTGGGCCAGGAAGGGGTTCTGCAGGTTGAAGTCGAAGTGCTCCCAGGTCAGGCCCATGCCGATGAACGACGACACGCCCGGGATGTTCTGAACCTGCTGCACCAGGTCGACCTGAGGCTGCGGGTAGATCACCTGGACCTCGTTGTTGGCCAGTGCCGTGGGCTCCTGGGACGCCTCGGTGATGACCCGGAAGATCAGCCGATCCAGGTTCGGCCCCTCGCCGTACCACCGCGGGTTGGGCGTCTCGATGATCGCGACGTTGTTCTGGAACTCCTCGATCTGGAACGGACCGGCGGAGTAGTTCGGGACGGTCTTGCCGAAATACTCGAACGCCGCGGCCAGCCCCTCCGGCGTGTTGAGGTCGCCCTGCTGGGCGGCGATGTGCGCCGGATAGATCACACTGTCGCCACTCCACATGCCCTGCCAGTCGGTGTAGGGCCTCGCCATGGTGACCGTGAACGTCTTGCCGTTGTTCGAGGGCTCGATGGACTGGATCTGTTCGTATCCCGAGGTGACCGCCGCGGCGCAGTCCGGGCAGTCCCTTCCGTTCTGGACCTTCCAGTTGTAGATGAAATCCTGGGCGGTGATCGGGGTACCGTCGGACCACACCGCGTCGGCCTGGATCTCGTAGACGAGGGTCTGCGGGTTGCTGTTGGTCTGCTCGGCCGACACCAGCAGGTTCTCGTTCATCGCTACGGTCAGGTCGGGCTGAGTGATGAACGCCTTCGGCAGGACACCCTGGAGCACGAGGCCCGTCTCGAAGACATTGCCCTCCGCCGAGTTCGCGTTCCAGTTCGGAACGTTCTTCTCGAGGGCGTAGGCGACCTCACCGCCGTCGCGCAGCGCGCCGGGCTCGGCCGAGTTGCAGGTGTTCGGGTTCTGCTCGCAGTCCGCAAGGACACCGCCCTGCTGCCCGCCGCCACCACCACCGCCACCGCAGGCCGACAGCACCAGCGCCGCGCCCGCGATGAGCGCGGCCCCGCGCGCCACCCTTGATCTCCTCATCGACACCTGACCTCCTCGCCCGGGCACGCCGCCATGAGTGGCGGCGGCGTCACTGCTCCGGTGGGCCGTCCATGTCGTCGAACATGCCCGCCGTCGCCGAGCACCGTAGGGAGCGGCGCCAGTCGTGCCATCGCGAACGCAGGGATCGTGACCAAACGGTGACACGCCGCGACCCAAGGCGATTGGGTGGTTACCGATCAGTACTGGTCATATAACGGACAGTTAGTGCGAGACCCCGTCACACACTGAGATCGGCACCCCTGGGAGGGTGAGGGTGACGCACGGCAGACCGCCCGATGGTCACGTGGTGGCGTCGGTCGACCCCACTCAGTCGACTTCCCACTCGGCGGCGTTCCACGTCACGCCTGCCCAGCCGTGCGGGTGGATGCCCTCGATGTTGTCGCTGTAGGCCCACATGTCCGGTACCTGGAACAGCGGCAGCGAGACGTCGTCCTCGGCCATCGCCCGGTCGGCACTCGCGAGCGCATCCATCCGCGCCGCCTCGTTGTTCTCGATCTGCACGATCTCCAGAGCCTTGTCGACCTCGGGGTTGGAATAGCTCAGGTGATTGCGCGCGCCGGTGGTCTGGTAGAGCGACGCCAGCGACGACTTCAGCGGAGGCCGCCGGGTGGCCAGCAGCGCCGCATCGAAGTCGCCTCGAGGCAGGCGCTCGTCCAGGAACGCAGGATCGGGATCATCGATCACCTCGATGCCGGCCTCCCGGCAGTGCAGCTGGATGAGTTCGACTATCTGCGCCTGCCGCGGCGAAACCGTGTGGCTGATCCGGAAGGACAGCTGCCGACCGTCCTTGGCGTAGACGTTGTCCGGCCCGAGTGTCCAGCCCGCAGCCTCGAGCAGGTGCTTAGCCCGCTCCGCATCCCCCACTCCGGTCTCGGAGTAGACCTCGGCGTACTCCGGCTCGTCGGGCAGGAACATCAGGCTGCCCAGCGGTTGGGCCTGCGGGTCGATCCGGCGGGCCAGCTGGTTGACGAGGTCGTTGCGGTCGACGCACTGGAAGAAAGCCGCTCGTACCGCGGGGTCCTGGAACAACGGGTTGTCGAAGCCCAGGTCGAGATGCTCGGTGGTGGTACCCCCGCGCACCTCGAGGACGACACCCTGATCGGCCAGGCGACGCAGCTGATCGGCCACGACCGGGTCCGCCCGGGGAGTGACGACGTTGACTTCCTGGTCCGCCAGCGCCGCCGCGGCAGCGCCGCCGTCGGGCATGCCGACGAGCACGATCCGTTCCGGCCCGCCGCGGTTGGCCGACCAGCTCTCGTTGCGGGTGAGGGTGACCGACCGGTTCGGCTCCCGGCTCGCGATCTGGTACGGGCCCGAGGCGAGCATGACGGCCTCGTCGAAGCCGGTCCACCCGTTGTTCCAGAAGTCGGCGGCCCGCTGCAGCCGCGCCGGGGCGGACTCCGGTGTGAGCTGGGTGATGTCGGGGATCCCCGCTTCCCGCTCGAGGATGTGTGCGGGCAGGATCGCGTTGCGCGCGTAGTTCCCGCGCCAGTCCGCGAACGGGGCGTCGTAGGTCTCGACGAAGGTGAGGTTGTCGATGCACTCCCCGGTGGCCCGCTCCGTTCCCACCGTGCTGGCCGCATCAAAATGGGTCCGCGGGTCGCCCGCGGGGTCGGTGACGGGCTCGCCCTCGGAGTCGCGCATCACGGCCCGGCCACTGCCGGCGAGCCAGGCCAGGTAGAAGTCGTCGCAGTCCCACGCCTCGCCGTCGGACCACCTGATGCCCGGCTTGATCTTGTAGGTGACCACCTGCGGGTCTTCCGATGTCAGCGTCACCGACTGCATGACATCGGCGTTGAGGAGGTAGTCGCCATTGGGGTCGCGGACGAAGGGATCGGCGAGAACCTGGTTGAGCACCACGGCGTTGCCGACCGTGTCCGCCCCGGCGGTGGTGCTGTTGTAGGACGTGTAGGGCGTCGGGTGTGCCACGAAGACGGCCGGCCCTGCGGGAGACTCGGGGATGTTGTAGGTCCCGTCACCGTTGTCGCCCGTGGCGCTCGCCCCGGCGGTTCGGCCCCGGTCGGGCACCTCGCCGCCCGCGGTGTTGCCCCCGCCGGTACAGGCCGACACGACGAGCGCGAAGGCCAGGGCGACGGCCGATGCTGACAGTCCCCGCAACTTCTGCATACCGGGATCCCCTACTCCGCCGATCTCCTATTGGGCCGATCTCCTATTGGGCCGATCTCCTATTGGGCCGGACGCAGCTGCCACCGCGCGGCCCCGTCCAGCGGGCCCTCCAGCAGCGGGCCCGGCGACACGCCGTCGAGTCCGCGGCCGGTCACGAACACCGACGTGTGCTGGTAGAGCGGCACGGAGACCATCCGCTCCCACAGCACGGGCTCGACCCGCGACAGCACCTCGTCGACCGGCGCGGTGCCGGTGAGGGCGTCGGCGATCACCCCCTGCAACAGCGGGTCGCACACCCCTGCGGGGTTGCCCGGCGCCATGGGGACGCCGGCAGGCGTGACCAGCGGGCACCCGTGGGCGGAAGCCAGCACGGTCGCCGGGTCGGCTCCGGCGGGCTGGGGGACCACCGCGATGTGCACCGGCCCGTCATCCCCGGTCGACGCCGCGCGGCCGGTGACTCTACTGGAGTCGTCGTCGAGCCACGTCCCGAACAGCTCGTCGGCCGACGGTGTCCGCACCTGCACGCGGATCCCGTACATCGTCAGCTGCGCCGCGACCCTGGCCGCCAGCGTCGGGTAGGGATCCCGGTTCTCGGGCGCGGCCACCACCAGCTCCAGCAGTTGCCCGCCGCGCTCCCAACCCTGCGGCACCCGGACGTACCCGGCCTCGGTGAGCATCCTGACCACTGTGCTCGCATCCGGTTGGACGGGCGGTCCGTTCGCCGGGCCGGTCGGCTCGTAACCCTGCTGCGTCGGGGCGAGCACCTGGGCGTCGGCCACCAGGTCGGTGGACGGGCCGCTCGCGGCACCGGTGGCGATCAGCGAGGAACGGTCCAACGCCGCTGCCACCGCCGTGCGCACCCGCTCATCCTCGAGCGGCGACGCGGCGGGCCGGAGCAGCACATGAGCCACCGAGGGCTGCGGCACCACCGCACGCTCGGTGACGCCGGCGTCGTCGAGCACCGCGATGGTCGTCGCATCGGGCCTACCGAACAGCACAGCCGGCACGCCCCCGGATCCCAGCGCCTCGACCAGGTCCCGCAACGGCATGTCGCGAAACACCAACTTGTCTGCCTTGGCCGGCGTCGCCCAGTACCGGTCGTTGCGGGCCAGCACCACCTCGCGCCGGGCCGGGTCCGCCGACGTCAGCACGAACGGGCCTCCCGATACCGGGATGCTGTTGTCGAGTGCGTCTGCGAAGCCGCCCGGCGCATCCTTGAGCAGATGGGCGGGCAGCAGGTGGCGGAACAGCGTACGCCACCCCGGGTACGGCGCACGGAACTCGACCACGACCGTCTTACCACCGTCCCGGGAGACCACCTCGTCGATGAGCTGGTAGCCGGCGGAGCCGATCACGCCGGGCTGCGTGCGCATCTGCTCGGCCAGGTAGCCGAAGTCCTCGGCCGCGATCGGCGAGGTGTCCGACCACGCCGCGTCCTGCCGGATCCGGTAGGTCACCGTGAACGGGTCGGTGTCGGTCACCCGCGCCGAGGACAGCAACCTACGGTCGAGCTGCCAGCTGCCGTCGGGAACCTGCCGGAACGCCGAGGGCAGCACCAGCCCCGCGATGGCCCTGCCGGTCGGGGTGAGATCGGCAAGCGTGTGGGGGTTGAAACCGCCGGTGAGGTCGTCGACCCCGATGACGATCTCCTCCGGCGACCGGCTGACCGGTGGCGCCGGCGCCTGTTCCGGCGACACGGTGGGCGGTGGCTTCGCGGTGCAGGACGCCAGCACGACCGCCGCGAGCCCGATCAGGACGACGGGGTGCCACCACCTCGTCCCGGTTCGCATGGCCGCACATCGTGCCAGTGCGAGCTGCGGCCGGTCCCGGGCAGGTCTCAGGGCCGATGCTTCGACCCTGCAAGCAGGTCTCAGGGCCGATGCTTCGACCCTGCAAGCAGGTCTCAGGGCCTGGGGGCGTGTTGCCGGGAACGTTGCCGCGCCCGCTGCGAGGCGTCCAGCTCGGCCTTGCGCACCCGCACCACGTCAGGCGTGACCTCCACGCATTCGTCGACGGCGCAGAACTCCAGTGCCTCCTCCAGGCCCAGTGTGCGCGGCCGGGCGAGGCGCTCCAGCTCGTCGCCCGTGGCGGACCGCATGTTGGTCAGCTTCTTCTCCCGGCAGATGTTGATCTCCAGGTCCTCGGCGCGCGGGCTCTCGCCGACCACCATCCCGGCGTAGACCTCGGTGCCGGGCTCGACGAAGAAGGTGCCCCGGTCGGCGAGCTGGGCCAGCGCGTAGCCGGTCACCGCACCCGACCGGTCCGCCACCAGCGAGCCGCTGCGGCGGGTGCGCAGCTGTCCCACCCACGGGCGGTAGCCGTCGAAGACGTGGTGGGCGATACCGGTGCCGCGGGTGATGGTGAGGAACTCCGTGCGGAAGCCGATCAGGCCACGCGACGGCACGGTGAAGTCCATCCGCACCCAGCCGCCGGCATGGCCGGTCATCTGCTCCATCCGGCCCTTGCGGGTGGCCAGCAGCTGCGTGACCGCGCCGACGTGGTCCTCCGGCACGTCGACGGACAGCTGCTCGAAGGGCTCGCACAGCGTGCCGTCGAGGGTGCGGGTGACGACCTGCGGCTTGCCGACGGTCAGCTCGAAGCCTTCCCGGCGCATCGTCTCCACCAGCACCGCGAGCGCCAGCTCACCGCGGCCCTGCACCTCCCAGGTGTCCGGCGCACCGGTGGCCAGCACCCGGACGCTGACGTTTCCGACGAGCTCGGCGTCGAGGCGGCTGCGCAGCAGGCGAGCGGTCAGCTTGGTCCCGCCGCCCCGCCCGGCCAGCGGGCTGGTGTTGACACCCATGGTCAGCGAGATGGCCGGCTCGTCGACGGTGATCCGGGGCAGCGGCCGGGGGTCGTCGAGCTCGGCGAGGGTGTCACCGATGGTGATGTCCTCGATACCGGCGATGGCGACCAGGTCGCCGGCCTCGGCCCCCTCGGCGGGCACCCGCTCGAGGCCCTCGAAGCGCAGCAGCTCGGTGATCCGGACGGAGCGGGTGGTGCCGCCCTCGCGGCACCAGGCGACCGTCTGGCCCTTGCGGATGCGCCCGGCGCGCACCCGGCACAGCGCGATCCGGCCGAGGAACGGCGAGGCGTCGAGGTTGGTCACATGCGCCTGCAGCGGCGCGTCGACGACGTCAGCGGGTGGCGGCACGTGCGCGAGCACGGTCTCGAACAGCGGGGTCAGATCGGGGCTGTCGGGCTGCTCACCGTCGCCGGGGCGGGTCAGACTCGCCCGGCCGGACCGGGCCGAGGCATAGAGCACCGGCATGTCGAGCACGGCCTCGGCAGCAGCATCGGTCAAGTCACTGGCCAGGTCGAGCAACAGGTCGTGGGTCTCCTCGACCACCTCGGCGATCCGCGCGTCGGGGCGGTCGACCTTGTTGACCACGAGTACCACCGGCAGCTGCGCCGCCAGCGCCTTGCGCAGCACGAACCGGGTCTGCGGCAGCGGCCCCTCGCTGGCGTCGACGAGCAGCAGCACACCGTCGACCATCGACAGGCCGCGCTCCACCTCGCCGCCGAAGTCGGCGTGGCCCGGCGTGTCGACGACGTTGATCGTCAGCCCGTCACGGGGCACTGCGGTGTTCTTGGCCAGGATCGTGATGCCCTTCTCCCGCTCCAGGTCTCCGGAGTCCATGATCCGGTCGACCTCGGTGCGGCCGCCGATGCCCGACTGGCGCAGCATGGCGTCGACGAGCGTGGTCTTGCCGTGATCGACGTGAGCGACGATCGCGAGGTTGCGCAGGTCCGTGCGGACCCTCGTGGGGGTGCTGGTGGGCACGCGGGGACTCCCTGGGATTTCGCGGGGATTACCTGCCGATCCTACCCAACCGTGGTCGTGACCGTTTCCGGATCACCCGAGCCCACCGCGCAGGTCGGGCAGCAGGGCGCGGTCGGCGTCGAGCCAGTCCAGTGCGTCGAGCTGCTCGCGCGCGACCCAGCGGATCGCCCGGTGCTCGAGTGCGCGGGGCGTCGCCGCGGGATCGGCCAGCACCGCGAGGTACACCCGCAGCAGGCCACCGTCGGGCAGCGGGACGTCGGGGCCGAGGCGCACGCCGGGCACGACGTCGACCGCGAGCTCCTCGCGGCATTCCCTGGACAGCGCGTGCTGCTCGGACTCACCCTCCTCGACCCGCCCGCCCGGCAGCTCCCAGCGCCCGGCCGTGTCGGCCGGATACGACCGCTGCGCGGCGAGCAGCCGTCCCTCCGACAGCAGCGCCGCCGCGACGACGATCGGCGCGTCGGCGGGTTGCCGGAACGCTGCTGCCGGAACGCGGATGACCGGAACACTGTCCTCCACTCACGACTCCGCAGGCCAGCGCAGCTCGAAGCGGGCGCCGCCGCCGGGCGCGTCACCCACCCGCACGGTGCCCCCGTACCGGTGCACCGTCTCGGCCACCAGGGCGAGCCCGAGCCCGGTGCCGCCCGAGGCGCGGTCGCGCTCGGACTGCACCCGGTGGAACCGGTCGAAGACGGCGTCACGGTGCTCGGGCGCGACCCCGTCCCCGTCGTCGTCGACGATCACCCGCACGGCGCCCGACCCCGCCAGCACCGCCAGCCGCACGGTATGCCGGGCATGCCGCGCGGCGTTGGCCAGCAGGTTGTCGAGCACCCGCCCTGCGTCGCTGGGTGCGGCATGCACCACCGCGGCCGACGGCGCGGTCAGCCGCACCGCCGCGTGATCCGACCACCGTGCCACGGCGTCGCGTGCCACCTCGGCGAGGTCGACGGGCTCGGCGGGCAACCGCTCGCCCGCATCCGCCCTGGCCAGCGCGAGCAGATCGTCGAGCAGGCCGGACAACCGCTGCGCCTCGACGGCGACCGAGCCCGCGAGCTCGGGATCGGGGTGCACCGAGGCGACCTCGGCCTGGGCGCGGATCGCGGCCACCGGGGAGCGCAGCTCGTGCGCCGCGTCGCCGGTGAACCGCCGCACCCGCTCGGTGGCGGCATCGCGCCGGGCGAGCAGCTCGTTGAGCGCGTCGGCCAGTGCGTGCAGCTCGTCGCGCGCCGCGGGGACAGGCAGCCGCTGCCCCGGCGGCAGCCCGGCCGCCGCGGCCCGCATCCGGGCGACCGGACGCAACGCCGCCCGGGCGGCCGCCCAGCCCGCACCGCCCGCCGCAACGGCGGCGAGCACGGCCGTCAGTGACGCCAGCACCACGCCGCGGTGCACCACCGCGCCGTACCCGACCAGGTCGGCGGCGGCCACCACCAGGCGCTGCGAGCCGTCAGGGATCGTCACGACCCGGCCCGACCAGCGGGTGGGATCGCCCGCGCGGGAGCTCCAGGCGGGCTGCCCGGCGAGCAGTCTGCGCAGGTCCGTGCCGGACAGCCGCGGGCGCGGCCCGCCGTCGGCGGGGGCGCCCGCGCGGTCCAGCACCCGCACGGTGACCTCCCCGCCGGGCTGTTGCGGGGCGGGCCGTCCCGCGGCGACCCGCGGCGCCGCGCCGTCGACGGCCGCGGCGAGCTGGGTGTCCACCGCCTCGGCGAGGGTCCATTCCACGACCGCCGCCGACGCGCGCGCCAGCGCCAGGAGCGAGACGAGTGCGACGCCGGTCACGACGGTGGCCACCCGCAGCGGGAGCGGCCGGGCCGACCACCACCGCCTCACGGCGCGACCTGCGCGGCGACCTGGTAGCCGTGCCCGCGGACGGTCTGCAGCACCGACCCCGCGCCCACGGCGTCGAGCTTGCGGCGCAGGTAGCCGACGTAGACCTCGACCGCGTTGCGGCTCACCGCGTGCTCCTCGCCCCACGCGGCCACCAGCAGCTCGTCCTTGGTCACCACGCGACCGGCGCGCCGTGCCAGCGCGAACAGCACGGCGAACTCCCGCGGCGACAGCGCCACGGGGCGCTGCGCCCAGCTCACCCGCCGGGTCCCCGCGTCGATGACCAGATCGCCGAGGGTCAGCACGGGCTCGTCGCCGGTGTCGGCGGTGCGGCGGAGCGTCGCGCGGAGCTGGGCCACCAGCACAACGAACGAGAAGGGTTTGACCAGGTAGCCGTCGGCCCCGAGGTCCAGCCCGTCGGCCTGGTCGATCTCCCCGTCCTTCGCCGACACGAGCAGCACCGGGGTTGCGACGCCTTCGGCCCGCAGCCGCTCCAGCACCCGGTAGCCGGACAGCCCCGGCAGCATGATGTCGAGCAGCACCGCGTCGAACGCGCCGGTCAGTGCCGCCCGCAGCGCGGTGGGGCCATCGGCGGCGGTGACCACCTCCATGCCCTCGGCCCGCAGCCCCCGCTCCAGCGCGCGCCGGACCCCGGCTTCGTCGTCGACCACCAGCACCCGCGGGATCACACCGCCCAGCATGCCCGGTCGGTCCGCGTACCGTCTCTTCTCGCCATACGGCGGGTCTCGGTCCGGTCTCAGGGCTTTCTCAGCGGCGCCGGAGAAGCATCGGGCCCGTCGGCGACCCTGCCGGGAGGTAGCGATGATGCGATCGACTGCGGTGCGCGCGGGGCTGGCCACGGCGGCCGCAGGCGCGATCGGGCTCGGGCTGCTGGCCGTCCCGGCCGGCGCCGGGCAGGCCCCGTCGCTACCGGACGTCTCCGCCGAGCAGCTCGTCGGCTCGGTGATGACCGCCCGGCCGCCCGCGCTCGCGGGCACCGTCGAGATCGACAACGCCCTCGGCCTTCCCATGTTGCCCGGGCTGCCCGAGCACCGGTCCGGCCAGTCACCGCTGAGCCAGCCGGTGAGCACCGCGCGGGTGTGGTCGGACGGCGAGGGCCGCAGCCGGCTCGCGCTGCCGTCGCGCCACGGCGAGAAGACCGTCGTCGCGGACGGCGACACGCTGTGGCTCTACGATTCGGCGTCACGGACGGCGACCGCCCTCGAGCACGGCCCGCGCCCGGAGCGGTCCCCTGCGGCCGACCCCGCCGCCGCGGCGCGTGCGCTGGTCGGTGCGGTGCGCGAGACGTCGAGCGTGACGGTCGACGGTACGGCTTCGGTGGCCGGTCGCCCGGCCTATGAGCTGGTGCTGACCCCGGCGCCGACCGAGCGGACGCTGCTGCGCGAGGTGCGGGTGGCCGTCGACTCGGCGACCCGCCTGCCGCTGCAGCTGACCGTGCTGGCCAACGGCTCGCCCGAACCCGCGCTGCAAGCCGGCTTCACCGACCTCGAGATCGGCCCGCAGGACGCCGAGCTGTTCACCTTCACCCCTCCCGACGGTGTCACCGTGCAACAGGCGCAGCCGCCCGGGCCCCGACACCGGTCCGACCTGCCGCCGCTGGACTCGCTGGTGAGCAGCGTGGGCACCGGGTGGGACACCGTCGTGATGGGCCGGCTGCCCACGGGCTCCGGCGAGGACGGCCCGCTGGCACTGGCACGCGAGCTCGGCCGGCCGACGAGCGGGCCGTGGGGCCAGGGCTGGGCCATCGACACGGCCGTCGGCACAGCACTGGTCACCTCGGACGGCCGGGTTGCGGCCGGAGCGGTACCGCAGCAGGTGCTCGACGAGGCGCTGACCCGGTGACGGCGGGCTCGGCGACGGTGGGCTCTATGACGCCGTCGCACGGCGGCCGGCCGGCCGCGGTGGCGCCCGCCATCCGGGTCCGCGGGCTGCGCAAGACGTTCGGCCGCGCCGTCGCGGTGGCCGCCGTCGACCTCGACGTGCCTGCCGGCGCGGTGCTCGGCGTGCTGGGACCGAACGGGTCCGGAAAGACCACCATGATCCGGATGCTGCTGGCGCTGTCGCGGCCCACGGCCGGCACCGTCGAGCTGCTCGGCTCGCCGATCCCGCTGGGCGCCGGGCAGGTGCTGCCGCACGTCGGCGCGCTCGTCGAAGGCCCGGGCTTTCACCCGTTCCTGTCCGGCCGGGAGAACCTGCGGCGCGCGGCGGCGGCCGAACCGCTGCTGTCGACCCCGGCGATCCCCGCCGCGGTCGACGACGCGCTGGCGCGGGTGGGGCTGACCGACGCCGCCGGGCGGCGCTACCGCGCGTACTCCCTGGGCATGAAGCAGCGCCTCGGGCTCGCGGCCGCCCTGCTGGTGCCCCGGCGGCTCGTGGTGCTCGACGAACCCACCAACGGGCTCGACCCGGCGGGCACCAGGGAGGTCCGCCGCATCATCGCCGAGCTGCACGCGGCGGGCACCACCGTGCTGGTGTCGTCGCACCTGCTGGCCGAGGTCGAGGCCACCTGCACGCATGTCGCCGTGCTCGCCGAGGGTTCGTTGATCACATCCGGGTCGCTCGCCGCGATGCTCGACGGTGATGCGCCGCTGCTCGACGTCCGCACCCCGGACGTCGAGGGCGCGCTCGACGCCCTGTGCGCTGAGTCGGTGGGCGCATCAGCGGTGTCCGGTGGGGTGCGAGTGGAGTTGAACGGGACCGATGCGCCGGCGGTGGTGGCCCGCCTGGTGGCGGCGGGCGTCGCCGTACACGAGGCCCGGCGCGCCCGCACCGGGCTCGACGAGCTGTTCGCCCAGCTGACCGAGGGCGATCGATGACCGCTGCCGCGACAGACGTGGCCGGCGGGCCACACCGCGCACCGCTGACCCGGCTGCTTCGCAACGAGCTGCGTTGGGTGCTTCGCCGGCCTCGCACGCAGGTCGCGCTCGGGCTGCTCGCGCTGGTGCCGGTCGTCATCGGGGCCGGCATCGTGCTCGCCGACTCCCCCGGCGGCGGGCTGCTCACCCAGGTCGCAGGCAACGGGCTCGTGCTGCCGGTGGCGGCGCTGTCGATCTCGCTGGCGTTGTTGCTGCCGCTGACGGTGACGATGGCCGCCGCCGACGCGCTGGCGGGCGAGTCGTCGCACGGCACGCTGCGTGGGCTGCTGCTCGCCCCGGTCGGTCGCGGCCGGCTGCTGGGCGTCAAGGCGGTCGGTGTGCTGGCCGTCGCGGTAGCCGCGGCGGTCGCGGTCGCCCTGGTCGGCGTGCTCACCGGGCTGGTGCTCGTCGGGGGCTCGGACGGCCTGCTGACGCTGTCGGGCACCGAGGTCGGAGCGGGGTCGGGGCTGCTGCGGGTCGGGCTCGCCGCCGCATGGACCGTCGGACAGCTCGCCGCGATCGGCGCGGTGGCGCTGGCGGTCTCCTCGGCCACCGATCACCCGCTCGTCGTGCTGGCGGCCACCCTCGGCGCAGTGATCGTCTTCGGTGTGCTGTCCGCGCTGCCCGCGCTGGAGTGGATGCAGCCGCTGCTGCTGACCACCGGGTGGAGCGCCATCGTCGACGTGCTGCGCGACCCGCTGCCCTACGGCGAGCTGCTGTCGAGCAGCTACCGCGCCGCCTGCTACCTGCTGATCGGGCTGGCCCTCGCGCTGGCGCGCATCACCACCCGCGAAGCCTGACCGGAGTGTCCGCACGTGCCGTGCGGAGTGTCCGCGTCAGCCGACCTGACTACACCTGCTGCGTTCGGGCCGGTCGCACGTCAGGATGTGGGGTATGGCGGAACTGTGGGACGATGACAAGATCAACGGAGCCCTCGCCGGGCTCACCGACTGGCAGCGTGACGGCAACTCGATCGTGCGCTCGGCGAAGCTGCCGAGCTTCCCAGCCGCGATCGAAGCGGTCCGTACGGTGGCCGATCTCGCCGAGGAGCGCAGTCACCACCCGGACATCGACATCCGCTACTGGAACCTGACCTTCCGGCTGAGCACGCATTCCGAGGGCGGGATCACCAGCAAGGACATCGAGCTCGCCGGCGAGATCGACCGCGTCCTCGCCGCAACCAGCTGACCAGCATGGACGTAGCCTTCGACAAGCAGGAGCAGCTCGAGAAGATCCAGGCGGGGCTGCTGCAGGGCGAGCGCATCATCGCCGTCTACGACGGGATCGGCACCGGAACGGGGTTCATCGGGCTCACCGACCGGCGGGTGATCCTGCAGGACAACTCCTTCGTCGGCAAGAAGGTCGCGCTGACCTCGGTGCCCTACAGCCGGATCAACGCCGTCTCGTTCGTGTCGGACAAGTCGATGCTCGGCAAGTTCGCCTCGACGTCGGCGGTGGCGATCTCCGCGGGTGGCAAGGACTACGAGATCGAGTTCCGTGGTGACGAGAAGGCGAGGCACGCCCACGACGTCATCCTCTGGAACATCGGAACCTTCGGCTGACCCTTAGCGCGGATTTCCATGTAGCTGATTCGCCACAACCTGGCTGGGTGGGTGGATC
>WHSY01000076.1 GCA_009379815.1 Pseudonocardiaceae bacterium
CGCGCTGCGCGAGCACGCACCCGGCGGTGTGGACGTCTACTTCGACAACGTCGGCGGCGAGACGCTCGACGCGGTCCTCGCGCGGCTGGCCCGCGGCGCGCGGGTGGTGATCTGCGGCGCGATCAGCCAGTACAACAGCGGCGGGTTCCGGGGCCCGTCGAACTACTTCAGCCTGCTGGTCAACCGCGCGCGCATGGAAGGCTTCGTCGTCTTCGACTACGCCGACCGGTACCCGGAGGCGGCGGCCGAGATCGCCTGGTGGCTGCGCGAGGGGCGGCTGCGCTCCCGGGAGGACGTCGCCACGGGCTCGGTGCGCGACTTCCCCGAGACGTTCCTGCGGCTGTTCCGCGGCGAGAACGTCGGCAAGCTGGTGCTGCAGATCGGCCCCGGGTAGTTCGCGATCAGTTGAGGTTGGCCCGCAGCGTGCGCGCGGCGAGGTCGAGTGTCTCGGCGTCCTGCGGCCGCTCGCCCAGCCGGGCTTCCAGGAAGCGGGCACCGTCGAGGAAGCGGCCCTGCCGGCCCATCGCCTGCCCCAGCTCGA
The DNA here is from genome assembly GCA_009379815.1 of Pseudonocardiaceae bacterium. Classification (GTDB taxonomy): domain Bacteria; phylum Actinomycetota; class Actinomycetes; order Mycobacteriales; family Pseudonocardiaceae; genus WHSY01. Next base: position 542 of record WHSY01000076.1, read on the forward strand.
CGAGTTCGGCAGCACCGACGCCGGGCAGCGCGAGTCGCATGCGCAGCACCCACTCCAGGTCGGCGAACTGCGTGCGGCTGCGGTAGACGGCTCGGAGGTTCTGCAGGATGCGGGTGAGGATCGCCGGCACCGGCGCGGTCGTCAGCAGGTGCCGGCCGAACGAGACGTCGCGGCCCGCACCGGTCGAGGAGCGGAACAGTGCCTCGCAGCCGGCCAGGTCGAGCTCCGTGCCACCGGCGAAGGCGTCGATGTAGCGGTCGGTCCCGTACGGCCGGACGAGGAAATGGCCGGGCATCCCGACGCCCTCCAGCGGCACTCCCGCGCGGCGGCCGACCTCGATGCACACGACCGAGAGCGTGATCGGGATGCCGCGCCTGCGGATGAGCACCTCGTGCAGCAGTGAGTTGCGCGGGTCGTAGTAGTCCTCGGTGTCACCGGCGAATCCCTCGTCGACGAACACCTTGCGCAGCAACGACTCGAGCGAGTCGACGCCCTCGGCCAGCCGGTCGAGCTCGGCCAGCCACCGGTCGACGTCGAGCTCGGGGTCCGCGCCCGCCGCGATGGCCAGCGCGCCCGCGGCGAGCGACGGACCGGGCTTGCGCTGTCTGGCCAGCTCGCTGAAGCGCTCGACTGCTTCCACTGGGGACTCCTTCCGGCGCGCCCCACCAGTTTGCCTGCCGGGCGCGGCGCTCAGCCAGGCGGCGGCCCGTGCCTGCGCACCGCGGCCGGCATCACCCACCACCGCCCCTCGAAGATGCGCTGGTGCAGCTCCGCCTCGACGATCGCGCGCACGATCGGCTCCTGTCGCTGCGCATCGGCGTCGCTGGTCACCTGCAACGGCCAGTCACCCGCGGTCGTGCCGCGCAGGTGGGCGTGGTTGAAGATCCGCGGGAACCAGGCGATCACCTGGATCGGCGCCACCGGCCCGCCGTCGCGCCCGGTCGCCTCTCGCTGCAGCGGCCACGACAGCTCCCAGTGCGCCGCGACGCCGCCGTCGTCGTGCTCGACGGTGCGGTGCGCGACCTCGCCGGTGCCGTCGAGGTGGGCCGCGTCGGTCTCGTCGAGCACCCGGCTGACGACCGGGTCGAGCAGCTCGACGACCCGGTCGAAGACCGCGAGCCGGTCGGGCCACGACTCGGCGCCCTCGTAGCTGCGCATGACGAGATCGGACAGGTGCCGCCCGATGTCCTCCTCCCGCGGCCCGGTCATGCCACAGACCCGTCGAACGGCTCGCCGCCGAAGCGGTCCCGGAACGTGAACTCCTCGACCGGGCGGCGACGCAGCTTGGTGATCTGGCGCTGCGGGCGGCCCAGCGCGAGCAGCCCCGCCACCGCGTAGCCCTCCGGGAGGCCGAGCAGCTCGCGCACGACCGGCTCCTGGCGCACCACCACCGACGTCATCACGCCACCGAGGCCCTCGTTGCGGGCGGCCAGCAGGATGTTGTGCCCGAACGGGTAGATCGATGCGCCGCCGACGATGCTCTGCCGGTCCAGCCCGTTGTCCACAGTGGCCAGCGCACCGAGGTCGGCGACCAGCACGAGCATCACCGGCACGGTATCCAGGTTGTCCGCGAAGTCGTTCGGCGCCGGCGTCTGCCGGGCCTGCTCCAGGTCCACCGCCGGGCCGGGCCAGCGGCCCGCGTCGCGGGCGGCGAAGGGCACCAGCCCCTCTCGGACGTGCGCGGTGTACTCCCGCCAGCCCAGCACGTACAGCTCGCGCAGCCGCTGCCGGGTCGCCGGGTCCGAGACGACGACGACGTACCAGCCCTGCCGGTTGCCGCCGCTGGGCGCGAACCGGGCGTTGTCCAGGATCCGGTAGACCACCTCGTCGGTGACCGGCTCGTCGGTGAACGCCCGGGTCGCCGGGGTGGTGCGCATGGCGTCGTAGAGCTCCATCAGTCACTCCCTCGTCGGTGTGGCTGCCCAGCCTGCCGCAACTGCCGCGTGCGCATCGAACCGTGTCACCCTCGCGCGGTGATGCGCTTTCTCGGGGTCGATCTGGCGTGGGGGACGCGCAACCCGTCCGGGCTGTGCGCGGTGGAGGGCGACTCGAAGGGCGGCCGGGTCGTCGACTCGGCGCTTCGGCGGACCGACTCCGAGCTGCTGGACTGGCTGTGGCCGCGCACCCGGGGCCCGTGCGTGGTCGCGTTCGACGCGCCGCTGGTCGTCACGAACCGGAGCGGCGCGCGGGACTGCGAGCGGGAGATCAGCCGCTGCTTCGGGCGGTTCGACGCGGGCTGTCATCCCTCGAACCTCACCCGCATGCCCGACCCGCGCGCCGCACGGCTGGCCGACCGGCTCGGGCTCGACACCGACCCGGTGTTCCCGCCCGGTGACGAGTCGGTCCGCCGTGCCGTCGAGGTCTACCCGCACGCCGCGCTGGTCGCGCTGTTCGGCCTCGACCGCACCCTGAAGTACAAGGCGAAGCGGGGCCGATCGGTGGCTTCGCGGCACGCCGAGTTCCGGCGGCTGGCGGGGCTGCTGGCCACGCTGGCCGAAGGGGCGCCGGGACTGGACGTGCGCGCCGCGCCCCGGTGGGCCGAGCTGGTCGCGACCGCCACCACGTCAGCCGTCGGCGCCGAGCTCGACCGGGCCGAGGACGAGATCGACGCCTTCGTGTGCGGCTACGCGGCGCTGCTGCTGTGGACCCACGGGACGGGCCGCTCGCGCATCGTGGGCTCGGCCCGCGACGGCTACATCGTCACCCCGGTGACGCCCGAGCTCGCTCGACACCTCGACGCGGCCGGGCAACGTGTCAGCTGAGGGTGTCGGGGTCGGGGCCGATCCGCCGGCCTTCGTCGAGCGCGCCGATGGCGGCCATGTCGTCGGCAGCGAGCTCGAAGTCGAAGACGTCGAAGTTCTCCGAGATCCGCGACGGGGTCACCGATTTCGGGAACACGATGTTGCCGAGCTGCAGGTGCCAGCGCAGCACGAGCTGCGCCGGGGTCTTGCCGTACTTGTCGGCCAGCGCGCGCACGGTCCGGTCGTCGAGCACGCCGCCCTGCGCGATGGGGCTCCACGCCTCAGTCGCGATGCCGTGGCTGCGGTGGTACTCGCGCAGCTGCGGCTGCTGCAGCTGCGGGTGCAGCTCGACCTGGTTGACCGCGGGGACGGTGGCGGTCTCGGCCGCCAGCCGGTCCAGGTGCGCGGACGTGAAGTTGGAGACCCCGATCGAGCGGGCCCTGCCGTCGGCTCGCAGCTTCTCGAACGCCGTCCAGGTCTCGACGTAGCGATCAGCCGCGGCCCGGGGCCAGTGGATCAGGAAAAGGTCCACGTAGTCGGTACCCAGCCGCTGCAGGCTCGCGTCGAGCGCCGCCATCGCCGCCTCGTAGCCGTGCTGGTCGTTGTCCAGCTTGGTGGTGACGAACACGTCCTCGCGCCGGACGCCGGACTCGGCGATGGCCTGCCCGACACCCTGCTCGTTGCGGTACATCTGCGCGGTGTCGATGTGCCGGTAGCCGGTGTCGAGCGCGGTGCGCACGGCCGGCGCGGTGTCGTCGGGCGGGATCTGGAACACGCCGAACCCGAGCTGCGGGATCGTCACGCCATCGTTGCAGGTGATACGGGGAACGTCAGTCATGTTTCGCCGAGTACCCGCTACCGGGGCCCTCGCAATCATCACGGTGACGGCCGACACCGGAGGACGCGACGCCGGCGCACCGGTCGGGGGCAGTTGGAGCAGTTCCTGATGCGGCAGTGCAGCATGTGCCGCCGCGCCGACAATCTTGACCGGAACGCGGGCCACCTCTATGACCGGACTCGGGGAGCGAGTTTCGGGAGGCGGTCGGGATGAAGGCACTCGTGTATCACGGTCCGGGACAGAAGTCCTGGGACTCGGTTGCCGATCCGGGGCCGACCGAGCCGACCGACGTCGTCGTGCAGGTCGACACGACGACGATCTGCGGCACCGACCTGCACATCCTCAAGGGCGACGTCCCGACCGTCGAGCCGGGCAGGTTGCTCGGGCATGAGGCCGTCGGGACGATCGTGGCCCGCGGCTCGGCGGTGACCAGTCTGGACGACGGCGATCGGGTGCTCGTGCCGGCGATCACGTCCTGCGGGCGCTGTGCCTACTGCAAGCGCCAGATGCCGAGCCACTGCCAGGCCGTCGGCGGTGTCGGCTGGATCTTCGGGCACCTCATCGACGGCACACAGGCCGAGTACGCGCGGGTGCCGTTCGCCGAGACGAGCGTTCACCGGGTTCCCGAGGGCGTCAGCGACGAGCAGGTGCTGTTCCTGGCCGACATCCTGCCCACCGGCTACGAGGTCGGTGTCCGCAACGGTCGGGTCAAGCCGGGTGACGTCGTCGCGGTCGTCGGGGCCGGCCCCGTCGGCCTCGCCGCGATCATGACGGGCCACCTGTCGGGCGCGAGCCGGATCATCGCGGTCGACCGGGTGCAGTCGCGCCTCGACAAGGCCAAGGAGTTCGGTGCGGACGTGGCGATCGACGCCGGCGACGACGTCGACGCGCGGGTCGCCGAGCTCACCGGCGGGCTCGGTGTCGATGTGGCCATCGAGGCCGTGGGCGTGCCCCAGACCTTCGAGACGTGCTGCCGACTGGTCCGGCCCGGCGGAGTGGTCGCGAACATCGGTGTGCACGGCGCCCCGGCGACGCTGCACCTCGAGGAACTCTGGATCAAGAACGTGACCATCACGACCGGGCTGGTCGACGGGACGACCGTCCCGACGCTGCTGCAGCTGGTGCGCGACGGCAGGATCGGCCCGGAGCGCTTCGCTACGCACTCGTTCGACCTCGCCGACATGCTCGCCGCCTACGACGTGTTCGCCGACGCGGACAAGCACGAGGCGCTCAAGGTCGTACTCCGGAGGTGAACCTCACCCGCACCGACAGCCACGTGCGGGACGTCGTCGTCGAGGAGATCATGGCGTTCGCGAAACGTCTCGCTCGGTTGTCGTGACGGCACCCGAGGAGCCGTCGACGGTGACCTGCTGGCCGGTCTCGATGCGTTCGGTCGCGTGCGCCACGCCGACGACGGCCGGGATGCCGTACTCCCGGGCCACCACGGCACCGTGCGACATCGCCCCGCCCATCTCCATGACCAGCCCTCCCGCGGTGAGGAACAGCGGCGTCCAGCCGGGGTCGGTCGAGGGCGCCACGAGAATCTCCCCCGGTTCGAGGCGTGCCCCGGACGGGTCGAGGACGAGGCGCGCCGGCGCGGACACCAGGCCCGGCGACGCAGCCGTACCCACGAGCATCCCGTCCGCGAGCGTCGCCGCCGGGTGCGCGGCTTCCGGTTCGGTGCCGTCGGACAGCAGCACCCGGGGCACGTGGCGGCGCCGCGTCTCCTGCTGGTAGGAGACCCTCCGGTCCCGGACGACGCCGCGCAGGTCCCGGCCCGCCAGGCCCTCGCGCGCCTCGACCGTGTCGACGAAGAAGACGTCGTCGGCTGCCGCCAGCCGTCCCTGTGCGGCCAGCTCGACCCCGACGCGGCGCAGCTGCTCGCGAACCGCGGCCAGCAGCAGGACGAGGTTGAACTTCGGTGTCTCGCGCAGTCCCCCGATCTCGCGGATGCGCCGCAGGCAGAACCCGACGAGCCTGCCGCGCAGACCGCCGCGGGCGCGTGCCCGGCGCGTGAGCTCGGCTGCCATGGCCTCGCCCTCCCGGCGCCCCTGCGCGAACTTCGCGTCGGGCGCGAGCCGCGGGTCGTCGAGCCGGAGGTAGTTGGCGACCGCCCCGAGCACGTGCGTCGGATCCTCCGCCCACCGGGCCACCCCGACGTCGATCTCGGCGACAGCCCGGTGCCCGTACGAGCGCAGGAAGCCGGCGAGGCTGCGCTGCGCGACCGGCGGCAGCGTCCCGGCGTGGTACATGTCGGCGAGCTGCTGCGGCGTGGTCTGCAGGAACAGCGGCCGGGCGGCCGGGTCGCCGCCGATGTCGGTCGTGACCCGCCACAGCGCAAGGTCCATCTCCGTCGTGGGGTTGTGCACGAGCCCGCGCAGCACGGTCTGCAGCTCCTGCTCGGTCGCCTGGTCACCGAGCAGCTTGCGGGACAGGCCGAGCAGCGCCAGGTACGGCAGCAGTATCGGCATGAGGACACCGGGTATGGCGGGCCCGAACACGGTGCCCAGCGCGTTCTCGACCGCATCCAGCCGCGTGGAGGCCTGCGAGTCGGCCGGGACAGCGGTGACCGCGCGGATCCGCTGCTGCATGTGCGCCAGCCGTCGGCGCGCCGTCGAAGGGCGCAGCAGGGTCGCCGCCGCCCGCAACGGCGTCCGGTGCCGGAGCAGCACCGGGACGACCCGGCGCAGCAGGGGCCACACCGATCGCGTGATGCTCAGCCGAGGGTCGTCGAACAGCCGCCGGATCACGCGCTCCGAGCGCGCCTCCATGATGCCGAGGAAGATGGGCAGCAGCCGGTGCCCGACCGTACTGCGGACCGCGGTCGTCGCGTCCAGGAAGAGCCGATGCCCGGCGGCGACCATGACGGCGGGACCGTCGGTGGGCCGGGCGGGCGCCAGCCCGAACGTCGTGGCGCCCGAGGCACCCACCATGCGGAACGCCGCGATGCCGGCGGGGGTCAGCGGCCCGAACACCCCCTGCGCGACGTTGACCGAGAAGTACACCCGCAGGCCCTCGTCGGAGGCCGGGGCGCCGTCGGGCAGCGGGTACAGCGTGGTGATCGGCCGGGCCTGGGTGAGCCAGCAGGCACCCTCGGCGTCGATCGCCCATTCGGTGTCCTGGGGGCTGCCGTAATGGTCCTCGACCCGGGCGCCGAGCGCGGCCAGCGTGGCGAGCTCGCGGTCGTCGACGCAGGCCGGCGCCGCCGTGGCGTCGGGCAGCTCGACCCGCTCGGTGCCGCCGCCCGGCGTGGACCGGACGAGCAGGCGCTTGTCGCCGAGGCTGCGCTCGAGCACCTCGCCGGTCGGCGGGTCCACCACGAAGTGGTCGGGATTGACCGCACCGGACACGACCGCCTCGCCGAGCCCCGGGCTCGCGTCGATCACGGCCTGGCGACGCCTCCCGGTGACCGGGTTCGCGGTGAACATGACGCCTGCGACCCGCGCCTCGACCATGCGCTGCACGACGACGGCGAGCCGGACGGTGCGGTGATCGATGCCGTTCGAGGCCCGGTAGCTGACCGCGCGGTCGGTCCACAGCGACGCCCAGCAGCGGCGCACCGCATCCAGCAACGCCTCCGAACCGATCACCCCGAGGTAGGTGTCCTGCTGCCCGGCGAAGCTGGCGAAAGGCAGGTCCTCGGCGGTGGCCGAGGAGCGCACGGCGACCGGCACGCGGTCCCCCAGCTGTTCGTAGCCAGCGATGACGGCATCGGCGACCTCGTCGGGTACCGACGCTGCCAGCAGTCGCTCCCGTGCGACCGCCGCGTATTCGGCCAGCTTCGAGTCGCCGGGTGACACATCCGCAAGCGCGTCGAAGATCCGTTCCAACCCCGCCTCGGCCGCCACGAGCGCGTAAGCCTCGGTCGTGACGCACCGGCCCGGCGGTACGGGGAACCCCGCGGCCACGAGCTCGCCGAGGTTGGCCGCCTTGCCGCCGACGAGCGCCAGCATGCCCGCGTCGATCTCCTCGAACGGCAGCACCAAGCCGCCCGTCCCGGGCTCCACCGGCTGACCCGTACCCGCCACTCCCGGTGCGCTCATCGGGCACCTCCCGAGGCCCCCTGTCGCAATTCAACGCTTGAGGACTTCATCCTAGGCTGCGCACAGGATGATTTCAACGTGTGTTGAGCATCGATTGGTCGATCGTCACCGGGATCGGCGTCCCCGCTCGGCCAGGAGCGCGTCATCGTCGCCGCGGCGTTGGCGACGGTAGCTCTCCAGGCGATCACCGGCGGCTGGTCACCGAGCAGCTGCCGACGTTGCTATCCCGAGGTAGTCGCGCAGGTGCCGCGCAGTGAGCGAATCCACCCGGCCGCCGTCGTGGCCTGCACCGGGACCGAGGTCGGTGATCCAGTCGGCGTGCGCCATCACGCAAGATTTCTCGCCGGTGCCCGTCGGAACGGCCTGCGCTCGTACGACGATGAGGATGTGAGCGAGCAACCGCGGGTGCGGCCCGACCCGGCGCTCGCGTTGCTGGAGATCTACGACGCGGCGCTGCCCCAGGTCTACGGGTACCTGCTGTCGCGCGGCCGGGACGCCACGCTGGCGCAGGACCTCGCCGCCGAGACGTTCCTCGCTGCGGTCTCCGCCACCCGGCGCGATCCGGGACCGGTGAACACGGGGTGGCTGATCGGGATCGCCCGGCACAAGCTCGCCGACCACTGGCGCCGCGTCGAGCGCGAGCAGCGCAGCCTGCGACTGGTGCACAACGAGGCAGCCGACGTCGACGATCCCTGGGACGCCGAGCTCGACGTGCTGCTCGCCCACCAGGTGCTCGACGAGCTCGGCCCGCACCACCGCGCCGCGCTGACCCTGCGCTACCTCGACGGCCTGGGCGTCAACGAGGTCGCGCGGCACCTGGACCGCACCGTGCACGCCACCGAGGCGCTGCTGGTCCGCGCCCGTGGCGCGTTCCGCGCGGCCTACGACCGAGAGGAGGGCACGTCATGACCGATCCGTTGGACGCCCTCCGTGCGCCCGTCACACCGGTCGACCCCGATCCGGCCTTCGCCGCCGAGCTGCGCGCCCGCCTGGAGCGCGCCGTCCTGCAACCGCAAGGAGAAGCCATGACCACCGCAGTCGATGCCCCCGCCCACACCCTGAGCTCTTACATCGCCGTCGACGGCGCCCGCCGGGCGCTCGAGTTCTACGTCGAGGCGTTCGACGCCCGCCGCCGCGGCGAGCCGTACGTCATGGACGACGGCCGGATCGGGCACGCCGAGGTCGCGATCGGCGATTCGGTGCTGATGCTCGCCGACGAGTTCCCCGAGATCGACATGCTCAGCCCGCGGACCCGCGGCGGGCCCAGCCAGTCGCTGTACCTGCGGGTGGCCGACGTGGACGCGACGGTGCAACGGGCGGTCGAGGCGGGCGCGACCCTGGAGCGCGCGGTCGCCGACTACGAGTACGGTCGCAACGGCATGGTCGTCGACCCGTTCGGGCACCGGTGGATGGTCTCCGCATCGCCCGCGCCGTCACCCCGTCCCCGCCACGGTGACGTCGGGTACATCACCCACGCGGTCGCAAACACCGAGCGGGCTCGCACGTTCTACGGCGCGGTGCTGGGTTGGCGGTTCACCCCCGGCCGCGTCGAGGACGGCTGGCAGATCCAGGGCACCGAGCCGATGGCCGGGATGTGGGGCGGCACGGAGCGGCCGGGGGTGCAGCTGCTGTACCACGTCGACGATCTCGACGCCGCGCTCGCAGCCGTCCGCACCCACGGCGGGCACGCGGGCGGGCCCGAGCAGCAGCCCTACGGCCTGTCCGCCGAGTGCACCGACGACCAGGGCACCCGGTTCTGGCTGCTGCAGTCGTAGCCGCCGCCCAACCTGAGGGCCGTGAAGGGCACCTTCACTGCGTCGGTCGCAGTGAAGGTGCCCGCCGCGGCCGGTGCCGTGGGTGCCCGTCGGTGGATCAGGAGGCGTCGGTCTTGATGGCCGACAGGTCCAGCTCCAGGGTGACCTTGTCGCTGACGAGCACCCCGCCGGTCTCCAACGCGGCGTTCCACACCAGGCCCCAGTCCTTGCGGTTGACCTGCACGCTGCCCTCGAAGCCGGCGCGCACGTTGCCGAACGGGTCCTTGGCGAGGCCGGTGGACTCGAAGTCGATGGTCAACGGCTTGCTGCCGCCGTTGATCGTCAGGTCACCGGAGACCCGGAATGTGCCGTCTGCCACCCGTTCGATCGCGGTGCTGCGGAAGACGATCTCCGGGTAGTTCTCGACGTCGAAGAAGTCGGCGCTGCGCAGGTGGTCGTCGCGCTGCTGCTGCTGGGTGCTGAGGCTGGCCACGGTGATGCGCACCTCGACTGTGGACCTGCTGGGATCGGTGACGTCGAGGTGCCCCGTTCCCTCGAAGTCTGTGAACTGGCCCCGAACCTTGGTGACCATCGCATGCCGGGCGACGAACCCGAGTCGGCTGTGGGCGGGGTCGAGCTGGTAGTCACCGGCGAGATCGGTGATGGTCTGCGTCGAAGCGGTCATGGTCTCTCCCTACATCGTCGTCCCAGGCGGCGTCGCGATCCGCCCTCGTGAAGTTGAACCATCAACCAGATGCTCGTATTCCCGCTGCGACCACACCCCACCCGCCGCACGGGAGTGGTTCCGGCTGGACTCGGAGCGCCGGTCAGCGGCGCAGCTCGTCGAGCACCGCGTCGGTGAACCGCGGCCACGCCTCGACGGCCCACTCACCGAAGTCGCGATCGGTCAGCGCGACGCACGCCGCACCCGCCGCCGGATCCACCCACAGGAACGTCCCCGACTGCCCGAAGTGACCGAACGTCTCGGGCGAGCTCCCCGAGCCCGTCCAGTGTGGACTCTTCCCGTCGCGCAGCTCGAAGCCGAGCCCCCAGTCGTTGGGCCGCTGGTTCCCGAAACCGGGCAACACGCCGGAAAGGCCGCCGAAAGCCACCCGCGTCGCCTCGGCCAGGGTCTGCGGTGCGAGCAGTCTGGGGTGCTGCAGCTCGGCGGCGAACCGGACCAGGTCGTCGCAGGTCGACACCGCTCCGGCAGCGGGGGAACCGTCCAGCCGGGACGCGCTCATACCCAGCGGCTCGAACACCGCCTCGGCCAGGTAGTCGGCGAACGCGATCCCTGATGCCGCACCGACGGTGTCGGCCAGCACCTCGAAGCCGGCGTTGGAGTAGATGCGGCGGGTGCCCGGCTCGGCCATCACCCGGTGCTCGTCGAAGGCCAGCCCGGAGGCGTGCGCGATGAGGTGGCGCACCGTGGAACCGGGAGGACCGGCCGGCTGCTCCCACTCCAGCGCCCCCTCCTCGACGGCCAGCAGTACCGCGTAGGAGGACAGCAGCTTGGTCACCGAGGCGAGGCGGAACGGCAGTTGCTGCGGGCCGTGGGTGCCTCGCAGGGTCCCCCCGGCGTCCACGACAGCCACCGCAGCCGACCCGACCGGCCAGTCCGCCGCCGACTGCACACTGTCCATGGCGCCAGACAGTACGAGACGAACGCCGCGACGATGCAACGGTGGGCCGAAGCCGACCCCCGCACACCGATACGGCAGGCTGGAGCGATGACGACGACTCAGCCCGACCTCAAGCCGCGCAGTCACGAGGTGACCGAGGGGGTGGAGCGGGCCGCCGCCCGAGGGATGCTGCGCGCCATCGGCATGCGCGACGACGACTTCGCCAAGCCGCAGATCGGCATCGCCTCGTCGTGGAACGAGATCACGCCGTGCAACCTCTCGCTGGAACGGCTGGCCACGGCGTGCAAGCAGGGCGTGCACCACGCCGGTGGGTACCCGATGGAGTTCGGCACGATCTCGGTCTCCGACGGCATCTCGATGGGCCATGTCGGGATGCACTACTCGCTGGTCTCCCGTGAGGTGATCGCCGACTCGGTCGAGACGGTGATGGAGGCCGAGCGGCTCGACGGGGCGGTGCTGCTGGCAGGCTGCGACAAGAGCCTACCCGGGATGCTCATGGGCGCTGCACGGCTCGACGTCGCCGCGGTGTTCCTCTACGCCGGCACGATCCTGCCCGGCCGCCATGGCGACCGGGACAACCTCACGATCATCGACGCGTTCGAGGCGGTCGGCGCGTGCGCCCGCGGGCTGATCTCCCGCGACGAGGTCGACGCGATCGAGCGGGCGTTCTGCCCCGGCGAGGGGGCCTGCGGTGGGATGTACACCGCCAACACCATGGCCTGCGCCGCCGAGGCACTGGGGATGTCGCTGCCGGGATCGGCCAGCCCGCCCTCGGTGGACCGGCGCCGGGACGGCATCGCACGTGCCAGCGGCGACGCGGTGATCGACATGATCGCCCGGGGCATCACTGCCCGCCAGATCCTGACCCGGGAGGCGTTCGAGAACGCCATCGCCGTGGTGATGGCCTTCGGCGGGTCCACCAACGCCGTGCTGCACCTGCTGGCCATCGCGACCGAGGCCGGAGTGACGCTGACCCTCGACGACTTCAACCGGATCGGCGACCGGGTGCCGCACCTGGCCGACGTCAAGCCCTTCGGGCAGCACGTGATGACCGACGTGGACCGGATCGGCGGGGTGCCGGTGGTGATGAAGGCGCTGCTCGATGCGGGCCTGCTGCACGGCGACTGCCTGACCGTCACCGGGCGGACCGTCGCCGAGAACCTCGCCGAGCTCGCGCCGGCGGAGCTGGACGGGGACGTGCTGCACCGGCTGTCCGACCCCATCCACCCCACGGGCGGCCTGACGATCCTGCGCGGCTCGCTGGCTCCGGAAGGCGCGGTGGTCAAGAGCGCCGGCTTCGACGCCGCCCGGTTCGAGGGCACCGCCCGGGTGTTCGACGGCGAGCAGGCCGCGATGGACGCCGTGGCCGACGACGAGCTGCGACCCGGCGACGTGATGGTGATCCGCTACGAGGGACCGCGTGGCGGCCCGGGGATGCGCGAGATGCTCGCCGTCACCGGGGCGATCAAGGGCGCCGGGCTGGGCAAGGACGTGCTGCTGCTCACCGATGGCCGCTTCTCCGGCGGCACGACCGGGCTCTGCGTCGGCCACGTCGCCCCCGAGGCCGCGCACGGCGGGCCGATCGCGCTGGTCCGCGACGGCGACCCGATCCGGCTCGACATGACCTCGCGCACGCTGGACCTGCTCGTCGACGGCGACGAGCTGGCCCAGCGGCGCGAGGGCTGGCAGCCGCCCGAGCCCAAGCACCGCACCGGGGTGCTCGGCAAGTACGCCCGGCTCGTCGGCTCGGCGGCCGAGGGCGCCGTCTGCCGTTGAGCGCAACCGGCTACGGCTGCACCGCACGCACGCCGTCCACGGCGCACCACGCTAGGAGACGACGGGTCAGGCCTCGTCGAGCAGGCTCTGCAGGATCGGGCGGTAGCGCGCCACGAGGGCCTCGGGGGATTGCTCCGACAGGCGCGGGCTGCGCAACGCCAACCGGGAGGCTCCCAGCCCGATCAGCTGTGCGCAGACCAGCTCGGCACGGAGCCGCGGATCGACACCGGGCAGCCGGTCGGCCAGCCGGGCCACGACCTGGCGCTCGAAATTCTCCCGGAATCGGGCACCGCCGGGGCGGTTGGCGGTGAACACCGCACGCAGCATCGGGTCGCTGCCGGCGGCCTCGTGCAGCTCGAGCAGCGCGCGCACGAGGTGTTCGCCGAGCGCGGCCAACGGTGCATCCAGGAGCAGGTCCGCCTCCTGCTCGAACGACACCGCCTCGGCGAACAGCGCCTCCTTGTTGCCGAAGTACTTCACCACGAGCGCGGCGCTGACGCCGACCTCGCCGGCGATGTCGCGCAGCGTCACATCGGCATAACCGTGCAACGAGAAGCGTTGCCGCGCGGCTCGCAGCAGCACCTGCCGGGTAATCGGCGCCTCTCGTTCCTGCCCCAGCGCAGTCGCCCTGGTGGCTAGCGCATCACCCATAGTGCTCAACCTACTCCGGGGCGGCCGTGAGGGCGGGCTGCCCGGCGGCGTCGGCTCGGGCGCCCGCTGGACGCACATGCCGAGCCGGGAGGGCCGCAGCGAGCAGCGTCGAGGCCAGCCCGGCTGCGGCCGCCAGGCCGAAGATGACACTGTAACCACTCAACGACGGGTACGTCCGCCCGGCGATGTCGACGGTGAAGGCGACCGTGACCGCGGCGACCACGGCGCTGCAGCTCGAGGTCCCGATCGTGCGCATCAGCGCGTTCAAGCTGTTCGCCGCCGCGGTTTCGCTCATCGGCACAGCCTGCATGATCAGCATCGGCAGTGCCGAGTACGAGAGCGCCGCGCCGGCCCCGATCACGGTGACCCCGACGACGACGTAGGCCAGCTCGCCGTTGAGCGTCGCCCGCATCACGTTGCCGATCAGCAACACGATCCCGCCGAGCATCACGGTCAGCCGCGGGCTGCGCAGCCGGGAGATCCGCGCCGACAGCGGCGCGAATGCCGTCATGGTCAGCCCGATGGGTAGCAGCAGCAGCCCGCTGACGACCAGCGACACACCGAACCCGTAGCCGGTGGCGGCCGGCGCCTGCAGCATCTGCGAGCTGACGACGAACGACGCGAACATCGCGAATCCGGCGAGCAGGGAGGCGATGTTGGTCAGCAGCACCGCGGGCCGAGCCGACACCCGCAGGTCCACCAGCGGCCCCGGCGTCCGCAGCTCGTAACGCCCCCAGAGGACGAACGCCACCACCGAGACGACCGCCAGACCCAGTGTGACCGTGCTGGTCCAGCCCCAAGCCGTTCCCTTGGAGATCACCAGCAACAGGCAGCCCAGCGCGACGGTGAGCCCGGCAGCGCCGGCCAGGTCGAACCGACCGCCGGGGCGCTGCTCGGACTCGCGCACCACCAGCAACACCAGCAGCAGGTCGAGCACCCCGATGATCGCCGATCCGACGAACAACCAGCGCCAGCTCAGCTGCTGGGCCACGAACCCGGCCAGCGGCAGGCCGATCGCACCCCCGATTCCCAACGTCGAGCTCATCAGGGCGATCCCGGTGCCGACACGGTGTTCGGGTAGCTCGTCGCGCATGATGCTGATCCCCAGCGGGATGACACCCATGGCAGCGCCCTGCAGCACCCGGCCCACGAGCACCAGCGCGTACCCATCGGCGACCGCGCCGAGCACGGACCCGACCGACATCGTCGCCAGGGCCAGTAACAGCATCCGACGCTTGCCGTACATGTCGCCGAGCCGACCGAGCACCGGGTTGCTCACCGCACCGGCCAGCAGGGTGCCGGTGACCAGCCACGTCGCGTTCGAGGCGGTCGTGTCCAGCAGCCGGGGAAACCGGGGAAGCAGCGGCACCACCAGGGTCATCATCAGCGACACCACCATGCCGCCGATCGATAGCACCGCGATGACCGCAGCGGGACGACGCGCAGCAGGTGCAGCGTCCTGGCTCGGCACAGACTTCTCCAGGCTATTCACTGAGGGGTAAACGGTTGTTCACCCCTCAGTGAAGCCGTATTCGGTCCTGGTCGCAAGCCGGAGTGCAGCAACCCACACCGCGACCGCGCGGCATCCAGGAACTCGACGCCGTGGGGGTCAGCGCTGCTGCTGACCCCCGTGGTGTCGAGTACGCGGACGGGATGACCTCCTGCCACCGGCCGCGGTCGCTCACCGGTCGAGCCGGATGATCCCGCGCCGCAGCGCGGTCGTCACCGTCTCCGTGCGGTCGTCGGTACCCAGTTTGGCGAAGATGTGCAGCAGGTGTGTCTTGACCGTCGCCTGGCTCAGTTGCAGCGTGGCTGCGATCTCCTTGTTGGCGCATCCGGCGGCGACGAGTTCGAGCACCTCGATCTCGCGGGCCGAGAGCGCCTCGTCGCCAGAACCGCGCATCCGGTCCATCAGCCGTGCGGCTACTCGGGGCGCCACGACCGACTCGCCCGCGGCCGCCGCGCGTAGCGCGTGCAGCAGTGCGTCCCTGCCGGTGTCCTTGAGCAGGTAGCCGGTGGCACCGGCCTCGATCGCCGGCACGATGTCGGCGTCGGTGTCGTACGTGGTGAGCACGAGGACGTGGACCTCGGGGTGACGCCGCCGGGCCCGCGCCGTGGCGGTGGCACCGTCCACATCCGGCATCCGCAGGTCCATCAGGACGACGTCGGGAGCGAGCCGTTCGACGAGATCGAGGGCCTCGGCCCCGGTACCGGCCTCGCCGACGACCTCGACGTCCTCTTCGTCCTCTTCGTCCTCCTCGTCCTCCTCGTCCTCGAGCATCGCCCGCAGCCCGCGGCGCACCACGAGGTGATCGTCGGCCAGGACGATCCGGACGCTCATCGCGCGAGCGCGCCGACACCGGCCGGTTCGGGACCCCCGACCGGCCGGTGCACCGGAAGCCGCAGTGCCACGCTGGTGCCCTCCCCCGGAGCGCTCTCGACGTCCATGGCTCCGCCCAGCGCGAGCGCCCGCTCACGCATGGCGACCAGACCGAGCCCCCCGTGTGGGCCGGTGGCAACACCGTCCGGGTCGAAGCCATCGCCGTCGTCGCGGATATCGAGCGCGACCAGATCGTCCATGTAGGACAGCGTGACCGTGACCTCGCAGGCGGCTGCGTGCCTCCGTACGTTGGCCAGGCCTTCCTGAGCGGCGCGCAGCACCGTGGTCTCGACCTCGGTGGGTAGCGGGCGTGCCTCGCCGGTGACCACCGTGCGGGTCCTCACGGGGCCGTCGAGCCTCCAGACCAGGCTGCGCAACGCCTCGACCAGGCTCTCCCGCTCCAGCGCCTCCGGCCGAAGCGCCCAGACCAGTCTCCGGATCTCGGCGAGGCTGTCGCGGGCGGTGGCCAGCGCGGCATCGATGTCACGGGATACCTTCGGCCGGTTCGCCCGCAGCGATGCGTGCGCGGCTTCGAGTTGCATCACGATGCTGGTGAAACCCTGGGTCAGCGTGTCGTGCAGCTCCGCGGCGAGCCGCTGGCGCTCGCCGACCACGCCGGCCTGCCGCTCGGTCCTGGCCAGCTCGTCGCGGGTGCTGCGCAGCTCCTCGATGAGACGTTGCCGTCGCGGAGATCACCGCCACCGTGCGCGGCACCGGGTCGGTCAGCCTGGAGGACGCCTTCCTCGCCCTCACCGCGGAGTCGCCATGACCGCCGTGCTCGTCGCCAACGTCCGGATGCTCGCCGTCGAGCTGATCCGCGACCGGGCCGCCTGGGTGGTGGCGGTCGGCTTTCCGACCCTGTTCTTCGTGGTCGCGCTGCCCGACGTCACCGCGGGCGAGGACCCCGCGAGCGCCGTGCTCGGCCAGCTCGCCGCGTTGGCGGTGCTGCTCGTGGCGGTACTGCAGCTACCCGCGCGCATCGCGCACGAGCGGGCGTCGACATGGGAACGGTTCCTGCACGTGCTACCGGGCAGTCCGGCGATTCGGGTCGGTGCCCGCGCGGTGGTCGGCGCAGCGCTCATCGCCGCGGCCACGGTGCCGCTGCTGGTGATCGCGCTGCTGGCGACGCCCATCTCCGAGTCCGCCACCACCTGGCTGCTGTGGTCGGTCGCCCTGCTCGCCGGCAGCATCCCGGCCCTGCTGCTCGGCATCACGCTGGCCTACGCCGTGCGGCCGAAAGCGGTGTCACCGGTGGCCACCCTGGTGTTCGTGCCGATGCTCTAACTCGGTGGCTTCCTGGGAGGCCCGCACTCGATGCCCGCGGTGATCCGGCCGGTCTCCGCCGCGACACCGCTCCGGCAGTACCGGGACCTGCTGATCTCGGTCACCGGCCCGCAGCCGGTCGGCCTGCACTGGCTGTGGCTCGTGCTGTGGGCCGTCACCTTCGGCGCGCTGGCGACGATCGCCTACCGGCACAACGAGGGCATCCGGTACCGCTGACGCCTTGTCCATGAACCCGACACCACCGGGGGTCGGCGGGTGCGCGAACCCCCGTGGTGTCGAGCTCATGGACGGGACGGTGCTGTACGGGGTCGCTGCGGGCGGGGATCAGCCCGAGCGGGGCGGCCTGCGCCGCAGCACGGCGAGCCGCTCGCCGTACTCCTGCTCGGTGATGTCACCGCGGGCGAACCGCTCCGCCAGCGCCGACCGTGCCGAGCGGGTATCCCCGGATCCCCGCCGCCACAGCAGCACGACGACGGTGGCGATCACCGCCAGCCACACCAGACCCCACACGATCGGGATCAGTGGCCACAGCCCCGGCGGGCCGCCGCCATCCCAGCCCGGCCCCGGACCCCACCCGGGCCCACCGGCGAGCACGAGCGTGCTCAATGTCGTCGTCATCTGCGGTTCCTCCAGTCGATTCCGGTACTGACGTCGGGATCGACCCTGCCGTGGCGACACCGCTCTCGTCGTCATCCTGGCGACGGCATCGCAGCTACCGCACCGGTCGTAGCCGGCTACACATCCTGTGGTTACCTCCATGCGCTCACGTCTCCGGCAAGAAGTCACTCCAAGTGCATACTTGACGCCGCAACGGTCACCCTCCAGGGTTGTGGCGCTAGTCGATCGCGCGTATCTGGAGCTGCCATGCCCGCCATGAGAGGTACCGTCCGGGTGGTTGCGGCCGCGGCTGCCAGCCTTGTCCTGACCCTGACCGGCACGGTCGCCGGGTCGGCCGCACCCCGACCCGACCGGCCCGCGCCGCCCGAGCCCACGGCACTGGCCAAGCAGCTCACCCGCGACGTCACCCTTGCCGGGGTCCACCGCCACCTCGTCGCGCTACAGCGCATCGCCGACAGCAACGGCGGCAACCGTGCCGCCTCCACTCCGGGCTACGCTGCCTCGGTGGACTACCTGGTCCGCAAGCTGCGGGCCGCAGGTTTCGAGGTGTCGACCCCGCAGTTCCAGTACGAGGCAGAGATCGTCGACCGCGCCGAGTTCAGCGTCGGTGGCAGCGGCGTCGAGATCGTCCCGATGGCCTACTCGCCGAGCACCCCGGAAGGTGGCGTCAGTGCACCGCTCGTCGTCGTGCCGGAGGACGGCAGCCCCGGTTGCGAGGCGTCCGACTACGACGGCCTACCCATCGGCGGCGCGATCGCCCTGATCCGCCGGGGCGCCTGCACGTTCGCGGACAAGCAGGCGATCGCCGGCGAGGCCGGCGCCGTCGCCGCCGTGATCTCCAACAACGTCGAGGGGCCGCTGCGCGGCAGCCTCGGCGGCCCCGACGCGGGCGTCATCCCGACGGTGGGCATCAGCCAGGCCGACGGCGACACACTCTCCCAGCAGGAAGGCGCCACGGCGACGCTGAACCTGCAGATCCGCCGCGAGCAGCGCACCACCCGCAACGTGATCGCACAGACCCGCTCCGGCCGAACCGACAACGTGGTGATGGCGGGCGCGCACCTCGACAGCGTCGCGGACGGTCCCGGCATCAACGACAACGGCTCCGGCTCCGCGGCGCTGCTGGAGACCGCGCTGCAGCTCGGCGGCAACCCGCAGATCAACAACGCCGTGCGATTCGCGTGGTGGGGTGCCGAGGAGCGGGGGCTGCTCGGGTCACAGGCCTACGTCTCGGGTCTGTCGCAGGAGCAGCAGCTCGACGTCGCGCTGTACCTCAACTTCGACATGGTCGGCTCACCCAACGCGGCCTACTTCGCCTACGACGGTGACGACTCCGACGGTGTGGGCGCCGGTCCGGGACCCGCCGGCTCCGCGCAGATCGAGCAGGCGTTCGTCGATTTCCTGCAGGGCCGCCGCGACGTCCCGGTGGCGGGCACCGACTTCTCCGGCCGGTCGGACTACGGGCCGTTCATCGCCCTCGGCATCCCCGCGGGCGGGCTGTTCACCGGCGCCGAGGGCATCAAGACGCCCGAACAGGCCGCCAAGTGGGGTGGGCAGGCCGGGATCGCCTACGACCCCTGCTACCACCAGGCCTGCGACACCCTCGACAACGTCGACCGGACAGCGCTGGAGCGCAACTCCGACGCCATCGCCTGGGTCACCGCGAGCTACGCGATCACCACCGAGGAGGTCAACGGGGTCGCACCGCGCCCTGGCCGCGGACCCTGAACCCGAACCAGGGCCTGTTCAGTGCCGACGTCAGGGTCCGCCCGGATCCCGATCGCCACGGTGATCCATAGCGTCGGGTCTCGTGGACACATCGACCGCGCCGGCCACCCCCACCGGTCCCAGGGTCACGCTGTGGGTGCTGCGCACCGTCTCGGTGCTGCTGCTGCTCGCCGTGCTCGCCCAGCCGGTGCTGGCCGGGCTGTACCTGTCCGGTGAGTGGGACGCGCTGGGCCTGCACAGCGGCAATGCCGTGCTCGTGGAGTCCCTGAGCTTCTTCCTGCTGCTGGCGGCGCTGGCCTACTGGCTGGCCGGCCGGGGACGGGGACGGGTGGCGCTGGCCGCCACCTTGCTGTTCATCGCCGCGGTCATGCAGTCCGGCTTCGGCTACGCGCGGCAGCTCGGGCTGCACATCCCGCTCGGTGTCGCGGTCGTGACGGCGTCGGTGGTGTTCACGGTCTGGGTCTGCCGGGCGGGCGCCCGCACGCCGCGGCGGCCGTGGTGGGGTTCTGTTCGGACGGGAGGCGCGCGGTGAGTCTGACGCGACGGGGGTTGTTCGGCGTGCTCGGTGGCGGCGTAGCGGCGGCCGGGCTGGTCGGCTGCGGCATCGACCTGCGGCCGCTGCTGGCAGGCCCCGGGCGGACCGGAGAGCTGCTGCGCAGCGCCGTGCCGTTACCCGAGCCGTACCAGGTGTCGCTGCCGGTCCCGCCGCTACGCCGCCCGGTCGGCGGCCGCATCGAGATCACCCAGCGGGTGGCCGAGGCCGAGATCCTGCCCGGGATGCGCACCCCGATCTTCGGCTACGACGGGATCTTCCCCGGACCGACCATCGAGACCCGTCGTGGGCAGCCCGTCGTCGTGAATCACCGCAACGAGCTGCCGGTTCCCACCGTCGTGCACCTGCATGGCGGGCACACCCCCGCCGAGCACGACGGCTGGCCCACCGACCTGGTGCTGCCCGCCGGGGGCGGTTTCGCGCTGAGTCGCCGGGCGCATCACGGGATGGTCGGCGACGTCGCAACGGGCTCGCGCGACTACGCCTACCCGAACGACCAGCGCGCCGCCACGCTCTGGTATCACGATCACCGGATGGACTTCACCGGTCCACAGGTCTACCGGGGCCTGGCCGGCTTCCACCTCATCCGTGACGACGGGGAGGACGCGCTCGGCCTACCTTCCGGTGACCGGGAGATCCCGCTGATGATCGCCGATCGGGCCTTCGAGGCCGACGGGTCGTTCCGCTACCCGTCGCTGGATCCCACGCTGCGCGAGGTTCCCGGCGTCGAGCCCGAATGGATGGAGGGCGTGCTCGGCGACGTCGTGCTGGTCAACGGCGCGCCGTGGCCGGTGGCCGAGGTCGACGCCGCCCGGTACCGGCTGCGCATCCTCAACGCCTCCAACGCCCGGCGCTACCGGCTGGCGCTGCATCCCGGTGGCGAGTTCGTCCAGGTCGGCTCGGACGGCGGGCTGCTCGCCGCGCCCGTCAGTCACACCACGTTGACGGTCGCCCCGGCGGAGCGTTTCGACGTGGTGGTCGACTTCTCCGCCTACCCGGTGGGCAGCGAGGTGACGCTGACCAACCTGCTGGGCCGCGACGGCACCCGGCAGGTCATGCGGTTCCGGGTGGTGCGGCCGGCCCGCGACGGTTCCCGCGTACCGCCGCGGCTGTCCACGGTGGAGCGGCTGGATCCGGCGGCGGCGACGGTGCATCGGGAGTGGCGGTTTCACCGCGGCAGGGTGCACGGCCACCAGGGCTGGACGATCAACGGGCGACCCTTCGACCCGTCGCGCATCGACGCCCGGCCGCGGCTCGGCGATGTCGAGTTGTGGCGGTTCTCCACCGACCTGCACCATCCGGTGCACGTACATCTCGACCCGTTCCAGATCGTCTCCCGTGGCGGCACGGGACCGGACGACTCGGACGCGGGGTGGAAGGACACCATCGACCTGCGACCCGCCGAGGTGGCCGAGGTGGCCGTGCGCTTCACCCGCCACCGCGGGCGGTTCATGATGCACTGCCACAACCTCGAGCACGAGGACATGGCGATGATGACCGCGTTCGCCACGACCTCGGCCCGGACGCCGTGAAGGGCACCTCCACGGCGTCGGAAGCAGTGGAGGTGCCCTTCACGGCACAAGATCGGCGCGGCAGCCGCAGCACCGCCAGGCTCAGGCCAGGCGCTGCTTGAGGGCCTGGAGCTCGTCGCGCATCGACGTCGGGAGCGCGTCGCCGATCTTGGCGAACCACTCCTCGATGAGCGGGATCTCCGCACGCCACTCCGCGGCGTCCACCGCGAGCGAGGCTTCGACGTCAGCGACGGCGACGTCGTGCGGGTCGAGGCCGGACAGGTCGATCTGGTCCGGCGCGGGAACCCGGCCGACCGCGGTCTCGGCGGCGGCGGCCTTGCCCTCGATCCGCTCGATGACCCATTTCAGCACGCGGCTGTTCTCCCCGAACCCGGGCCACAGCATCCGTCCGTCGTCGCCGCGCCGGAACCAGTTGACGTAGAAGATCTTCGGCAGCTGCGCGGCGTCCGCACTCTTGCCGACGTCGATCCAGTGCTGGAAGTAGTCACCGGCGTTGTAGCCGATGAACGGCAGCATGGCCATCGGGTCGCGCCGCACCTCGCCGAGACCGCCGACCGCCGCGGCGGTCTTCTCGCTCGACAGCGTCGCGCCGAGAAAGACCCCGTGCTGCCAGTCGAAGGCCTCGTTGACCAGCGGGACCGTGCTCGCGCGGCGGCCGCCGAACAGGATCGCCGAGATCGGGACACCCTTCGGATCGTCCCACTCCGGCGCGAGCACCGGGCACTGCGACATCGGCGTGCAGTACCGCGAGTTCGGATGTGCCGCCGGCTCTTTGGCTTCACCCGCTTCGCCGTCGGCCGGCGTCCAGTCCTGGTACTTCCAGGAGGTCAGGTGCTCGGGCCGGCCCTCCATGCCCTCCCACCAGATGTCGCCGTCGTCGGTCAGCGCGACGTTGGTGAAGATCGAGTTTCCGGGCTCGAGCGTGCGCATGGCGTTCGGGTTGGTCTTCCAGTTGGTGCCCGGGGCGACGCCGAAGAACCCCGCCTCCGGGTTCACCGCGTAGAGCCGGCCGTCGTCGCCGAAGCGCATCCAGGCGATGTCGTCGCCCAGGGTCTCGACCTTCCAGCCCGGGATGGTCGGCTCGAGCATCGCGAGGTTGGTCTTGCCGCAGGCCGACGGGAACGCCGCCGCGACGTAGTAGGTCTTGTTCTCCGGGCTGACCAGTTTGAGGATGAGCATGTGCTCGGCGAGCCAGCCCTCGTCGCGGGCCATGACCGTGGCGATCCGCAGCGAGTAGCACTTCTTGCCCAGCAGCGCGTTACCGCCGTAGCCGGAGCCGAAGCTCCAGATCATCCGCTCGTCGGGGAACTGGGTGATGTACTTGGTGTCGTTGCACGGCCACGGCACGTCGGCCTGGCCGGGCTCGAGCGGCGCGCCGACGGAGTGCAGGCAGGGCACGAAGTCGGCGTCGTCGCCGAGGCGGGCGAGCGCACCGCTGCCCATCCGGGTCATGATCTTCATCGAGCAGACGACATAGGCCGAGTCGGTGATCTCGACGCCCAGCTTGGGCTCGGCGGCATCGAGCGGTCCCATGCAGAACGGGACGACGTACATCGTCCGGCCGCGCATGCACCCTCGGTAGAGCTCGATCATGATCGACTTCATCTGGTCGGGGTGCATCCAGTTGTTGGTGGCCCCGGCGTCGCGCTCGTCGGCCGAGCAGATGAAGGTGCGCTCCTCGACGCGGGCGACGTCGGAGGGGTCGGACGCGGCCCAGAAGGAGTTCGGCCTGCGCTCGAGCCGGGTCAGGGTCCCGGCCTCGACCAACTCGTCGGTGAGCCGGCTCCACTCCTGCTCCGAGCCGTCGCACCAGACGATGCGATCCGGTGTCGTCAGGTCGGCGACCTCCCGCACCCAGGCGAGCAGCCGTGAGTGGCTGGTAGGCGCCCTGTCGAGACCGGGGATGGTCGCTGCCGTCATCTACTCGTCTCCTGCCTGGGCACTCGGGCCCGATTTCGACCGACGACGTCCACCTGGGAACGCCGCATACCGTCCGGGGCCGTTACGCCAGTGCCACGGACGGTCCGAGGTGAAGGGATGAGAAGAAGATTAACGGCGCCTGCCACGGTATGCAGTCACATGTGGTGTCGGGTGCCTCACAAGACCGATCACGGAATCGTTCAAGACACGATTGCCACGTCCGGTCCGGTCGCTGCACCCAGGCGGCGGACGCGGACGCACCGTCCGGCAGGCGCGCACACTCCGTACGAGATCGGCGGACACTCCGGGTGGGTCAGGTGGCCTGGCTCACCGACGACATGTTGAAGTCGGGCACGCGCACCGCGGGCATCGCGGTACGCGTGAACCAGTCCTTCCACTCCCGGCACAGCGTCCGCTGCGTGGCCCCGACCTCGGTGGCCCGGCGGAGCAGGTCGATCGGGCTCTCGTTGAAGCGGAAG
>WHSY01000077.1:0-23629 GCA_009379815.1 Pseudonocardiaceae bacterium
GTCCAGGCCGGGCACCGGGGTCGTGACGACGTACTGGTGCGCCAGCGGCTGCACCGGGATCGACACCCCCGCCAGCCGACCCACCCGCGGCCCCCAGATGCCCGCGCAGCACAGCACGCCGCCGGTCGCGATGGTCCCCCCGGTGGTGTGCACCGCGTCGATCTTGCCGCCGGTCCGGTCGAACCCGGTGACCTCGGTGTGGCCCCAGAAGCGGACGCCGAGGCGCCGGGCCCGGCGCGCCATCGCCTCCACCGCCCGCACCGGCTTGGCAATGCCGTCGGTCGGCACGTGCAACCCGCCGAGTATCCGATCGGTGTCGAGCTGCGGGATGCGGGCGCCGATCTGCGCCGGGCCCAGCAGCTCCGCGGCCACTCCCCATGCGGTCGCCAGGCCGTGCTTGCGGTGCAGGTCGTCCCACCGCCCGGCGGTGGTGGCGACCTCGATGCCGCCCACCGGGTAGTAGCAGGGCTCGTCGAGCTCGCCCGCCAGCTCGTCGGAGCCCAACTGCTCGACGCTGGACGCCGCGAGATGGGTCATCGGCTGCGAGGCGTTGGTCTGGAACACCAGGCCGGGGGCGTGCGAACTCGACCCGCCGGTGGCCGGCAGCGGGCCCTGATCCACCACGAGGACGTCGGTACACGCCCGCAGCGCGAGGTGGTACGCGGCGCTGGTTCCGACGATCCCCGCCCCGATGATCACGATCTGCGCGCTGGCAATCATAGCCCCACCTGTTGCCTCTTGCGCGACTTACTTCGCGCTATGCGCAACACTGACAGCGGTCAGCCCGGCCGTCAAGGCCCGTTCGCTACGGGGTCGACCGGCTGCGCAGCGTGACGTCCTTGGTGTTGCAAAGCCACTGTCAGTAGGCGATTCGCCCATGCCCGAGCGTCCGAAACCCGCAACCGTTGACGGTGTACTGCCAGTTCAACAGGCAGTCATCCCCCACGTGCAGGGCACGACGCGCCACCGTGGAACAACTGCCCGGCAAGCTACGATCCGTGCCGAGCGCGCGATCGCCGTACGCTCACATGAACCGGAACGGCCTTGACCGCAAGCTTGCCCCCAGTCGCCGTCCACCCCGCGATCGGCACCACCACACCGCCGCCGACAACGCCGCATTGTCGTAATCGCCCTCGGCGGCATGCCAGCCCCCCGTCCACGACATCGGAGTTCCATTCGCAGCCGGGCCCATCGGCCGCCCGTGCGCTGGCCGAGCCAATGCCGCCATCAGTCCTCGGTGTCGGCGAAGATCACATACTGGTCGTCGTCGGCCGGGGGCGATCGGGGGTCGCAGGCGGGGTGTCGGCACCAGCGGCGCCAACAAGCAGCGCGGGGTCTCCGACTGGGCGGCCCCCTTGGCATCGGGAAACGGATCGTCACCGACGGCGTCGGCGGGTAAGAACGGTGCCGTGGACCGACCTGCGCTGACCATCCGCACGCTGTCGCCCGGTGAGATCGACGAGTTCTTCCGGGTCGTCGAAGGAGCGTTCCTCACCGACCTGCGCTCCGACGTCCTCGACCTCTACCGGGCGCTCATCGAACCGCAGCGTGCCCACGCGCTGCTCGACGGCGACACGCTGGTGGGTGGCGGTGCGATCCTGAGCAGGGACATGACGCTGCCCGGCGCGGGCCCGGTGCCGGTCGCGGCGGTCACCGCCGTCGGTGTCGCCCCTGACCAGCGCCGCCGGGGGGCGCTGAGCACGCTGATGCGCACCCAGCTGGACGGGCTGCACGAGTCCGGCGCAGAGCCGGTGGCCGCATTGTGGGCCTCCGAGGGCGGCATCTACGGCCGCTTCGGGTACGGCACGGCCGCCCGGCGCGCCCGGCTGGCGGCACCGAGTGGCACCGCGTTCCGCCCCGGCGTCGACACGTCCGGCAGCCCGGTCCGGCTACTGGACCGCGAGCAGGCCCGCCCCGTGATGCAGCGGCTGCACGCCCGGATCGCACCGCAGCGGGTCGGGTGGATCTCGCGGCCCGACGCCGCGTGGGACGAGTGGCTCCACGACGCCGAGCACAGCCGCCGCGGCGCCAGCGCGTTGCGCTACCTGGTGGCGGGCGAGCACGGGTACGCGATCTTCCGGGCCAAGGAGGGCGGCGACGAGCGCGGGCCGCGGTTCGAGATCCGGGTCCACGAGCTGGCCGCCGAGACCCCTGCCGCGCACGCCGCGCTGTGGCGCTTCCTGCTCGACGTCGATCTCGGCGCCGAGGTCGTGCACCGCAACCTCGCCGTCGACGACCCGCTGCCGCTGCTGCTGGCCGACCCGCGCGCAGCCGTCCAGACCGTATCGGACTCGTTGTGGATCCGGCTGGTCGACCTCGACCGGGCGCTGCGCGCGCGGCGCTACACCGCCCCCTGCGACCTCGTGCTCGAGGTTGCCGACGCGCTGTGCCCGTGGAACGCGGGGAGCTGGCGGCTGCAGGTCGACTCCGACGGCGCCGCGCGGGTGCAGCGCAGCGACGCCGAACCCGACCTGCGCTGTGACATCGCCGACCTCGCCGCGGCCTACCTCGGCGACACTCGCTTCACGGCGCTGGCCGCCGCCGCGCGGGTCGTCGAGCTGCGCCCCGGCGCGGTGCCGGCCGCGTCGCGCGCCTTCGCCGGTGACACCGCGCCGCACTGTCCTGAGGTGTTCTAGGCCTGTTCTAGGCCGGGCCGAGCGGTCGAAGCGTACGTGCTGCGCTCCCTGCGCGATCTCAAGCTCCCAAGGGGAGAATTCGCGATGCCGCCGCCGCGGTTCACCGCGAGTTCGGCACACCGTACGGCCTCGCCACTCGGCGCATCGCCACCGACGGGATCGACATCTTTGTCGACTATGCGAACGGAAGCCTTGAGCAAGCGTACGACGCGCAGCGTCCGATCCGCGAAATCATCGACAGGTACCTGCAGTACATCACCTGGGATGAAGGGGATAACCCGCCCACCCGGTGCTCCTGTCGGCTCGGTGTCACCGACGGTCTACACCAAGATCAATTGCTACGACCGGTTGGGATCAAGCCCCTGACGTGGCGCCCGTGGTCATCGATCCTCGGTTCGGATGGGCGCCCCGGTGCTCGCGACGAACAACGTGCAGGTCGATAACGTGGTGGCCTTGTGGCGGGCGGGCGAATCGCTGAAGGCCGTAGCTGAGGAGTACGGGCTGACCCGTGATGCCGCAGAAGCCATTTGCCGCATCGCGGCCTGAGTTCTTCGTCGATCGATCCCTTGGGCGTTCGACAACTGCTCGCTTGCGGCAACTGGGTCGACCGTGCGCCTGGTCAATGATCACTTTGAGTATGACTGACAATTCGTTCGGGACGCGACTTGGGTCGAGTACGGCTTGTGCGGGGGTTGGGCATTGTTGACCAAGGATCAAAAGATCAGGTACCGGGCTGCCGAATTGCTGTCCCTCGCGGAGCAAGCTCGCATGTTCGATGAGGCGAGGACGCGTATCGACCGGGCCGTCAGCCGACATGAAGCCCGCTTCTACCAAGTCTATGCCGGTGGCCGGGTCAAGCGTTTTTCGTACACCACTGTATGTGAGGCGCTCCGATGACCTCATGTTGTGATGGGCGTGCAGGGGCGGGCGTTGCTTAGACACGCGTTCCCGGGCGAACCACGTACGGCACAGCGCCGGGGGCGCGGGCGCGGGTACCGCGGTCCACGCTTCCGAGGGCGCCGATGGCCGCGACGATGGTGTCGCCCGGCTTGACCGGTTCGGCTTGCTCGGTCGAGGCCGAGCAGGAGTCGCTGCATCTACGGCACGAGCACCGCACGCTGCTCGTGCTGCTTACGCTGCTCATCCTGCTTGCGCCGCCCGTACCGAGCCATGCCGAGCGGCTTGTACACCGCCAGGATCGTGGCCACGAACAACACCAGCAGGGCGACACCGGCGTGGAGCATGGGTGAGCCCGGCAGCGCGCGGAGATCCGCACCGGACACTGTCGTGTCTGCTGAGCCCTGGGTGGTGGAATCTGTGATTGCCCACCAGTGGGGTAGTCGTTAACGGCGGTCGAGGGCCAAGGCTTGGCCAAGGCTGGCGGCGTGCAACGCCGCGCGACCCTGGCTGCCGCAAGGTCAGACTGTTCCAGTCGTAACGGTTTCGACCATGCAGAAATAGAAGTCCTCGCCATCAAGGATGTATTGCTTGAGCCCCGGCTCGAAGGCTTCTTCCCACTGCTGCCGCTCATCGGTGGAAAGATAGGGAGCCGCCTGCTGGGCGTACCAGTTCGCGTTCCCGGTGATGTAGCGCTTTGCTTCGGGCGTCAGGGGCGGCACCTTCTGAATGGCGTAACTTCGGGTCGATACGTTCTTGAATCCCGCTTTCCAGAACATCCCGTGTGTCTTGCGACCGACGAAGTTGTCGAACGCTGTCGCGGCCGGAGCTTCCTCGAGACCTCGCGCTGCCGAAGCGACCACCTTCAGTGTCAAAGCGGGCGGAAGCGGATGAAAGATGACCGTAGCGCCGTCGAACTCCTTCGAGACCACCCGTCCACCGCGCCGAGTAACCTTCTTGTGTTTGTGCAGAAGTCCTTTGACGTCGACCTCGGAGATGTAGCTGAGGCAGTTTCCAAGAAACACTACGTCGAACGACTCGCTAGGGAAGGGTGGATCGTGGAAGTCCCCCAACACGAACTCCATGACGTCGGCGAGCGGGTCGTCGATGAGACTTGCGCGGGCGTAGTCGAGCAACTCAGGGGAGGAGTCCAGGCCGATGACCTTGCCGCCGGCGAGGACCTTCTCCGCGAATAGTCTCGTCCAGAGGCCAGGTCCGCACGCGGAGTCAAGTATGCGATCGTCCGGCCGAAGATGGAGCGCATCCACCATCTCGCGGCGTTGCTGTTCCTTAGTTCGGTGGTGGTCAACAAGCCAATCGACGGTAAGACCCCGCTGGCTGTCGAACGGCGGTGCTGAAGCGTTCACTCTCGACCTTTCCTCCGAGCGGTCATAGACGTCTGCCTCGACCGCGGTTCCTTGGACGTCGAGCCGGAATCGGCAGATGGCCCATTCTTACTTCCCTTAGCGGTCGGCCACGCTTTGCCGCGCGCTCGGCGCGCCTGGTGCAGGGATCTCATGCAAGGATACCGCCAAATGACCCAACGTTCGGGCGCTCTCCCACGATCGGTGAAGGGCCTCCGGACACGCCGGGTCGTCACGCGTGCATCGTTACAATACCGCATCGATGGGCGGCACAGGGCGGATTGCGCAGACCGCCCGATATGTCTAGATCAGAGCTACGCAGGCAGCGCTGCTCAGAGCGGCTCGCCCACCTCGCCCGGACACCGGACGGCAGCACGTACCACCTCCGGCGAAGACCGCCCCTTCGCACATGGCAGATGTGGTCGCCGCCGTCATCGACAGGCAACGTCCTGAGGATCCGCGCCCCTGACGGCGGCGTGGGACGTACCCGTGACCGCACTGCTGTCGACAAGGCACTACCACGTGTCAGGCGGTCGTGAGCTTCCCCCGCTTCGCCGGCGTGCTCGTTATCTGTGACGGGTGTTGTGGGCGTCTTCGTACTCGTCGGGGGACAGTCCGCCGAGGCTGGCCTGGATCCGGCGGGGCTGTACCAGCCGTCGATGTAGCGGACCAGGGCGTGCTCGGCCTCGGCGCGGGTGGCCAAGCTGGTCCCGGGCCAGTACATGAGCTCGATCTTGATCGTGGACCACAGGTTCTCCGCGAGCGCGTTGTCGAAACTTGTCGCCGACCGACCCGGTCGAGGGCGCCACCCCGGCATCACGCAGACGCCCGGTGAACCGCAGCGCGGTGTACTGCTGGGCACCCTTGTCGCTGTGATGGACCAGCTGCCCGGCGCGCACGTCGCGGGAGCGCAGCGCGTGGTTGAGCGCGGTGAGCACCAGCGTTGTCGTCGCGCGCGGGTCGGTGGCCCAGCCGACGATCCGGTTGGCGAACGCATCCCGCACGCTGGCCAGCCACAGCACGCCCTCACCGGTGACCAGCCGGGGTCAGGTCGGCCACCAGAGCAGGTTCGGGGCGCTGGCCCGGAAGTGGCGCTCGACCATATCGGGAGCGGCCCCGAACTCACCACGCAGGAGGCGGCCGACCTGCTCAACGTCTCCCGGCCATACCTGATCGGACTGATCGACCAGGCCACGCTGCCCTGCACCCGCACTGCGGGCAATCACCGCCGCCTGCGCCTGGCTGATGTATTGACCTACAAACGAGCCCGAGACACCGAGCGGCGAGCAGCACTTGACGAGATGAGCGCCGAGGCCGAAAGGCTGGGTCTGCGCTACTGACCCACCACTGTACGACCCCATCGCTAGGGTCCCGACGTGGTTCCCTCCGCCGTTCTCGATGCGTGCGTGCTGTGCCTGGGCTCCTACCTGCGGTCCGTCGTGGATCCGGCGACGGTAAGCCGCACGGTCGCCAGTATCGACGACGAGGGCTTGGTCGAGCGCAGCCGCCAGGGCGAGTTCCTCGATGTCGACCGGCCTGGCCTTCTTCGGCGGTGGGCACAGGATTACCGGGTCTTCTCCCGAGGCCGCAGCGTCGCCCTCGATGTGCCTCGGCCTGCCACCGCCATCCATCGGCTGGTTCGTGAGGCCGACACATCCGCCACGTTCACGACATCGGTTGCGCTCCGAGCGTGGCTGCCCGAGGACATCCTGCGGATCACGGAGTTGTCGCAGGTGGTCGTATACACCGCCGAGGTCGAGACGATCGACCATGCCCTTCGTGCACGCCCGGTGAGCCTCGCGCGCGCATCACTGTTACTGGTCACCGACGCACCGGCGCCCCGCGTCGCTCACGATGATCCGAGCTGGCGACCGATCGTGTCGGTCGCGCGTGCGATCGTCGACCTCATGTCGAGCAGGGGGCGCGGCGCCGAGGAAGCTGAGCAACTCCTGACGGTCCTCGCAGAGCGGGATCCGCGATGGAGATGACGCCGGCGGATTCCTATGTGCGAGCGCGGACGGTGCTCCTCGATGCGCTCGAGGGCTTGGGCAACCACCGGCGGTCACTGTCGTGCGACACAATGATCACTGCGTCGCGCTCCTCCTGCCCAGTGAGATGATCAAGGTTAGCTGGACGACGAGGCCCGCGCTGACGCCAGACGCGCGGCGATCTCCGCTATGTCGTCGGCGGCGGGCAGCAGCACGACGGAAGTCGCGCACCCGCGCTGGTGTGCTCCCGGCTCAGTCGAGCTCGCCGTCGCGGAGGGCGGTGGTGAAGGCGGTCCAGGCCTGGGGGGTGACGGTCAGCGTGGCGCCGGTGGGGTTCTTGGAGTCGCGCACCGCGACGGCGCGGTCGAGGAAGGCGACCTCGACGCAGTTCGCCTGGTCCGTGCTGCGGCTGCTCTTCCGCCAGTGGCTGGTGGTGGGGTCTGGCGCAGGCATCCCGCGCTCCTTTCCAATGGTCGCGCGGCCCGGTGCAGGCCCGCCGGTTCAGCCGAGCTCGGCGGCGATCTGGGCGATCCGCTCGGCCGTTGCAGCGGGTGCAAGGGCTGTGTGCAGGATAGTCCCCAGCGCCAGCCGGTAGGCTGCTAGGTCGACCTCCTCCTCCAGGAACAGCACGGTGCCGTGGTTCTCCAGGTAGACCAACGCGGGCTCCTCGGCGAACTCCAGGATCACGAACGGGCCGCGCAGCCCGGCGTGCGCGCCGGCCGCCAGCGGCACCACCCGCAGCGTCACGTGCGGGTGCTCCGCGGCGCCGAGCAGGTGCTGCAGCTGGCGGTGCATCACGCCGGGCTCGCCGACCGGGCGGCGCAGCGCCCCCTCGTCGAGCACCGCGAAGAACTGCGGGGCGCTCGCGCGGGTCAGCACCGCCTGGCGGGCCAGCCGGGAGGCCACCAGGTTGTCCAGCTCGGCGTTGGTGATGGTCGGGGCGACGCCCTGGATGATGGCCCGGGCGTACTCGGCGGTCTGCAACAGCCCGGGCACCACCAGCGCCTCGTAGTTCTGCACCCGGGTGGCCTTGGCCTCGAAGTCGATCAGGCTGCGCCATAGCTTGGGCAGCCCGGGCTGGCGGGTCCACCAGCCGCGCTCCTCCGAGCGGCGCA
Organism: Pseudonocardiaceae bacterium; assembly: GCA_009379815.1. GTDB lineage: Bacteria > Actinomycetota > Actinomycetes > Mycobacteriales > Pseudonocardiaceae > WHSY01. The sequence goes on from WHSY01000077.1 coordinate 8,001, forward strand.
CCAGGTCGAGCAGCTCGTCGCGGGTGGATGCTGGCACCTGGTAGAGGCCGAGTAGCGCGGCGACGTCCTCGATCTGCAGGCCGCTGTTGCCGGTCTCGATCCGGCTGATCTTGCTGGGCGACATGCCGAGTCGCTTGGCGACCTCCGCGCCGGACAGCTGTGCTCGCTCCCGAAGCGTGCGCAGCTCGGCGGCGACCTGGCGGGACCGGACCGAGGTGTGGGGGTTTCCGGACATGCTGGGTGCCTCCGCTGCGCCGGGGAGTGCGGGCGACTGCACTATGCAGCCACGGCAGCGCAGCGCCAATCACACGATCGGCTAGTTGCTTGCACCATCTGCAAGGTATGACGGTGCGCGTCATGACCGGAATGGGGCAGCGAAAGGGGGCGGATGTGACGGGCACGGACAAGGCCGCCAGTCCCGGGCCGCCGAGGACGTTGACACACGCGCATGAGGCGTTGGTGCGGATCCGGCCGGGCGGGGACGCGTCGCTGGCGGCATGGCGATCCTATTACGAGCGGTCGGTGGCGTTGTATCAGGAGATCGCCGAGATCGATCGGGGTCATCATCACGAAGCGCTGTACTGGGCCGAGCGGGAGCAGGACAAGGCCAACGAGGTCGCAGCCCGGATCCACGCCGGGAAGCCCCGATAACGACACCCAGCCGGGACAGGAGGAGGAGGTGATGGCTGCGATCCGAACCCCGTTCCGGTTCCACAATGGGTTCGGTCGGCCGTCGGAAACCAGCGCCGGTGCGAATACACCGACGTGGTTCCACGCGGGGGCGGCAGAGCCGCGAGTACTGTCTGTTACGTCCGGCTGTGACGCCGTTGGTGGAGGTCGACATGGGTGAGCTGATCGCGGTCGTGCTGCTCGTGCTCATCATCGGGGGCGGCACGGCGTGGTACCTGCGGCGGCGCCAGGCGGCCCAGCAGCGCGAGCTCGAGGACTCCCAGGCCGAGGCCCGCCGCTGGGTGGAGCGTCTCGGCGGCCAGGTGGTCAACCTGGTCGGCACCGACGAGCCGTCGAAGCAGGCGCTGGTCGACGCCTCCGAGCGCTACACCGCCGCGGGGTCGCAGATGGAGTCCGCCCGCACCGCACCGCAGTGCAGGCTGGTCACGCAGACCGCACTCGAAGGGCTCTACTACGTCCGCGCCGCGCGCACCGCGATGGGAATAGACCCGGGTCCGGAGCTGCCGCAGTTCGCCGGGCAGGCCGGTGCCGGCGAGGTCACCGAGCACCGAGAGGTGGAGGTCGCGGGCCACGACTACGTCGCATCCCCCGAACCCGGCGAGCGCACCCCGCACTACTACCCCGGCGGTCGGGTCGCGGGGCGGCCGGTGCCACGCGGCTGGTACAGCGAGCCGTGGTGGAAGCCCGCGCTGGCCGCGGGGGCCTGGGGCATGGGCTCGATGCTGCTGTTCTCCACCATGTTCGCCGGAATGGGCGGGATCGCCTCGGCCGGCGCATGGGAGCAGGGCTACGACGCGGGCCAGGAGGACGCCATGGGCGATGCGGGTGGCGACGCGGGTGGCGACGCCATGGGCGACGCGGGTGGCGACATGGGTGACACGGGCGGCGGCATGGACTTCGGCGGCGGGTTCGACTTCTGAGCCGAACCCCGTTTCGGTTCCGAAACGGGGTCACGGCGGGCTACAAACCCCGTTCCGGTTCCGAACCGGGGTGCGGACGCCCACCTCGTCCGAGGTCATCGGGCGGCAGGTGGCTGGCAGCGCGGGCACCAGTAGAGGTTGCGCCCGCCGAGCCCGGCCGTCGCGACCTCGGTGCCGCACACCAGGCACGGCTGCCCGGCGCGGCGGTAGACGTAGACCTCGCCGCCGTGCCGGTCGCGCCGCGGCGCCCGCCCGGTGCGCACCGGGTCGTGCTCCGGGAGCACGGTGTCGATCCGGCCGCGCCGCGCGCCGTGGCGCATCAACCCGACCAGGTCGGCCCACAGCGCCTCCCACTGCTCGCGGCGCAGCTCGCGGCCGGGCCGCATCGGGTCGAGCCCGTGCCGGAACAGCACCTCGGCGCGGTAGACGTTGCCCACGCCCGCGAGCACCGTCTGGTCGGTCAGCAGCGTCGCCAGCGGTGCGCGGGAGCGCGAGAGGCGCGACCAGGCCCGGTCCGGGTCGGCGTCGCGGCGCAGCGGGTCGGGCCCGAGCCTGGCGCGCAAAGCCGCCACCTCGGCGTCGGTGAGCAGCTCGCAGGAGGCGGGGCCGCGCAGGTCGTCGCACTGCGTCGGCCCCACCATCCGCATTCGCACCTGACCGCGCGGTGGTTCGACGGGCAGCGGGTGCGCGGTGACTGTCCCGTACAGCCCCAGGTGCACACCGACGACGAGATCCGGGCCGTAGACGTGCAGCAGGTGCTTGCCGAGCGCCTCCGCCCGCACCAGCACCCGGCCGTCGACGGCTGCGGCCCCGGCCGTGAACCGGCCCTGCGGGCTGCTGACGGCCACCTGGTAGCCGGCGTAGCGGCGCTGGTGACCGCGAGCGAGCCGGTGCAGCACGTGGCCCTCGGGCACCGATCACGTCCGGGGTAGCTCGGGCGGCTCCCGGGTCGCCTCGTACTCCTCGAGCTGCGCGAGACGGCGCAGGTGCCGCTCGATTCCCGAGAACGGCGTCGACAGGAACGCTTCGACGATCTCGGCGGCTTCCTCCGGCGTGTGCATCCGGGCACCGATGCCGACCACCTGGGCGTCGTTGTGCTCCCGGGCGAGCATCGCCGTCTCGGTGCTCCAAGCCAGCACGGCGCGGCAGCCGGGCACCTTGTTCGCCGACAGCTGCTCCCCGTTGCCGGAGCCCCCCAGCACCACGCCGAGACTGCCGCTGTTGGCGAGCACACGCCGGGCGGTCTCGATGCAGTACGGCGGGTAGTCATCTTCGGGGTCGAAGCTCTGCGGGCCGACGTCGACGACGTCGTAGCCCAGACTGATGAGGTGATAAACCAGGTGGGCCTTGAGCTCGAACCCGGCATGGTCGGAACCGAGGTAGACGCGCACGGCGCGGAAGCGTGCCACACCCGGCCGGTGCGCGGCGAGGACGGGGTGCTGTGACGGCGCGCCGGCCCCGGCGCGAGCACGCGCAGGACGGGTATGACGTGCGCTGTGAGTGGGGCCGCGAGGGTGCTGCACTGCTCGGCGGGCTCTGTGCGGTGGTGGTGGTCGTCGACGTGCTGTCCTTCTCGACGGCAGTGGACGTGGCGGTGGGGCGGGGAGCCACGGTGCTGCCGCTGCCCTGGCACGACGAGCGCGCCGCGGCCGCTGCGGCCGACGCGGGCGCGCTGCTGGCCGGGCCACGCCACGGCCCGGATCCGACGCTGTCGCCCTCGTCGCTGACCGCATTGGCGGCCGGTACCCGGCTGGCGCTGCCTTCCCCGAATGGTGCCGCGCTGTGCGTCCTGGCCGCCGGCGGCGGTGCGCACGTGCTGGCGGGCTGCCTGCGCAACACCGCGGCGGTCGCCCGCACCGCGCAGTACCTGGCCTCGGGAGGCCCGATCGGGCTGGTCCCGGCCGGTGAGCGCTGGGAGCTGCCCGGCGAGCCGATGCGCCCGGCGCTGGAGGACGCGGTGGGCGCGGGCGCGATCGCTGCGGTGCTGCCCGGTGCCTTCTCCCCCGAGGCGGAGGTCGCCGCGCAGGGATTCGCCGCAGCACGCACCCGGGGGCTGCGTGGTGTGCTGGGAGCCAGCGCGTCCGGTCGTGAGCTGGCTGCCGACGGGTTCGCCGCCGACGTCGACCTCGCCGCGTCGCAGGACGCCAGCGAGATCGCACCGCGGCTGCGCGGCGGGATGCTGCGGGCATGACGGACCGCTGGATCGAGGTCGGCGACGGCGTGCTGGTGCGCCGCCACGACGAGTTGGACCTGTCCGCCGGGCTCGTGCTCGGAGACCGCGGCTGCCTGCTCGTCGACACCCGGGGCGACGTCGGGCAGGGCGCGCAACTCGCCGCCGCGGTGCGCTCCGTGACCCCGTTGCCGTGGCAGGTGGCGCTGAGCCACGCCCACTTCGACCACTGCCTGGGCACCGCGGCGCTGCTGCCCGCACACGTGTGGGCGCATCCGGGCTGCCGCGACGACCTGGCCCGCGGCGGGGCACGTCAGCACGCCGAGGCGCGCGGGTGGCGCCGTGGCGCCGGGCATGTGACACCGGTGGTCCCCGACCGGATGGTGGCCGCCCGAACCGAGCTCGACGTCGGCGGCAGGCGCGTGCTGCTCGATCACCTCGGCCGCGGCCACACCGACCACGACGTGGTGGTCTCGGTGCCCGACGCGGGCGTCGTGTTCGCGGGCGACCTCGTCGAGCAGGGCGCGCCACCCGCGTTCGAGGACGCCTTCCCCCGGGAGTGGCCGGGCACCGTCACGGCGCTGCTGGGCCTCGGCGCCGGCACCGTCGTTCCCGGCCACGGCGAGCCGGTCGACGGGTGCTTCGTCGCCGGGCAGCGCGACGAGCTCACCGACCTCGCCGCGGCATGCGTGGCGGTGGCTACCGGTGAGCTCGACGTCGCGGGCGCATTGCGCCGCTCGCCGTACGACGCGGCCACGACGCGGATCGCACTGTATCGGACCGCTGCGGTGGGCCGCGCGAGCAACCTCCCGCCGGGTCCGTTCCGTCCTCATCACGAAGGCGACTGAGCCGAGGAGGCGAGATGCGCAGGGCGATCGGGTCGGCCATCGCCGGTGCCGCCATATTGGCCGCCACCGGGTGTGGCGCCGACCAGCACGACGAGCCCGTGGAGTCGGGACAGCAAGGTGCCGCCCCCGGGGGCGGCACCGCCACCGACGTGCTGTCCACGGCGCAGCAGCGCCTCGGTGATGCGTACGCGGGCGGCTACCTCGGCGAGGGCGGGCAGCCCGTCGTGCTCACCACCGAGGCCACCACGACCGACACCATCAGGTCCCTCGGCGCGCGGGCGGAGGTAGTGGAGTTCAGCACGGCCGCGCTGTCCGACTGGCAGGGCCGCATCGACGCCGCGCTGCGGCCGCAGCCCCCGCGGGCCGTCACCAGCTGGGGCGTCGACGTCCGGCGCAACGCGGTGGTCGTGGACGTGCTGGTCGGCGAGCCGGTGCCGCCGCAGTTGCAGCAGATCGTGGACGACTCGGCGGGCGCGGTGGTACTCGACGAGGCGCAGGAGCCGGTCCGCCCACTGCCGCGGGGCTGACCACTGCGGGCCTCCCGACCGCCCGCACAACTGCCCTGACAGTTGCCCTCACAGTTGCCCTCACAGTTGCAGGGACTTGACCTCGCAGAACTCCTCGAGGCCGTAGCGGCCGAGTTCCCGGCCGTTACCGGACTGCTTGTACCCGCCGAAGGGCGCCAGCGGGTTGAACGCGCCGCCGTTGACGTCCACCTGGCCGGTTCGCATCCGGCGGGCGAAGGCCACCGCGCGGTCCTGGTCGGCCGAGAACACCGCCCCTGCCAGGCCGTAGACGGTGGAGTTCGCGATCTCGACGGCCTCGTCCTCGTCGGAGTAGGGCATGATCGCCAGCGCGGGGCCGAAGATCTCCTGCTGCGCGACGGTCATGTCCGGTCGTACGCCTGCGAACACCGTCGGTGACACGTAGTAGCCCCGCTGCATGCCCGGGTCGGCGGCGGGGCCCCCGCTGGCCACTGTCGCGCCCTCGTCCACCCCGCCGCGCAGGTAGCCCAGGACCCGCTCGCGCTGCGCGGCGTTGGCCATCGGGCCGATCCGGGTGGAATCGTCGGTCGGGTCGCCCGGGGTGTACTTGGCCGCGGCCGCCACCGCCAGCTCCACCGCCTCATCGTGGCGGCCGGCGGGCACCAGCATCCGGCTCCACGCCGTGCAGGTCTGCCCGCCGTTGATGAAGCAGTTCGCGAGCCCGACCTTGACGGCCTTGGTCAGATCGGCGTCCTCGAGCAGCACGTTGGCCGATTTCCCACCCAGCTCGAGCGCCACCCGCTTGACCGGCTCCGAAGCGACGGCCGAGACCTGGCGGCCGGCGCGCACGGAGCCGGTGAACGACACCATGTCGATATCCGGGTGCGCCGCGATGGCCTGCCCGGAGATGGGGCCGGTGCCGTGCACCACGTTGAACACGCCGTCCGGGACGCCTGCCGCCGCGACGATCTCGGCGAGGATGCCCGCGGTCAGTGGGGCGACCTCGCTCGGCTTGAGCACCACGGTGCAGCCGGCGGCCAGTGCCGGCGCGACCTTGGCGACGACCTGGTGCAGCGGGTAGTTCCAGGGGTGATCGCGCCGACGACCCCGACAGGCTCGCGCAACACCAGCGAGTTGCCGATCTCCTCGGACCAGGCGAAGGACTCCGCGATGTCGGCGACACCCGCCGAGGTCGCGGCCGGCAGCGACGCCTGCACCTTGGTGGCGAAGGTGATGGGCGAGCCCATCTCGGCGGTGATCGTCGCGGCGAGCTCGTCGCGCCGCTCCTTCAGGCCCGTCGAGATCCGGCGCACCGCCTGCGCCCGCTGCGCGGGATCGAGCCCGGCCCAGCCAGGGAACGCCCGCCTGGCCGCCGCCACGGCGGCGTCGACATCGGCGGCGGTCCCCTCGGGCACCGCGGCGATGGCCTCCTCGGTGGCGGGGTTCACCACCTCGATGCGCCCGCCGGATCCCGGCCGGAACTCGCCGGCGATCCAGTGCTCGGTGCGGGTGGTGACCGGTGCGGCCATGGCTTCGTCTCCCTTCAGGTCCATGTCTGGATCCTGCGCCCATGAGATCGGTGGCCCTGACCCGACAGGGACCGACCAATACCTGCAACCTTAGTGGTCGGCACCGGGGTGTAGCGCGGCATTCGCCGTCAAGGGCACCTTCGCTGCCACTGAGCCAGCACTCGCAGCCGTCAAGGGCACCTCCACGGCGTCGGACGCCGTGCAGGTGCCCTTCGCAGCAACCAGGGCGCGGAACCGGGACGGTGACCGGCGGGTCAGGAGAAGTCGGGCTTCTCGTCCCGGGTGCGCTTGAGCTCGAAGAAGTGCGGGTAGCCGGCCAGCAGCCGGGCCCCGTCGAAGATCTGCCCGGCCTGCTCACCGCGCGGGATCTTCGAGAGCACCGGGCCGAAGAAGGCGACCCCGTCGACGTGGATGGTCGGCGTGCCGACGTCGAGACCGACCGGGTCCATCCCAGCATGGTGGCTGGCGCGCAGCTCCTCGTCGAACTCGGTGCTCCGGGCCGCGTCGGCGAGCTCGGGCGGCAGCCCGACCTCGGCGAGCGCGGCCTCGATCACGGCGTCGAAGTCCTTGTTGTCCTCGTTGTGGATCCGGGTGCCCATGGCGGTGTAGAGCCCGTCGAGCACCTTCTCGCCGTGCTCGCGTGCCGCGGCGACGCACACCCGTACGGGACCCCATGCACGCGCCATCAGGTCGCGGTACTTCTCGTCGAGGTCGCGGTCCTCGTTGAGCACCGACAGGCTCATCACCCGGAAGTGCAGCTCGATGTCGCGGACCTGCTCCACCTCAAGGATCCAGCGCGAGGTGATCCATGCCCAGGGACACAGCGGATCGAACCAGACGTCCACCCTGGCCGTGGTCTGCGCGCCGGAAGCTGCCGCGGTCGCCGTCATAGCGCTCTCCCGTTCGTCGTCGGTCGTGTGCATGGAGCAACGACGCGGGCACGGGGGATTCTTCCCGACCGGATTTCGTGCGCACCACGGCGCGGACCGTGATTGGATGCGGGCGCGTCACTCGTCCCCGTCTGCGACAGAGGTGTTGTGCGTGGCCGTCCCGAACCTGTCCCGCGAGCAGGCGGCAGCACGCGCCGGGCTGCTGCAGGTCGAGTCCTACAGCGTGGAGCTCGACCTCACCGACGGTGGCGGCACCCCGGGCGAGGACACGTTCCGCAGCGTCACCACCGTGCGGTTCGCGTCACGCAGGCCCGGTGAGTCGTGCTGGATCGACGTCGTCGCCGCCACGGTGCACTCCGCGACCCTGAACGGGGAACCGCTCGACGTCTCCGGCTACGACGAGGCCGACGGTATCGCGCTGCCGCGGCCGGCCGCCGACAACGAGCTCGTGGTCGAGGCCGACTGCCGGTACATGAACACCGGCGAGGGGCTGCACCGCTTCGTCGACCCGGTCGACGGCGGCGTCTACCTCTACAGCCAGTTCGAGACGGCCGACGCCAAGCGGATGTTCACCTGCTTCGACCAGCCCGATCTCAAGGCGACCTTCGCCCTCACCGCGGTGGCACCGCCGCAGTGGCACGTGGTCTCCAACGCGATCTGCGAGCGCACCGAGCAGACGGCCGGTGGCGCGGTGCGGCACGTCTTCGCACGCAGCGAGCCGATCAGCACCTACCTGGTGGCGCTGGTCGCAGGTCCGTACGCGCAGTGGATCGACGAGCATGACGGCATCCCGCTGGGCCTGTACTGCCGGGCCTCGCTGGCGCAGCACATGGACGCCGCGCGGCTGCTGCGCGAGACCAAGCAGGGCTTCGACTTCTACCACCGCGCCTTCGGCGTCCGGTACCCGTTCGGCAAGTACGACCAGTGCTTCGTGCCCGAGTTCAACGCCGGCGCGATGGAGAACGCGGGCTGCGTGACGTTCCTGGAGGACTACGTCTTCCGCAGCCGCGTGACCCGCTACCTCTACGAGCGGCGCGCGGAGACCGTGCTGCATGAGATGGCGCACATGTGGTTCGGCGACCTGGTCACGATGCGCTGGTGGGACGACCTGTGGCTCAACGAGTCGTTCGCCACCTGGGCGAGCGTGCTGTGCCAGGCCGAGGCCACCCGGTACACCACCGCCTGGACGACGTTCGCCTCGGTGGAGAAGTCGTGGGCCTACCGGCAGGACCAGCTGCCCTCGACCCACCCGATCGCCGCCGACATCGCCGACGTGCAGGCCGTCGAGGTGAACTTCGACGGGATCACCTACGCCAAGGGCGCCGCCGTGCTGCGGCAGCTGGTGGCCTACGTCGGGCTCGACGAGTTCCTGGCGGGGCTGCGGATCTACTTCGAGCGCCACGCCTGGGGCAACGCGGCACTCGCCGACCTGCTCGCCGCGCTCGAGGAGGCCTCCGGCCGCGACCTGTCGGGATGGAGCGCGCAGTGGCTCGAGACCACCGGCCTGAACCCGCTGCGTCCGCAGTACACGCTCGACGAATCGGGGGCGTTGACGTCCTTCGCGGTGCTCCAGGGCGGGGCACGCCCCGGCGCGGGCGAACTGCGCACCCACCGGCTCGCCGTCGGCATCTACGACGACCAGGACGGCCGGCTGGTGCGAACCCACCGAGTGGAGCTCGACGTGTCCGGCGAGCGCACCGAGGTACCCGAGCTGGTCGGTGTACCGGCCGGGGCGCTCGTGCTGGTCAACGACGGCGACCTGACCTACTGCATGATGCGGCTCGACACCAGGTCGCTGACGACGCTGATCGACCGCATCGGTGACATCCAGGACTCGCTGCCGCGCACGCTGTGCTGGTCCGCGGCATGGGAGATGACCCGCGAGGCCGAGCTCAAGGCCCGCGACTTCATCGCGCTCGTGCTCGGCGGGCTGCCCACCGAGACCGAGGTCGGAGTGGTGCAGCGGCTGCTGCTGCAGGCGCAGACGGCGCTGGCGTCCTATGCGGACCCGGGCTGGGCGGACGAGACGGGTTGGCCGCGGTGGTCGGCGACGCTGCTGGACCTGGCCGCGACGGTGGCACCCGGGTCCGACCATCAGCTCGCGCTCGTCAACGCGGTGACGACGTCGGTGCTGGCCAAGCCCGAGCTCGACACGCTGGCCCGTTGGCTCGACGGTGACGGCGTGCCCGACGGGCTGACCGTCGACACCGATCTACGCTGGCGAGTGCTGCACGCGCTGGTCGCGCATGCCTGGACGGGTGAGTCCGAGATCGCCGCCGAGGCCGAGCGGGACCCGACCGCCACCGGTCGCAGGCAAGCCGAGCGCGCCCGCGCCCTGGTTCCCACGCCGGAGGCCAAGGAGCGCGCCTGGCAGCGCGCCATGCACGACGACGAGCTGCCCAACGCCCTCAGCGAGGCCGTCATCGGCGGGTTCGCCCATCCTGCCCAGAAGCAGCTGCTGGCGCCGTACGTGACCCGCTACTTCGACGAGATCGCAGGCGTCTGGTCCCGTCGGACCTCGGAACGGGCCCAGTCCTGCGTGCTCGGGCTCTTCCCGTGGTGGGCGGTCGAGCAGTCCAGTGTGGGCGCGGCGGACGAGTGGCTCGCCTGCGGGCAGCATCCGCCTGCCCTGCGGCGGCTGGTGTCCGAGGGCCGGGCGGGCGTCGTCCGGGCGCTCGCGGCCCGCGCCTTCGACTCCGGCCCCTGACCTACCGGGGCTTCGACCCCGCCTGGTCGGCGAGCATCCGCAGTCCTGACATCAGACCGCCGGCGAGGTCGCCCTCCTTGAACGAGGCGACCATGCTCATCACCGCGAGCTTGCAGCCACGGTCGGCCAGCCGGCGGCCCGACTCGGTGCCGGTGACGATCTCGACCACGCGCTGTTCGGGAGATACGGCGACCAGCACCGCCTCCGGAGCACGGCTGCCGATCGCCGCGTGCAGCCGCTCGGCGTAGCCCCGGGTGTCTTCACCCAGGTCCCCGAGGTAGATGCTGAAGTGCAGCCCGGTCGTGCGGGTGGCGACGGTGAGGGCCTCGTCGAGTCCCACCAGCCGCGAGCGGGAGAACGGCAACGCGCGCTGCTGCGGCAGAACCCGCCGAGCGGCCGAGATCCGCCCGGAGTTCGAGGTCACCTCACCCAGGGACAGCTGTCCGGCGGGACCCGCGTCGCCGTGCGACTCCTGGCGGGCGGGCTCACCAGGTGCCACGCGCGCCTCCCCGGGCCGTGTGGGCCGTCGTCTCGAGGCCCGCGGGTGACCGGGTCGCACCGACCGCGTCGGGATCGGCCGTCCACCAGACCGGCGGGTGGTCCCACCCCTGGCCCGGCCGATAGCGGGGGGCTCTCGCGGACGTGGGCCGCAGCGTCAGCAGCGCGAGCACACCCAGGATGGCAAGCGGCCCGCCCGCGAAGACGAGGACGGTCTCCAGGGTGGTCACGGCGGTACGGTAACCGACCCCCGCCGGCCCGGGCACACTCAGGCCACCTGCTCGCCCAGGTACGGCAGCCACAGCGGATCGGCCTCCGGCTCGGCCGCGAGCAACCTCCAGTGCCGCCCGCGTGGGGACCGCGGTACCGTCCGGAGGCGCCAGCCCAGCTCGGCGAGCAGCCGGTCGGCCTTGCGGTGGTTGCACCGCGAGCAGGATGCGACGCAGTTCTCCCAGCGGTGCTCCCCGCCGCGGCTGCGGGGCACCACGTGGTCGATGGTCTCGGCCCGCCCGCCGCAGTAGGCGCAGCGGTAGCGGTCCCGGTGCATCAGAGCGGCCCTGGTCATCGGGACCCTCGTCCGGTACGGCACCCGCACGAACGTCCGGAGCCTGATCACCGAGGGCACCACGATGCAGCTGGCCGCGGAGCGCAGCACCAGCCCCGCCGCGTCCCCGTGCACGACGTCGGCTTTGCCGCACACCACCAGCACGACCGCCCGGCGCAGCGGCAGCGCCGTCAACGGCTCGAACGTGGCATTGAGCAGCAGCACCCGGCGCCGACCCCAGGCGGGCGCGCCCGTCGAGGTGGCCTTGTCAGCGGCGACACCGCGCTGCGCCAGATCCGGCGAGGAGACGCCGGGCGGGATCCCGGAGGGCGACCTGGACCGCGGGGCCGCCCCTACCGGGGCGCCCTCCGGGCTGGGTTGTCGGTCCGGCACGCGACCACCTCCGCCTTAGGCGCCGCTCCAGTCCATCACGGATGAGCCCGGGTGCGCACCTCCGATCACCGACATGTTCGCCGTGATGGCCGACACGTTCGGTGAAGTCCTGGTGAACGCGCCGCTGCTGGCTATGGTCGCCTCGTGAGACAGACGCCACTCGTCGACTACCCACCCGCCGAGCGGCTCGACATCGTCGAGACCCTGCACGGCCACACCGTCGCCGACCCGTACCGATGGCTCGAGGACGCCGCCGACGCCCGCACCGCCGGCTGGTCGCAGGCCCAGGACGCGCTGGCCCGCGACCGGCTCGACGGCCTGCCGGGGCGGGATCGGCTCGCCGCGGAGCTGAATCGGCTGCTGGCCGCCGGGGCGGTGTCGGTGCCGGTCTGGCGGGCGGGACGGGCCTTCTTCACCCGCCGGGTCCCCGGTGGGGAGCACGCGGTACTGCACGTCAGGGAGACCGCCGCCCACGGCTCGGTCACCGAGCGGGAACTGATCGACGTCATGGCGTGCGACCCCTCGGGGCTGACCACGCTCGACTCCTGGGTCCCCAGCACCGAGGGTGACCGGCTCGCCTACCAGCTCTCGGTGGGCGGTGACGAGGAATCGCAGCTGCACGTGATGGACGTGCGCACTGGGGAGGCGCTCGACGGGCCGATCGACCGCTGCCGCTACTCCCCCGTCGCCTGGCTGCCCGGCGGCCAGGAGTTCTTCTACGTCCGCAGGCTGGCCCCCGGACAGGTGCCCGAGGGCGACGAGCACTTCCACCGCCGGGTCTACGGCCACCGCGTCGGCACCGAGCCCGCTACCGACGTCCTCGTGCACGGCGAGGGGCTCGATCCGACCAACTACTACGGGGTGCAGTGCTCGGTCGACGGCCGGTGGCTGGTCGTCGACGCGGCTGCCGGCACCGCACCGCGGGACGCGGTCTGGATCGCCGACCTGCACGGCTCGGGCGAGCTGGTCCCGGTCGTCAGCGAGGACGACGCGGTGCGCTGCACGGCCTGGGTCGCGCGGGACGGCAGGCTCTACCTGCTCACCACGCTCGACGCGCCGCGCTGGCGGCTGTGCGTGACCGACCCGTCCCGGCCCGGTAGCGAGCACTGGGAGGAGCTGGTGGCCGAGGAGCCGGACTCGGTGCTCGTCGGGGTGCGGTGGCTGGCGGACCCCGACGGCCGAGACCCGTCGCTGCTGCTCGCGAGGACCCGGCACGCCGTCGCCGAGCTCCATCGCCACGCGGTGTCCGACGGTCGCCACCGCGGTGCCATCCCGCTTCCCGGTCCCGGATCGCTGACCGGGCTGTCCACCGTCGACGAGCTGACGGCCACCGGTGCCGGGCAGGTCTGGATCGGCTGGACCGACTTCCTCACCCCGCCCTGCGTGCACCGCCACGAGCCCGGGCGGGTGTCGACCGAGCTCCTCGAGGCCGCGCCCGGCACCGTCGAGCTCCCTGCGGTGCACACCAGCCAGGTGCAGTTCCGTTCGGCTGACGGCGAGACCGTGCGGATGTTCGTCGTCGCGCCGACCGCCACGCCGGATCGACCCCGGCCCGCGCTGCTGACCGGCTACGGCGGGTTCTCGGTCTCGCGCGAGCCCGCGTACTCCGCGGCCGCCTTGGCGTGGGTGGCCGCGGGTGGGGTGTGGGCGCTGGCCTCGCTGCGGGGCGGCGGCGAGGAGGGCGAGGACTGGCACCGGGCCGGGATGCGCGAGCGCAAGATGAACTCCTTCAGCGACTTCCACGCCGCGGCCGGCTCGCTGGTCGAGCAGGGCTGGACCAGCCCCGAGCAGCTCGCGATCACCGGCGGGTCCAACGGCGGGTTGCTGGTCGGGGCCGCGCTGACCCAGCAGCCCTCGCGCTACCGCGCCGTCGTCTGCTCGGCCCCGTTGCTGGACATGGTGCGCTACGAACGGTTCTCGCTGGGCCGTACCTGGAACGACGAGTACGGCACCGCCGACGACCCGGCCGAGCTCGACTGGCTGCTGTCCTACTCGCCGTACCATCACGCCCGGCCCGGAACCGCCTACCCCGCGGTGCTGTTCACCGTGTTCGACTCCGACACCCGGGTCGATCCGCTGCACGCCCGCAAGATGTGTGCGGCGCTGCAGCACGCCACGGCTTCGGACCCCGCGACGTCGCCGGTGCTGCTGCGCCGGGAGGTCGATGCCGGGCATGCGGCGCGCTCGGTCTCGCGCACGGTGGCACTGGCCGTCGACCAGATCGCTTTCCTTGCCCACCACACCGGACTCGACCTGCACTGATGCGGGAGTGTCCGGCTGCGCCGTACGGTGTGTTGGCCGATCCCGGACACCACGTCGGCACGGGCGCGAACCGAGCAGGCACGATGGGGGCGTGGCTGCACCGGAGAACTTCTACGAGGCCGTCGGCGGGGAGCAGACGTTCCGGCAGATCGTGGGCCGCTTCTACGAGCTGGTCGCGCAGGACGAGCTGCTGCGCCCCATCTACCCCGAGGAGGACCTCACCGGCGCCGAGGAGCGGCTCCGGATGTTCCTCGTGCAGTACTGGGGCGGGCCACGCACCTACTCCGACCAGCGCGGCCACCCACGGCTGCGGATGCGCCACGCCCCGTTCACGATCGGCCCCACCGAGCGGGACGCCTGGCTGCGGTGCATGCGCGTCGCGGTGGACGAGGCCGAACTCGGCGAGGCCTACCGCGCCGTACTCTGGAACTACCTGGAGATGGCCGCGAACAGCATGGTCAACTCCTGGTCCTGAACCGTCGCGACGTTGATGGCAGGATGCGCCCCGTGCGACGAGTAGAGGACATGACGGGAGCCGGAGTGCAGGCGTGGTGGCGGGATGCGGTCGTCTACCAGATCTACGTCCGCTCCTTCGCCGACTCCGGTGGCGAAGGAGTCGGCGATCTCGACGGCATCCGCGGCCGGCTGGGCTACCTGGAACTGCTGGGCGTGGACGCGCTGTGGCTCACCCCGTTCTTCCGCTCACCGATGGCCGACCACGGCTACGACGTGGCCGACCCGCGCGACGTCGACCCGCTCTTCGGTGACCTCGACGCCTTCGACCGGCTGGTCACCGAGGCGCACGAACGCGGGCTGCGCGTCCTGATCGATCTCGTGCCCAACCACACCTCCGACGCCCACCAGTGGTTCGCCGCCGCGCGGCGCGCCGCACCCGGTGGTCCCGAACGGGACCGCTACCTCTTCCGGGACGGCGCCGGGCCCGAGGGTGCGCACCCCCCGAACAACTGGACCAGCATCTTCGGCGGTCCGGCCTGGACCAGGGTCGACGAAGGCCAGTGGTACCTGCACCTGTTCGCCCCCGAGCAGCCCGACCTGAACTGGACGAACCCCGACGTATGGGCCGACCTGGAACGCACCCTGCGGTTCTGGCTCGACCGCGGGGTGGACGGCTTCCGGATCGACGTCGCGCACGGCATGGCCAAGCCACCCGGACTGCCGGACATGGCCCAGCCGATCGAATCACAGCACGGGCTGCTGCCCGACGACGTCGAGGACCCCCGCTTCGACGCCGAGGGTGTGCACGAGATCCATCGGATGATCCGCAAGGTGCTCGACGAGTACCCGGCGCGCATGGCGGTCGGCGAGGTCTGGGTCACCAACGACAGCGCCTTCGCGCGCTACCTGCGCGCCGACGAGCTGCACCAGGGGTTCAACTTCCGGCTGGCCGACGCCGACTTCGACGCCGACGACGTGCACCGTGCCATCGAGCACTCGCTGGCCGCGGTGCGCGAGGTCGGGGCCCCGCCGACGTGGACGCTGTCGAACCACGACGTGGTGCGAGAGGTCACCCGTTACGGCGGCGGTGAGCTCGGTACGCAGCGGGCCAGGGCGATGGCACTGGTCGAGCTGGCGTTGCCGGGCTCGGTCTACATCTACAACGGCGCGGAGCTGGGCCTGCCCCACGTCGAGTTGCCCGACGAGGCGCTGCAGGACCCCGTCTGGGAGCGCTCCG
>WHSY01000077.1:23639-24132 GCA_009379815.1 Pseudonocardiaceae bacterium
CACCCGACTGGGCGGCGCTGACGGTGGAGGCGCAGCTCGAGGACCCGACCTCGATGCTGTCGCTGTACCGGCGGGCCATCGAGCTGCGCCGCGAGCACGGCGGTAGCGACGAGGCCGAGCTCGAGTGGTACGGGGCGCCACCGGGCTGCCTGGCATTCCGCCGTCACGGTGCCGAACTGGTCTGCGCGCTCAACACCTCCCCCGTGGCGGTACCGCTGCCTCCCGGCGAGGTGCTGCTGGCCAGTGGCCCGCTGCCTACCGACGAGCGGCTGCTGCCCCCGGACACCGCAGCCTGGCTCGTTCCGCTCGCCCCGTGAGTGGTGATGCGAGCTACGACTCGTATTGCCACTCACGAGACGAGCAGCGGGAGCAGGGAGTACCGACGGTGCACTACCGCGCCGTAGTGGGCGTCGAGCCGTAGCCGGGTGTCGGTGGCCGACACCCGGACCGGCTCGTCCGCCCCGTGACCGCCGACGAAACCCATCCCGACAGC
>WHSY01000078.1 GCA_009379815.1 Pseudonocardiaceae bacterium
TGTACTTCGAGCCGCGGCTGATCAAGGTCGGGCTCGCCGAGGGCGTCAGCGAGGACGACCTCGACCTGGCCGCGGACGAGGCCACGACCGGCCTCGACGAGGTCGAGCGCACCCGGATCGAGAAGTCGGTGGCCGTGATCAACGCCGTCTACGGCGCGCCCGCCCGGCTGGCCGGCCTTGCCGAGGAGATCGTCGAGCACTGGGAGAACCGCTCGGCGGAGATGCGAAAGTTCATCGAGTGCCCCGGCAAGGCGCTGATCGTCGGCGCGACCCGCGAGATCTGCGCCAACCTCTACGAGGAGATCGTCAAGCTCCGCCCCGGCTGGCACGACGAGGCCGTCGACAAGGGCGCCATCAAGGTCGTCTACTCCGGATCCGCGCAGGACACCGGGCTCGTCGCGAAGCACGTGCGCCGCGACGCGCAGATCAAGGCGATCCAGCAGCGGCTGCGCGACCCCGACGGCGAGCTGCAGCTCGTCATCGTCAAGGACATGATGCTCACCGGCTTCGACGCGCCGCCGCTGCACACCCTCTACCTCGACCGCCCGCTCAAGGGCGCGCTGCTGATGCAGACGCTGGCGCGGGTGAACCGCACCTTCCGCGGCAAGCCGGACGGCCTGCTGGTGGCCTTCGCGCCGCTGGCCGAGAACCTCAACAAGGCGCTGGCCGAGTACACCGAAACCGACCGCGCGCAGCACCCAATCGGCAAGGACATCGACGAGGCCGTCGCGCTCACCACCTCGCTCATCGGGAAACTCGACGAGCTCTGCGCCGGCTACGACTGGGCCTCGAAGCTGGCCGGCGGGCCGAAGGCCTGGGTCCAGGCGGCGGTCGGGCTATGCAACTACCTGCGTTCCCCCACGACTCCGGGAAACCAGGTGCCCGAGGGCGAGGAGACGCTGGCCCACCGGTTCCGCACGCTGGCCAACCAGCTCGCCCGGGCCTGGGCGCTCTGCTCCGGGCACCAGTCCCTCGAGCACCTGCGCGGCAAGGCGCGGTTCTACGAGGAGGTGCGGGTGTGGATGGGCAAGTTCGACGCGGAAGCGCGGCGGGCCGAGGGCATGCCCGTGCCCGAGGAGGTGCAGCGGACGCTGGCCGCGCTTCTCGCGTCGTCCACCGGCTCCGGCGAGATCGTCGACATCTACGAGGCCGCGGGCCTGCCCCGGCCGTCACTGTCCGAGCTCGGCCCCGACTTCCAGGCCAAGGCCGAGTCGGCGTCGAACCCGCACCTGGCGATCGAGGCGCTGCGGGCGCTGCTCACCGAGGAGTCCGGGCGGGCGACCCGGCAGAACCTGGTGCGCCAGCGCGCGTTCTCGGCGCGGATCACCGAGCTCATGCGCAAGTACACCAACCAGCAGCTGACCTCGGCCGAGGTCATCGCCGAGCTCATCGAGATGGCCAGGGAGGTCGCGGCCGAGGGCAACCGGGGTGAGCACTTCACACCCCCGCTGTCCGGGGACGAGCTCGCCTTCTTCGACGCGGTGGCCACCAACGAGTCCGCCGTCGAGCTGCAGGGCGAGGACGTCCTGGCGCAGATCGCGCGCGAGCTGGTCGCGGTGATGCGGCGCGACGTCAAGACCGACTGGACCGTGCGTGACGACGTGCGCGCCAAGCTCCGGTCGTCGATCAAGCGGTTGCTGGTCAAGCACAAGTACCCGCCGGACAAGCAGCCCGAGGCCATCAGGCTCGTGATCGAGCAGATGGAAGCGATGGCGCCCCGCTATGTCGCGCCGCGCTGACCGCGCAGAGCGACGGGGCTGTCGAGCAGTTGCCGTACTTCGAACGCTCCGGGCAGGTTGTGGCTGGCACCGTCGCCTCCTCGTGGCTATGACGCGCGTGGCCTCCCGCCGCCGCGTTCGGCGACGAGAGCGAGTAGCGCGCTGACCGGCACAGTTGCGTCTTCATTGCCTTCGGATTCCACGGCCAACCGTTCTTCGAGCCACTCCCGCATCAGCGTGCTGACCTTGACGCTGCGGGATTGCGCGGCAGCGCGGAGCTGATCAATGACCGGCCTGGGCAGTCGTAGGGCGTAGGTCACCATCGGCTCGGCCGCCGGTTCGTGCTCTTCCCACGTGGCCTGCTCGATGTGCTCGCTAAGGTCGGCCGTGTCGTAGTACTCGGCGGTTTCGCGGAGCTGGTCTGGGTTCATCTCGTCAGCGCCCCTTTCGGCGGAACGCGCGCCGCTCGTTGCTGGTCATGTCTCGCGCGGTCACGACGTACCAGCGCCCGTCGAGGGCCGGGGCCAGGATCACGACCAGGTGCCTCCCGTCGGCGGTAGCGCCATACACCTCTGTGGTGTCGTGACGTCCCCGCAACGCGAGCACCGGTCGACCGTTGACCGCGTCTTCGACCTGGTCGGGCCGAACACTGTGGCGAGCAATGTGCTCTTCGCTGGCCTCGGTCCAGACGAGCTCCCGATACACACGCTAGCGTAACACGTTCGCTATACGCACGTCGTTCCAGAGCAGTCAGTTGGGATCTGGTTCAGCACGACGTCGTTGAGTACCGTGACGTCCGGGCTGGCGAACAGGATCTCGGCGGCCTGGCGGGCCCGTGCCGACTCGGCCGGGTCCCCCGGCGCGTGGCCGGTGTCGATCTCGGCCTCCCGGATCCACGTGCGCAGCGTCTCTCACGCTCATCCCCAGCCGACCGGCAATCGTGTTGATCGCCGCTCACTCCGAGACGACCACGAGACGCGGTAGCCTACGGCAATCCTGACGAGCCGGGAGTGCTTGTCATCGGCACCGTCGTGCCAGCAGCGCCGCAACCCGTCCCCAGGCAGGAGAACTCACCGGCGAAGGCGTCGACGAGGCGCTCCCGCTCGTCACGCAGCCGCCAGTCCACCGCCGCGTGATCAGACTGACACGCTGCTCCTTGGCCGGGCAGTACCGCTCACCGGCGGGTGGCCAAGCCCAGCCCGAAGCGCTCGTCCGGGTCGGTCCACCAGCGCGCGAGGTCGAACCCCGCCCGGTCGAGCTCGGCGGCCAGCCCGGTGCGGCGGAACTTGGCGGACACTTCGGTGCGCAGCTCCTCGGCCGCGGCGAAGTCCACCGTCATGTCCAGCGCGGGCAGCGTGACCCGCATCGGACGGGTGGCCCGCAGCCGCATCTCGATCCACTCCCGGTGCGGGTCCCACCGCGCGACGTGATCGAAGGCGTCGACGCCGAAGTCGGCTCCGAGCTCGCGGTTGAGCACGTGTAGCACGTTGCGGTTGAACTCGGCGGTGGTCCCGGCAGCGTCGTCGTAGGCGGGCACCAGCACCGCGGGATCGGTGACCAGGCCGGCGCCGAGCAGCACCGACTCGCCAGGACGGAGCACGGCCGCGAGCCCCGCGAGGAACTCCGCTCGCTCGGACGGAAGCAGGTTCCCGATGGTGCCGCCGAGGAAGGCCACCAGCCGTCGCCCACCCGCGGGGAGCAGCTCGAGGTGCCGGGTGAAGTCACCCACCACCCCGTGCACGACCAGTTCCGGGTACTCCAGGGTCAGCGCGTCCATCGCGGCCCGCAGCGCGGACTCGGAGACGTCCAGCGGCACGAACCGTCGCAGCGACCCGCCGGCACGCAACGCGTCGAGCAGCAACCGGGTCTTCTCCGACGAGCCGGACCCGAGCTCGACCAGCGTGTCGGCTCCGGATGCCTCGGCGATCTCGGCGGCGTGGGCCCGCAGCAGCTGCCGCTCGGTGCGGAACGGGTAGTACTCCGGCAGCGCGGTGATCCGTTCGAACAGCTCGCTGCCCCGCGCGTCGTAGAACCACTTGGGTGGCAACCACTTCGGGTCGGCCGACAGGCCTGCCCGGGCGTCGGCGTGCAGCGCGGCTGTGGAGTCGGATTCGGTGAGGTGGACCTCGAGCACGGGTGCGATGGTCATGGCTCCTCGGCTGTAGTCGTCGGGACCGCGATGGCGCGCAGGTCCACCGCGGCTGGGGTAGCGACGAGTAGGTGGTTGTCCGGCACCCGCTGCCAGCCCGGGTGGTGATCGATCGGCTCGGAGGCCACCACCACCGCACCGTCGGCGCGGCGCACCGACAGCGCGTGACGGACCGCGGTCGCGGCGATCATCCGGCCGTCGGTGAGCAACAGGTTCAGCCGGGAGTTAGGCGCGGCGGCGGCGACCTCGGCGACCACGGTCGACAGCGCCGCAGCGGCGTCGGCTCCGGCCCGCAGCCGATCGGCCACCAGGGCCGCGAGCAGTGCGGAGTCGGTCGGGGCGTCGAGCGTCAGCAGGTCGGTCACCGGCAGCCGGGCCGCCAGCGACGCGACGCTGCCGGGCCAGCCGCGGACCACCCCGTTGTGGCTGAACAGCCACCCGCCCCAGCGAAACGGGGCGCACGCGGTCTCCACCACGGGCATGCCCGGGCTGGCCGCGCGCACCGCGGCGAGCACGGCGCCGCTGCGCACCGTGGGAGCGAGCCCGGCGAACGAGGTGTCCGTCCACATCGGCACCGCCCGCCGGTAGCGCGACGGTGCCTCGCCGCCCGGCTGGTACCAGCCCGCGCCGAAGCCGTCGGCGTTGACCGTCCCGCCGCCCCGCATGTCCGCCGGTGCGTAGCTCTGCCGCAGCAACGAGTGCGGCGGCTCGCACAGCAGGGTCGCGAGGTCGACCGGAGGTCCGAGATAGGCCAGGTGTCGGCACACGTCGCAGGGCGCCCGCGCTCAGGCCACGTCGGCCGGACCGGCGTCGCGGGCGCAGCGGAACCCGGAGAAGATCTGGCGGCGAACCGGGTGGTCCCAGTTGCGGAACGTCCCCCGGCACGCTGCCGCGTCGGTGCCGAACGAGCCGCCGCGCAGCATCCGGTAGTCACCACCGAGGAACACCTCGGAGTACTCCTTGTACGGGAACGGCGCGAAGCCCGGGTAGGCCGAAAAGCCCGACGAGGTCCACTCCCAGACGTCGCCGATGAGCTGGTGGACCCCCAGCGGTGAGGCGCCGGCGAGGTAGGCGCCGGCGGGCGCGGGCTGCAGGTGGCGTTGCCCGAGGTTGGCGCGAGCGTCGGTGGGGTCCTCGTCACCCCACGGGTAGCGGCGCGAGCGTCCGGTCGCCGGGTCGAAGCGGGCAGCCTTCTCCCACTCGGCCTCTGTCGGCAGCCGCTTGCCCGCCCACGTCGCGTAGGCCTCGGCCTCGAAGAAGCAGACGTGCACCACCGGCTCGGCCGGCGGCACCGGCTCGGTGAGGCCGAACCGGGTGCGCCACCAGGAGCCGTCGGAGTCGCGCTGCCAGAACAGCGGTGCGGTCAGCTCGGTCTCGCGGCGGTGCGCCCAGCCGCGCTCGCTCCACCACCGCGGGTCGTCGTAGCCGCCCGCCTCGATGAACTGCTGGTAGGCGGCGTTGGTCACCGGCGTGGTGTCGAGCTGGTAGGCGCCGGTGGCGGCCGGGTGCGCGGGCCGCTCGTTGTCCAGCGCCCACGGCTCCGTGGAGGTGCCCATGGTGAACTCCCCCGCGGGCATCAGCACCTCCGCCGGCAACGCCGTGACGTGAGCATCGTCGGGGGGCGCGGCGTGCAGCACGGGCGAACCGACCCGCAGCTGGTGGGTGGCCAGCATCGTCTCGTCGTGCTGCTGCTCGTGCTGCACGATCATGCCGAAGGCGAAGCCGCCGTCGACCAGCCGACGCCCGGACAGCGCCGCACGGTCGAGCACGTCGAGCGCCTTGCCGCGCACCTGTCCGATGTAGGCCCGTGCCTCGGTGGGGCTCAGCAGCGGCAGCGCAGGCCGGTCGGCGCGCGGGTGCCGGAACGCGTCGTAGAGATGGTCGATGTCGGAGCGCACCGGCTCGCGGCCGCCGACGTCGCGCACCAACCAGAGCTCCTCCTGGTTGCCGACGTGCGCGAGGTCCCACACCAGCGGCGACATGATCGGCGAGTGTTGCCGGACCAGGTCGCCGTCGTCGACGGCCTCGGTGAGCGCGGCGCTGCGGGCCCGGCTGCGTTCCAGCTCGCCGGCCACGTAGGTGCGAAGCGCGCTCTCGTCGGCGGGCAGGCTCACGGCAGTCCTCCTCGTGGGCGGGTTGCGTCCCGGCGTGTCAGGGGATCGCGTGTCAGGGGATCGGTCATGTCGTCGGCGGGGCAGCGACCGCGGCGCACCCGGTGCTCGGTGACGTCCTCCACCAGGCTGCGCAGCCACCACGGCGCGCCCAATCCGGGCAGCCGGTCACAGGCCAGCTCGAACACCTCCACCGCGGCCGACGCCAGCGAGCGGTCGCGCAGGCCCTCCCGCGCGGCGGCGAACCACCGCCCGACGGTCGGTGCGCAGGCGTCACGGGCCGCGTCGGTGGTCTGCGGGTCGGCCAGCAGCGCGGCGACGACCGCCACCGGCACCGCCCATTGGCCGGTGGGCTGGGTGTCGAGGTAGCGGACCTCGAGGTGCCCGCGGGGACGCACCGGCGGGAACAGCGTCGTGAGGTGATAGTCGAGGTCCTCGGTGGTGGGCGTGCCCGGCAGCGCACCGGCCAGCCAGTCGGCGAAGGTGACACCGCCCGGGACGTCCCACTGCGGGCCGGGCCGGCGCTGGCACAGCAGCGGGGTGTCGAGCGCGCGGCGAGCCCAGTCGGCCGCCGGGTCGGGATGTACCGGCCGCGGCCGGGTGCGCACCGGGTCCAGGTCGAACCACGCGTGCATCCGCGACGACGCCCATCCCGTCGGCCGTCCGTCGCGCCACGGTGAGTTCGCGAACGCCGCGATCAGGACCGGGCCGAGGTCGTGCAGCGCGGCCCAGCGGTCGGCGACCTGGCCCCGCGTGCCGGCGTCCAGGCAGACCTGTACCGCGGCGGTGGAGCACATCATCACCCGCCCCAAGGGGCCGACCCGGTCGAAGGTGGCCTCCATCGCCGCGTAGCGGGGGACGTCGAGCAGTCGGCGGGACGGGCGCAGTGGGTCACAGGCGTGCCCGGTCAGGACCAGGCCGGCGGGGTCGAGGAGGTCGGTCAGTGCGGCGGTGTCGCCGTCCACGGTGGTGATGAGCTCGGCCAGCGAGGGACGGGGCCGGCTGGAGATCTCGAGCTGTCCACCGGGTTCGACCGTGACGGTGGATCCGTGTGGGAGGGGGAGGTGGGGGCTGTCGGGGCATAGCGAGGGCGGGGCGTGCGGTCCGAGTGCGTCGGCGAGTCGGCGGGCGTCCAGCCGGCGGTGCGGGTTGCCGGAATGCTGCGCCACCCACTCGAGCTCGGCACCCAAGCGGGTCGGGGGGCCGTGCTTGAAGCACACCGACGCCACGTAGGCCTCCGCTTCGGCGCGGTCGCGCAGTGCCGCCGGACTCCCGACACAACGGTTTTCCTGATCACGGCGTTGCGGCGACACCGGAACCGGTGCAGTCACGACCCTGACACCCCCTCCCATGACGAGGAGCGAACCGTCAGCGACGCTACACGCGGGCCCCGACAGTCGCAGCTCCGTCACCATCAAGCCGTACGTACGTTCTCCTGGGTCCTATGCTGCGGGCGTGCCCCGGGTCAGCCAGGACCACCTCGATGCCCGCCGCCGGCAGATCCTCGACGCGGCGAGAAGCTGCTTCGCAAGGTACGGCTACGAGGGCGCGACGGTTCGCAGGCTGGAGGACGCCACCGGGATGTCGCGCGGTGCGATCTTCCACCATTTCGCCGACAAGGAGTCGCTGTTCCTGGCGCTGGCGCAGCAGGACGCGCGCCGGATGGCCGACGTCGTCGCCGAGGAGGGGCTGGTGCAGGTGATGCGTGACGTGGCCCGTGGCCAGGGCGCACCCGGTCCCGCAGAGTGGCTGTCGACCCGGCTGGAGGTGACCCGGCGGCTGCGGACCGACCCGGAGTTCCGGCAGCGCTGGGCGCAGCAGTCCGCCGAGCTCACCGCGGCGACCCGTGCCCGGCTGGCGCGCCAGCAACAGGCCGGCAAGGTACGCGACGACATCGCGCTCGAGGTGCTCGGCGGCTACCTGGAGCTGGTGCTGGAGGGAGTGCTGGCACACCTCGCGACCGGCCTGCCCGCCGACGACCTGCTGCCCGTGCTCGACCTCGTCGAGTCGACGGTGCGCCGCGACGGGCAGGAGTGACGCGGGTGCGCGTGCTCGTGGTGGGTGCCGGTGTCGTGGGGCTGAGCTGCGCGGTGCGGCTGCGCGAGGCCGGCGTGGCCGCCGATGTCGTCGCCGATGCGGCCGGCGCGGCGACCACATCGGCGGCTGCCGCGGCGCTGTGGTACCCGTACCGCGCCCACCCGCCGGAGCGGGTCACCGGCTGGGCGGCGAGCACCCGCGAGGAGCTCGAGCGGCTGTCGGCCGACGCCACCACCGGGGTGGTGCTGCGCGACGGCGTGGAGTACGTACGACAGCCGACGGGCGAGCCGTGGTGGGCCTCGGCGGTGCCCAGGCTGGCCTGGCGCGGCGGCGGGCCCGCCGGCTGCGCTGGTGGCTGGGCGTTCCGCGCACCCGTGGCCGACACCGGGCGCTACCTGGACTGGCTGGCGGCCAGGTTGGGCGACCTCGGCGGCTCGCTGCGCCACGAGCGGATGCGCTCGGTGGCGCAAGCCCGTGCCGAGGCGGACGCGGTGGTGCTGGCCACCGGCGTCGGCGCCCGCGAGCTACCCGGCGACCCCGCGGTGACGCCGGTGCGCGGACAGGTCGTGCGGGTGCGTGCCCCGTCGGTGCGGCAGTGGGTGCTCGACGAGGGCCATCCCGCCGGGCTCGTCTACGTGGTGCCCCGGATCGACGACGTGGTGTGCGGTGGTGTCGACGAGCCCGGTGCCGAGTCGCCCGAGGTCGACGCGCAGACCGCGCGGCGGATCCTGGCCCGCTGCATCGACGTGGTGCCGGAACTGGCCGGGGCGCAGGTGACCGGCCACGCTGTCGGCCTGCGACCCTACCGGCCGTCGGTGCGGCTCGAGCGTGATCCCTCCGATCCTGGCGTCGTGCACTGCTACGGCCACGGCGGGGCGGGCGTCACGCTGTCCTGGGGCTGTGCCGACGAGGTCACCGACCTGATCACCGGCCGGTGACGGCTGCCGCCGGTCAGGGGCGCCGGTGAGGGCTCCCGCCGGTAAGGGGCGCCGCGAAGGGCCCCGTCGCGGCGCCGGACGCAGCGGATGGGCCCTGTGACGGCGAATCCGGGCACAACTCACGCGACGACGGTCGCGCGCTCGGTGAACTGCGTGTGATACAGGGCCGCGTACCGCCCGCCCGCGGCGAGCAGCTCGTCGTGGCTACCGCGCTCGACGACCCTGCCCGCGTCGATCACGAGGATCTGGTCGGCGGCTCGCACGGTGGACAGCCGGTGCGCGATGACCAACGCGGTCCGGCCACGCAGCGCCTCGGTCAGCGCCGCCTGCACGGCGACCTCGGACTCCGAGTCGAGGTGCGCCGTGGCCTCGTCGAGGACCACCACCCGGGGCTGGGCCAACAGCAGCCGCGCGATCGTCAGCCGCTGCCGCTCCCCGCCCGACAACCGGTAGCCTCGCTCGCCGACGACGGTGGCCAGCCCGTCGGGCAGCGACCGCACCAGCTGCTCGAGGCGGGCACCGCGCAATGCGTCCCACAGCTGTCCGTCACTCGCATCCGGCGCGGCGTAGCGCAGGTTCACGGCGATCGTGTCGTGGAACAGGTGCCCGTCCTGGGTGACGACGCCGACCGCGTCGCGCAGCGCGGGGAAGGACAGCTCGCGGACGTCGATGCCCGACAGCCGCACCGTGCCTGCGTCGGCGTCGTAGAGCCGTGGCACCAGCGAGGCGATGGTGGACTTGCCCGCCCCGGAGGACCCCACCAGCGCCACGAGCTGGCCAGGCTCGGCACGGAAGGCCACGCCGTGCAGCACCTCGTCGCCGCCGCGGCTGTCGAGCGTCGTGACCTCCTCCAGCGAAGCCAGCGACACACGCTCGGCCGACGGGTAGCTGAAGCGCACCTCGTCGAACTCCACCGACACCGGGCCGTCGGGCAACGGGCGTGGCCGGGCCACCTCGGTGATCGACGGTGTGACGTCGAGCACCTCGAAGACACGCTCGAAGGCCACCAGCGCGGTCATGATGTCGACGCGAGCGTTGGCCAGCGCGGTCAGCGGAGCGTAGAGGCGGGTGAGCAGCAGCGCCAGGGTGACCACCGTGCCCGCATCGAGCTGCCCGCGCAGCGCGAGGTAGCCGCCCAGCCCGTAGACCAGCGCGGTCGCCAGCGCCGAGACCAGCGTGAGGGCGGTGAGGAACACCCGGGCGGCCATCGCGCTGCGCACCCCGATGTCGCGGACCCGCTCCGCCCGGGAGCCGAATTCGTCGGCCTCCTCGTCGGGGCGGCCGAAGAGCTTGACCAGCGTCGCACCGGGGGCGGAGAACCGCTCGGTCATCTGGGTGGTCATCGCGGCGTTGTGCACCGAGGCCTCGCGCCGCAACTCGGCCAGCCTGGCGCCCATCCGGCGAGCGGGCAGTACGAACACCGGCAGCAGCAGCAGCGCCAGCGCGGTCACCTGCCAGGACAGCGTGAGCATCACGCCGAGGCTGAGCAGGAGCTGAATGACGTTGGTGACCAGCCCGGACAGCGTCGAGGTCAGCGCCGTCTGCGCACCGATGACATCGTTGTTGAGCCTGCTGACCAGCGCACCGGTACGGGTGCGGGTGAAGAACGCGAGCGGCATCCGCTGCACGTGGGTGAACACCGCGCGGCGCAGGTCGTAGATCAGTCCCTCGCCGATCCGGGCGGACTGCCAGCGGGCGGCGAGCCCGAAGCCGGCGTCGGCGATCGCGAGAACGGCGATGAGCACGGCCAGGCCGACGACCACGGCGACACCCGTGCGGTTGACGATCGCGTCGACGACCCTCCCGGCGAGCACGGGTGTCGCGACGGCGAGCATCGCGGTCACGGTGCTCAGCGCGAGGAACACCAGCAGTGCCCTGCGGTGGGGGCGCGCGAAGCGGGCGATCCGGCGGAACGTGCCCGGTGCGAGCTCGCGGGGTGCGTCGCCCTGGCGCATCGAGCTGTACATCACGCCCCATGCGTTGTCCATGTCGAAGCCCCCTCGCTGCGCCTGCCGCGGCGCCGTCGAGCCTGCGTACCGGGCAACGGGCAGCAACGCTGTAAGCAGCGAAATGCTTCCCGGTGGCCGACGTCAGGGCGGGACGACCCTCGGGTCGCGGCGAGGTGCGCGCACCGGCCGAACCGGCGACATCGAGCGTGACGTCGTCACGCCGGGCCGTCGCCGGTTCGATTCCGTCTCGGGGGGCCGCTATTTCTTCTTGGTGCGGGTGGCACCACCACGGCCGCGCAACGTCACCCCCGACTCCGACAGCACCCGGTGCACGAAGCCGTACGACCGGCCGGTCGACTCGGCCAGCGCGCGGATGCTGGAGCCCTTCTCGTATTTCTTCTTCAGATCCGATGCGAGCTTGTCACGCTGGGCGCCGGTGATTCGGCTGCCCTTCTTCAGGTCGGCCACCTCGTCACGCCTTCCTTCCGAGCAGTTGGACCAGTTCGGGCCCTACCCGTCCAATGATCGACCACGTTGGCGATCTCCGCCACCAGTCGGCGCCGTTGATCGGCCAGCGGTCACCCGCTCGGCCGCGTCCGGCCGGCTCAGGCGAGCGTCACGAGCTCCAGGTACTCGGCGCTGAAGTGGTCCTCCGTGCCGTCTGGCAGCAGGACGACCCGCTGCGGTTCGAGGGCCGAGACCGCGCCGGGATCGTGGCTCACCAGCACCACCGCTCCCGAGAACCGGCGCAGTGCCTCGAGCACCTGCTCCCGCGAAGCCGGGTCGAGATTGTTGGTGGGCTCGTCGAGCAGCAGCACGTTGGCGCCCGACGAGACCAGCGCCGCCAGCGCGAGCCGGGTCTTCTCGCCGCCGGACAGCGTGCCCGCGGGCTGGTGCAGCGCCTCGCCGCTGAACAGGAACGTCCCGAGCAGCGTGCGCAGCTGCTGCTCGGCCACGTCGGGGGCGGCGTGGCGGATGTTGTCCCAGACGGTGGCCGAGTGGTCGAGCGTCTCGTGCTCCTGGGCGTAGTAGCCGACCCGCAGCCCGTGGCCGGCCACGACCTCGCCGGAGTCCGGTGTCTCCTGGCCGCCGAGGATGCGCAGCAACGTCGTCTTGCCGGCGCCGTTGAGCCCGAGAACCACGACCCGGCTGCCCCGGTCCACGGCCAGGTCGACACCGCTGAAGACCTCCAGCGAGCCGTAGGACTTGGCCAGCCCCGCCGCCGTCAGGGGCGTCCTGCCGGACGGGGCCGGCTCCGGGAACCGGATCCGGGCGACGCGGTCGGAGCGCTGCTCGGGTTCCAGGTCGGCGACGAGCTTGCCCGCACGGCGCGCCATGTTCTGCGCGGCGACCGCCTTGGTGGCCTTGGCCCGCATCTTGTCCGCCTGCGCCAGCAGCACAGCAGCCTTCTTCTCCGCGTTGGCCCGCTCGCGACGCCTGCGCTTCTCATCGGTCGCGCGGGCGTCCTGATAGCGCTGCCAGCCCATGTTGTAGACGTCGGCCTCGCCCCGCACGGCGTCGAGGAACCACACCTTGTTGATCACTGCGTCGAGCAGCGCGGTGTCGTGACTGATCACCACCAGGCCGCCGTCGTGGGCCTTGAGGAACTCCCGCAGCCACGCGATGGAGTCCGCATCGAGGTGGTTGGTGGGCTCGTCGAGCAGCAGTGTCGTGGCCGAACGTCCCCCCGAGTCGTCCGAGGCGGCGAACAGGATCCGGGCCAGCTCGACCCGACGGCGCTGACCGCCGGACAGGGTGCGCAGCGGCTGCGTCAGCACCCGCTCGGGCAACCCGAGGTTGGCGCAGATCCGGGCTGCCTCGCTCTCCGCCGCGTACCCGCCGAGCGAGCAGAAGCGGTCCTCCAGTTGCCCGTACCGGCGCACTGCGGCGTGCCGCTGCGCGTCGTCGATCAGCTCGGCCATCGCGGTCTGGGACTTCTCCATCTCGCGCAGCAACTCGTCGAGGCCACGGGCGGAGAGCACCCGGTCCTTCGCGGTCACCGACAGGTCGCCCTCGCGGGGATCCTGCGGCAGGTAGCCCACCTCACCGTCGCGACTGATCTCGCCGCCGTGCGGCGACCCCTCACCCGCGAGCACACGCAGCGTCGTGGTCTTGCCCGCGCCGTTGCGGCCCACCAGGCCGATCCGGTCGCCGGGCTGGATCCGCAGGGCGGTCTCGGACAGCAGGATTCGGGACCCGGCGCGGAGCTCGAGGTCGGCGGCGGTGATCACAGGTGAGGGCTCCAGAGGGGGTCTCGGCACGACGGGCAGCCCGCGCGGCGACGACACGCGGGCGGGAGCGCGGATCAGCTCACCGTGACCACGTCGGTCAGTCTAGCGGGTGCGAACAGCGGATTAGGGTGCCTGCATGACCAATCCCACCGTCGACCTCACCGGCCGTACCGCCCTGATCACGGGGGCGAGCCGCGGCATCGGCCACGCGGTCGCCGCCGAGCTGCTCGCCCGCGGTGCCGCCGTCACCATCACCGCCCGTAAGCCCGACGAGCTCGCCGCGGCCGCCGACGAACTGGCAGCCACCGCCGACGATGGTGCCGAGCGGCTGCTGGCGCTGCCTGGCAACGCCGGGGACGAGGATGCCCGGGCCGATGCCGTCGAGCGCACCGTCGAACGCTTCGGGTCGCTCGACATCCTGGTCAACAACGCCGGGATCAACCCGGTGTACGGGCCGCTGGTCGAGGCCGACCTCGGCGCGGTGCGCAAGATCTTCGACGTGAACGTGGTCGCAGCGCTCGGGTTCGTCCAGCAGGCCCACAAGGCGTGCGGCGAGCACGGCGGAACCGTCGTCAACGTCGCCTCGGTCGGGGGGCTGCGGTCGACCGGGGTGATCGGCGCCTACGGTGCCTCCAAGGCGGCCGTGATCAGGCTCACCGAGGAGCTGGCCTGGCAGCTGGGCCCGTCCATCCGAGTCAACGCGGTGGCACCGTCCATCGTGAAGACGAGGTTCGCGACCGCGCTCTACGCCCACGGCGAGGAGGAGGTGGCCGCGGCCTTCCCGATGCGGCGCCTCGGCGAGCCCGCGGATGTGGGGCGGCTGGTCGGGTTCCTGGTCTCCGACGCCGCCTCGTGGATCACCGGCGAGACCGTGCGGGTCGACGGCGGCATCCTCGCCACCGGCACCCGTGGCTGACGCCTCAGCGGAGCTGCACTTCGACATTGCGCACCCGCCGCGCCGCGTCGTCGAGCACGGCGCGGCGCGGCTCACCCACCTCGAGCACCCTGGGCTCGGCGCGGTCGAGCAACGCGGCCAGTCGCCGGTCACCCGCCAGCGCCCGCAGCGCCGCGCGGTCACCGCCGAGGACCACGCCGTCGAGCTCGGCGGCGCGCGGCAGCACCACCCGCGCGACCGCGTCGGCCGCAGCCTGCAGCGCCACCCGTGCCTGGCCCTCCCGCCGCCGGGCGAAGCGCTGCTGCGACTGCCCGCCCGCGGAGTTGCGGCCGTGCACCGGCCTGCTCCCGGTCTTGGCGGCCAGTACCGCACCGTCGCGCACCACCCCGACGCTGTAGCCGCCGAGGCGCACCAGCACCAGTCCGACGGTGCGTGGCGCCACCAGGTGCGCGACGAGTTCCTCGACGTCGAGACCGTGCCGCACGACGGTGCTGGTGCCGTCCCGGAGGTCGACGGGCACGAAAGGCACCGCGACGGTCGCGACCGAGCCGTCGCCGGCGTCGACGCGGACCTCGGCGGGGCCGCTGGTGCAGCGCTGCGCCCCGCCGTGGGTGTCGGCGAAGCGCTGCAGGAACCCGACGAGGCGCTCCGGCTCGACCTCGACCGCGCGGCCACCACCCGGCAACGGTCGGGACCGGCTCATTTCGGCAAGGGTAGCGGCCCATCGGTGTCGGTGAACTCAGCACCGTGGGGGTCAAGGAGGCGAACGACCCCCGTCGCGTCGAGTTCACGGACACCAGCGGGGGGTGGGTCACCGGTGACGGGCGCCGTGCTGGGATCGGCGGGTGACCGACGTGCTGGTGGCCGGTGCCGGTCCGGCCGGGTGGGCGATCGCCGGTGCGTGCGCCCGGCTCGGACTCGATACCGCGCTCGTCGATCCCGCACCCGATCGCCCCTGGCGCTACACCTACGGCGCGTGGCGCGACGAGATTCCCCCCGAGGTCGCACCCGCGATCGCCGCGACCGGGCGCGGCAACGCGATCGGAACCGTGAACCACGAACTCGGCTGGGCATACGCGGTGTTCGACAACGGCGCGCTGCGCGACCGGCTCGCCTCGCCCGGTGTCCGGGTCCACACCGGGCAGGTCCGGCAGGGCGACGGCCACCACGCGGCGGTACTCGTCGACGCCACCGGGCAGCGACGGTCCTTGCTGGGCGGCACCCGCCCCGAACCTGCAGCCGAGCAGACCGCGGTCGGCGTCGTGGTCGATGCCGACATCGCCGCGCCCCTGGTGTCACCGGGCCGCGCGCTGTTCATGGACTGGCGGCCCCACCACGGCGAGTGCGGCTGGCCGAGCTTTCTCTACGGCGTGCCGGTGGCGCCGGACAGGATGCTACTGGAGGAGACCTCCCTGGCGCGCCGCCCCGGGCTGGGTCTGGCGGTGCTGCGTCGGCGGCTGCGGGCCCGGCTGGCCGGCTACGGGATCGATGTCGGTGACCGGGCCGAGGAACGGGTGCGCTTCGTGGTGGACACCCCGCTGCCACCGCGGCACGCCCGCTGCGGCCCGGTCGTGCCGTTCGGAGCCGCGGCGCCGCTGATCCACCCGGCGACCGGGTTCAGCGTCGCCGCGACGCTGCGGCTGGCGCCGCGGCTGGCCGCAGCGGTGCACGACGGACTGGATCGGGGCGGACCTCGGCACGCCGCCGCGGCCGCCTGGCGCACCGTGTGGAGCCGCCGCGCGCTGGCGGTGCACGGACTGCGCCGTACCGGCCTGGAGGCGCTGCTGGCGATGCCCCCGCAGCACGTACCGGCGTTCTTCGACATGTTCTTCGAGCTGCCCGCACCGCACCGCTGGACCTACCTCACCGCACGCGAGGACCTCGCCGGCATGGTGGGCGTCATGCGCGCACTGTTCGCAGCGGCACCGTGGCCGCTTCGGCGTCACCTCGTGCTGCGCGGCCTGGACTTCGGTCGCCGGCCCAGCGAGAACGGTTCGCTCAGACGGTGAAGCCCAGCGCGCGAAGCTGCTCGCGGCCGTCCTCGGTGATCTTGTCGGGTCCCCACGGCGGGTTCCAGACCCAGTTGATGCGGTAGTCGTCGACGACACCGCCGTTGGGCCCACCGACCAACACCGCCCGGGTCTGGTCCTCGATCACGTCCTGCAGCGGGCAGGCCGCCGAGGTCAGGGTCATGTCGAGCGCGGCGACGTTGCCCTCCTCGACCCGGATGTCGTAGACGAGGCCGAGATCGACCACGTTGATCCCGAGCTCGGGGTCGACCACGTCGCGCATCGCCTCCTCGACGTCGTCGACCGGCGCGGGCTCGCCCGCGGTCTGTTGCGCCGGCGGCTCCGGCATCCCGGCGCCGCGCTGCACGTCGGTGCTGTCGTCAGCGATATTGTCCGAGCTCATCGTGCCTCCACTGGTTGCTCGGCATCGGAATCGTCCTCGCGCACCCGGCCGACCGCGTCCTTGAACGCCATCCAGCCGAGCAGCGCACACTTGACCCGGGCCGGGTACTTGGCGACCCCTGCGAAGGCCACCGCATCCGAGAGCGCATCCTCGTCGGGCTCGACCTCACCCCGGCTCTGGATCATCTCGACGAAGGAGTCCATCGTCGACAGTGAGTCGCCGACCGTGCGACCCACCACCAGGTCGGTCAGCACCGAGGTGGCCGCCTGGCTGATCGAGCAGCCCATGGCATCGTAGGACACATCGGTCACGGTGTCGCCGTCCAGCGCGACCCGCAGTGTCACCTCGTCGCCACAGGTCGGGTTCACCTGGAAGGACTCGCCGTCGTACGGCTCACGCAACCCGCGACGGTGCGGGTTGCGGTAGTGGTCGAGGATGATCTCCTGGTACATCTGCTCAAGCTGCATCAGCCCACCCCGAAAAACCGTTTCGACTCGTGCACCCCGTCGATCAGAGTGTCCACCTCGGACTCGAGGTTGTAGAGCGCGAAGCTGGCACGGACGGTGGCGGCGATCCCGAACCGCCGGTGCAGTGGCCAGGCACAGTGGTGCCCGACCCGGGCGGCGACGCCGAGCGAGTCGAGTACCTGCCCGGCGTCGTGGGCGTGCACCCCGTCGATCACGAACGACACCGCACCGCCCCGGTGCTCGCTGTCGGTCGGCCCGATGATGCGCACACCGTCCACTTCGGAGAGTCCGGCCAGCGCCCGCTCGGTCAGCGCGCGCTCGTGCGCGGCGACACGATCCATCCCGACCGCCGAGAGGTAGTCGACGGCAGCGCCGAGCCCGACGGCCTGCGAGGTCATCGGCACGCCTGCCTCGAACCGCTGGGGCGGCGGGGCGTAGCTCGATCCCTCCATCCGCACGAGCTCGATCATGGACCCGCCGGTCAGGAACGGGGGCATCGCCTCCAGCAGCTCGCGGCGCCCGTAGAGCACCCCGATCC
This sequence comes from Pseudonocardiaceae bacterium, assembly GCA_009379815.1. GTDB lineage: Bacteria > Actinomycetota > Actinomycetes > Mycobacteriales > Pseudonocardiaceae > WHSY01. The sequence goes on from WHSY01000078.1 coordinate 17,446, forward strand.
CGGACGGACCGAGCATCTTGTGCCCGGAGAACACCGCGAAGTCGACGCCGAGGGAGCCCAGGTCCACCGGGCCGTGCGGCACCGACTGGCAGGCATCGAGCAGGGTCAGTGCCCCTACCTCGCGGGCCCGGCGCACCAGCTCGGCGACCGGCGGCACGGTGCCCATGACATTGGACTGGTGGGTGAACGCCACCAGCTTGGTGCGCTCGGACAGCTGCAGCGAGTCGAGGTCGAGGCGGCCATCCTCGGTCACCCCGTACCAGCGCAGCGTCGCCCCGGTTCGCCGGCACAGCTCCTGCCAGGGCACCAGGTTCGCGTGGTGCTCCATCTCGGTCACCACGATCTCGTCGCCGGGTCCGAGCGCGAAGCGCTCGCACTCCGATCCCGCGGTCGCGGAGTTGCTCATCGCGTAGGCGAGCAGGTTGACGCCCTCGGTGGCGTTCTTGGTGAACACCAGCTCGCCGGGGGTCGCGCCGATCAGCGCGGCGATCCGGGATCGGGCCGACTCGTAGGCGTCGGTGGCCTCCTCGGCGAGCTGGTGCGCACCGCGGTGCACGGCGGCGTTGTGCTGTTCGAGGAAGGCGCGCTCGGCGTCGAGTACCTGCCGCGGCCGCTGCGATGTGGCCCCGGAGTCCAGGTACACCAGCGGCCTGCCCTCCCGCACCGTGCGGGAGAGGATCGCGAAGTCGCCGCGGATCTTCTCGACGTCAAATGCCTGCTCGACGTCGTACGCGGCCACGGCCCGAGCACTCACCTGGCGCCCACCTCCTGCTTCGGTGCGAAGCGCTCGTAGCCGTGCTCCTCGAGCTCGTGGGCGAGCTCCGGGCCGCCGGACTCCATGATCCGCCCGCCTGCGAAGACGTGCACCGTGTCCGGGTCGATGTGCCGCAGGATCCGGCTGTAGTGGGTGATCAGCAGCACTCCCGAGTCGCTGTTCTCGGACCGGAAGCGGTTCACACCGTCGGCGACCACCCGCAGCGCGTCCACGTCGAGCCCGGAGTCGGTCTCGTCGAGCACGGCGATCCTGGGGCGCAGCAACGACAGCTGCAGGATCTCGTGGCGCTTCTTCTCACCGCCGGAGAAGCCCTCGTTGACGCTGCGCTCGGCGAACGACTCGTTGATGTCGAGGTCGGACATCGCGCCCTTGACCTCCTTGACCCAGGTGCGCAGCTTCGGTGCCTCCCCCCGCACCGCGGTGGCGGCGCTGCGCAGGAAGTTCGACATCGACACCCCGGGCACCTCGACCGGGTACTGCATGGCGAGGAACATCCCCGCACGGGCGCGCTCGTCGACGCTCATCGCGAGCACGTCCTCGCCGTCGAGCAGCACCTGTCCCGACGTCACCTCGTAGCGGGGGTGCCCGGCGATGGCGTAGGCGAGGGTGGACTTGCCGGACCCGTTGGGGCCCATGATCGCGTGTGTCTGTCCCGCTCGCAGCGTGAGGTCGACACCGTGCAGGATCCCCTTCGGTGCCTCCTCGGTGAGGACCGAGACGTGCAGGTCCTTGATCTCCAGTGTGGCCATCAGCTCTCGTGTCTTCCGTTCAGCGGTTGGGGTATGGCGGTTGTTCGGGTCAGCGGTTGTTCGGGTCAGCGGTTCGTCGGGGCGCTGGCGTCGACGTAGACGTCGTCGCCCTCGACGGTCACGGCATACACGTCGACCCGCACGCTCGCCGGCGGCGAGGTGGGCTCCCCGGTCGTCAGCTTGAAACACGAACCGTGCAACCAGCACTCCAGGCCTTCCCGGGTCACCTCGCCCTCGGACAGCGCGATCTCGGCGTGCGAGCAGACGTCGGCGAGCGCGTGCACGGTCTCGCCCTGGCGGACCAGCACGACGGGCACGTCGTCGACCTCGAAACCCGCCGGCTCGTCCTCCTTGAGGTCGACCAGCGAGCAGACCCGGGTCAGGGTCATGCTCCCACCGCCTCGAGTTCGGCCTCGATCGCGGCCTCCAGCCGCTCCCGCACGGCCGGGACGGCGATGCGCTGCAGGATCTCGCCGAAGAAGCCCCGGACCACGAGCCGGCGGGCCTGGTCCTCCGGGATGCCGCGGGAGCGCAGGTAGAACAGCTGCTCGTCGTCGAAGCGGCCCGTGGTGCTGGCGTGGCCCGCACCGGCGATCTCGCCGGTCTCGATCTCGAGGTTGGGCACCGAGTCCGCCCGCGCGCCGTCGGTGAGCAGCAGGTTGCGGTTGAGCTCGAAGGTGTCGGTGCCCTCGGCCGCGGCCTGGATGAGCACATCGCCGATCCACACGCTGTGGGCGTTCTCGCCCTGCAGCGCGCCCTTGTAGATCACGTTGGACTTGCAGTGCGGCACGGCGTGATCGACCAGCAGCCGGTGCTCGAGGTGCTGGCCGTCGTCGGCGAAGTACAGCCCCAGCAGTTCTGCGTCGCCGCCCGGCTGGGCGAACGTGACCGTCGGTGACTGCCGCACCAGGTTGCCGCCGAGGCTGACCGCGGTGGCCCGCAGCACGGCGTCCCGGCCGAGCCGGGCGTACTGCGCAGCGACGTGCACCGCGTCGCCGGCCCAGTCCTGGACCCCGACCACGGTCAGCCGGGCGCCGTCACCGAGGACGAGTTCCACGTTCTCCGCATAGCTGCCCGAGCCGCGGTGGTCGATCACGACGACCGCCTCGGCGAACTGCTCCAGCCGCACCTGCAGGTGGCCGAAGGCGACTTCGTCGCGGCCGGGGCCGGTCACGGTGACGGTGACCGGCCCGTCCGGCCGCTGCTCGGCGGGCACGGTGAGCAGGGTCGCCTCGGAGAAGCTGCTCCAGGCTTGCGCCGCGACGCGGTCGGCGGGAACGCCACCGTCCCCGAGCCGGGGGTCGCCGCGGCCGACCGTCTCGACCTTCACCTCGTGGGGTGCGTCGATCGACACACCCGCTTCGCCGGTGGCCACGGCTGACTTGTGCAGGTCACGCAGTCGGCGAAGCGGGGTGAACCGCCACTCCTCCTCGCGACCGGTGGGCACCTCGAAGGCGTCCACATCGTAGGAGGTGAAGCGCAGGCCCCGGGACGCCAACAGCGCACCGGTGCCGTGCGAGTGCGACACCAGCTCGGGGCCACCCGGCTGGCTCTCGGTCACCGTCATGTCAGCCGACGGCCCCTTCCATCTGCAGTTCGATCAGGCGGTTGAGCTCCAGCGCGTACTCCATCGGCAGCTCCCGGGCGATCGGCTCGATGAACCCGCGCACCACCATGGCCATCGCCTCGTCCTCGGTCAGCCCACGGCTCATCAGGTAGAAGAGCTGGCTGTCGCTGACCTTGGACACCGTCGCCTCGTGCCCCATCGACACGTCGTCCTCGCGGATGTCGACGTAGGGGTATGTGTCCGATCGGCTGATCTGGTCGACCAGCAGCGCATCGCACTTGACCGTCGAGCGGGAGTGGTGGCTGCCCTCGTTAACCTGCACCAGGCCGCGGTAGGAGGTCCGGCCGCCGCCGCGCGCGACCGACTTCGACACGATGGTGCTCGACGTGTGCGGAGCGGCGTGCACCATCTTCGCCCCGGCGTCCTGGTGCTGGCCCTCACCGGCACAGGCCACCGACAGGACCTCACCCTTGGCGTGCTCGCCGGTCATCCATACCGACGGGTACTTCATCGTGACCTTGGAGCCGAGGTTGCCGTCGATCCACTCCATGGTCGCGCCCTCGGCGGCCGTAGCCCGCTTGGTGACCAGGTTGTAGACGTTGTTCGACCAGTTCTGGATCGTGGTGTAGCGGCACCGGGCGCCCTTCTTGACCACGATCTCCACCACGGCGGAGTGCAGCGAGTCGGTCGAGTAGATCGGCGCCGTGCAACCCTCCACGTAGTGCACCCAGGCATCCTCGTCGACCACGATCAACGTCCGCTCGAACTGGCCCATGTTCTCGGTGTTGATCCGGAAGTAGGCCTGCAGCGGGATGTCGACGCGCACACCCATGGGCACGTAGATGAACGAGCCCCCGGACCACACCGCGGTGTTCAGCGCGGAGAACTTGTTGTCCCCCGCCGGAATCACCGAGCCGAAGTACTCCCGGAAGGTCTCCGGGTGCTCGCGCAGCGCGGTATCGGTGTCCAGGAACTGCACACCCTGCTCCTCGAGGTCCTCCTGGATCTGGTGATAGACGACCTCGGACTCGTACTGCGCCGCGATCCCGGAGACCAGCCGCTGCTTCTCCGCCTCCGGGATGCCCAGCTTGTCGTAAGTGTTCTTGATGTCGATCGGCAGGTCGTCCCACGAGGTGGCCTGCTGCTCGGTGGACCGCACGAAGTACTTGATGTTGTCGAAGTGGATGCCGGACAGGTCGGCACCCCAGTGCGGCATCGGCTTCTTCTCGAACAGCCGCAGCGCCTTGAGCCGCCGCTCGAGCATCCACTCAGGCTCGTCCTTCTTCGCCGAGATGTCGCGCACGACGGCCTCGGACAGCCCACGCTGCGCAGCCGCGCCGGCCTCGTCCGAGTCGGCCCAGCCGTACTCGTAACGGCCCAGCTGGGACAGGGTCTCGTCCTGGGTCAGCGGTGTCGCCGATGCTTGCTTCGGCGAGGCAGTCTGCTCTGGAGCAGTGGTCATGCCGAGACGCCTCCATCCGGGTTGGTGGTGGGTTCAGTCGGGACGTGGGTGGTACAAACCGCATCGCCGCGGGCGATGGTCGCCAATCGCTGCACGCGGGTACCGAGCAGCTCGGCGAACGCCGCCGTCTCCGCCTCACACAGCTGCGGGAACTCCGCGGCGACGTGCGAGACCGGGCAGTGATGCTGGCAGAGCTGCGCCCCGGCGCCGACCTCCTGCGTCGACGCCGCGTAGCCCTGCGTGGTCAGAGCCGCCGCCAGCGCGTCGGCCCGCTGCCCCGCATTGGGGCGCGCGGTCACCGCCGCCCGATGCCGATCGATCATCTCGGTAACACGACGCTCGGCAAAGGCGCGTACCTCCTGTTCTCCGCCGCGTTCGGCGACGAAACGCAGCGCCGAGACTGCCAGGTCGTCGTAGGCGTGTTCGAATCCGGCCCGACCCTGCGGCGTGAGCAGGAACAGCCGCGCCGGACACCCCCGCCCGCGTGCGCCACCCCGCGGTGCTGAACGTGTGCCGGCGTCGCCCGACGCCACCAGCACGTCCAGGTGCCGGCGCACCGCGGCCGGACTCAAGCCCAGCATCTGGCCTACCTCGGCGGCAGAGACCGGGCCGTGTTCGAGCAGCGCCCGCGCTACCGACTCCCGGGTGCGCCCATCGCCACCCGGAGACACCGGTGTCTCCGTCGTGCTGGCGGTCCCGAGTATTTCCACAACGCCAATGTTACGTAATTCCGCGGCGGAAGGCCACAGGCACGCGGTGACCGTCCCGGATGCCCGCGACGGCTACTCGACCGGTGCCTCATCCGGTGCGCCCCCGTGTCGAGCACGGGCTAGCGGAGAGTTCACGCGGGGCGGTAGGCCCCGCTGATGGGGCGGACGATGCGCCAGCGCCTGGCAGTGACCACGACCATCGCGATGCGCTACCAGCGAGCGGGCCGGGCCGAGAAGGAGCGGCTCCTCCACGGGCCGCGCGAGCAGCGGGCACCGCAACCATGTTCATCAGGCCCTCCCCCTCCGCACTCTGGCGGGCCTCGCCGAGAAAGACGCCCGCGAGTGGGTGGACGCTGAACCGGCCCGCTGTGCCACCATCGTCGTGCGGAGCACTCGGCGGAGTCCGGCGTTCGGGGCCTGCGGAAGTGTCCCGCGCCTACCGCCGTACCCGGCGCCGAGCCCGAGGAGAGTCATGACTGTCGAGAACCTCACCGACACCGAAACCCCAACCCACGGTGCCGAACTCACCGACGCGGCGGCGAGCAAGGCCAAGGGGCTGCTCAAGCAGGAGGGTCGCTCGGACATGCACCTGCGGATCGCGGTGCAGCCGGGAGGCTGCGCAGGGCTGCG
>WHSY01000079.1 GCA_009379815.1 Pseudonocardiaceae bacterium
GCCAAGCAGGTCCGGGCCACCGCCGAGTGGACGTCGATCATCGAGGGCGCCGGCTCGCGCGAGGACATCGAGTTCCGCGCGACGCAGCTGCGCTCGGAGCTCGAGCGCGCGACCAACGGCACCGACCAGGACGTGCTGACCGAGCGGATCGGGCGGCTGACCGGCAAGGTCGCGGTCATCCGGGTCGGTGCCCCCACCCCGGCCGAGCTCAAGGAGACCCAGCACCGCGTCGAGGACGCGCTGTCGGCTACCAGGGCAGCCATGGCCGAGGGCATCGTGGCGGGCGGCGGGTCGGCGCTGGTGCACGCCGAACGCGCCCTCGACGGGCTCGCCGTCAAGGGCGACTACGCCGTCGGCGCCGACATCGTGGGCCGCGCGCTGGTCGAACCCGCGTACTGGATCGCCACCAACGCCGGCTACCCGGGCGCCGAGACCGTCGAGCAGGTCCGCACGCTCGCCGACGACGAGGGTTTCGACGCGCTGGAGGGCCGCTACGGGGACATGGTGGCCATGGGGATCGTGGACCCGCTGCGGGTGGCGCGCTCGGCGCTGCAGAACGGTGCCTCGGTGGCAGGCCTGATCCTGACGACGAACTCGTTGGTGGCCGAGGAGCAGGCGCCCTGGAACAAGGCGCTGATGACGGAGTACGGCTCGCTCGACGAGGGCATCCCGCAGCCCTCGCCCGACGCCAGCACCCCGCAGTCGCTCGGCATGGGCCCCTCGGTCGGCTGACCCGCGACCGGTAGCGCCGGACGCTGCCGCCGATCCCCGTGGGAGTGAGGCGAGGGGGGCCTTCGCTGCGTTCAGGGCACCCGATCGGTGCGTCGAGCGCGGCACTACCCTCGCGCAGCGGGAGGGACCGTGAGGCACCGTTCGCGATCACGACGGCTGACCCGGCCCAGGGTGGCGGGTGCGGCGGCCGTGCTGCTGGTCGCCTGCCTGGCGGGGATGGCCGTGGTGGCGGTCCGCGTGGCGCCGACCGGTGGGGGCGAGGCGCTCCCGCGTCCGACGTCGAGCACGCCGCCCGCTCCGAGTACGCCGTCGGCACAACCCCCCCCGGCGCCGCCGGGCACGCAGGCAGGGATCCCCCCGGCCCCGCAGGCCCCGGGCTGCACCGCGGCGTCGGCCATCGCGGAGCTGCCACTGCGGCAACGGCTCGCGCAACTGCTCATGGTCGGGGTGGACACCCGTGCCGAGGCGATCGAGGTGGTGCGCGACAAGGAAGTGGGTGGCATCTTCCTCACCGGCGAGGGGACCGCGCTGCTCACCGGCGGCGCGCTCGAACAGGTGCAGGACGCCGCCACGATCCCGGTCGCCGTCGCGGTCGACGACGAGGGCGGCCGGGTGCAACGGCTCGACAAGCTCGAGGGTGAGCTGCCCAGCGCCCGGGAGATGGCGCAGACCATGACGCCGCGACAGGTCTACGAGCTCGCCCGGCAGCGCGGCGCGGCGATGCGCGACCGCGGCGTCACCGTCGACCTCGCGCCGGTGGTCGACGTCTCCGACCAGCCGGACGACGCCGTGATCGGCGACCGCTCGTTCTCCGACGACCCGCAGGTCGTCACCCGCTACGCAGGCGCCTTCGCCCGCGGGCTGCGCGCCGCCGGTGTGCTGCCGGTGTTCAAGCACTTCCCCGGGCACGGCCGGGCCGAGGGCGACTCACACGAGGGCAAGGCCACCACACCACCGCTCGACGAGCTGCGCCGCGTCGACCTGGTGCCCTACCGGCAGCTGCTCGACGAGCCCGCCGCGGTGATGGTCGGTCACCTCGACGTCCCGGGGCTGACCGAGCCAGCGACCCCCACGAGCATCAGCCCGGACGCGCTGGCGCTGCTGCGCGAGGAGCTGGGCTTCGGCGGCCTGGTGATCAGTGACGACCTGGCCGCGATGCAGGCGATCACCGACCGGGTCGGCCTGCCCGCGGCGGTGCGGCGCTCTCTCGCGGCCGGCTCCGACGTGGCGCTGTCGATCACCGATGACGAGCTCGGCGAGGTGCTCGACCACCTCGAGGGGGCCGTCGCCGGCGGCACACTCACCGAGCAGCGCGTCAACGAGGCCGTCGAGCGCGTGCTGGCGGCCAAGGGCGTCGACCCCTGCGCGCTCACGGATTGACGTCGAAGTGGCGGTCTGCCCGCAGGCCGGGATCGGCACGGGCGGCCTCGACGTCCTCGGCGCGGCCGTGGGTGCCGAAGTGTTCCACGGGCACCGCGAGGTAGAGCGCCCTCGACCGCACGGCGACGGGGCCGTCAGGCGCATCGAGATGCCCGTCGGCGCTGACGTGGATCTTGCGGCCCGAGCGCCCGTCGATACGGGCCTCGATGTGCAGCGTGGTGCCGACCGGCACCGGACGCCGGAAGTCGGTCTCCAGTCGCCCGGTCACCATCGGCACGCGAAGCAGCGGGCCCAGCGCGCCGAGCGCCTCGTCGATCGCGCAGGTGAGGATGCCGCCGTGGGCGAGCCCCGGGGCCCCCTGGTGATGCTCGGTCACCAGGAACCGCGAGGTCACCGTCATCGCCTCGCCCGCGGTGAACTGCATCCGCAGCCCGCCGGGCGGATCGTCGCCGCAGGCGAAGCACCGTGCGTAGTGCGGCCCCATTTCGGTACCCGGTGCCGGTGCGTCCGGATGTCGCTGCGGCGTCTGGGCTCCGGCCGACGTTGACGAGTAGTGCACGCGGGGCGACGGTACCCGGCCGGGCAGCGCCACGCGGCCGGGGCCGCGATGATCGAGGACGCGCCTGGCGGGCCGATCGGTGGGGTAGGGTCGCCGGCGCCTGAGGGGAGTAGTTCCCGCCGTCGCCTGCTCGCGGACCGCCTACGAGGCGCTGGCCGGGTGACGCCCCGTCACGGGGTGAGCAGGTCGGCGAGCGCGGTGGCCGCCTCCACCACGAGCGGGCCGACCTCGTCGGCGTCGAGGGGCGCCAGCGTCACGACGCCGACGCTGGCGACCAGGCCCGCCACCCCGCGTACCGGCGCCGCCACCCCGTGCGCCCCGGCCTCCAGCTCCCCGGCGGTGGCCACCCAGCCCTCCCGCAGCAATACGGCACGCCCTGCCGCACCGCGGTGCAGCGGATGGCGCGAGCCGACGCGGTACGCGACGTGGTAATCGGTCCAGGACGGCTCCACCACGGCGACGGCCTGTGCCTCCTCGCCGTCGGCGACGGTGAGGTGCGCGGTGGCACCGACGCGCTCGGCAAGGGCACGCAGCGTCGGCGTCGCGACGGCGCGCAGCTGCGGCAGCACCCGCGCCGCCAGCGCCAGCACACCCATCCCGAGCCGCACCCGCGACCCCGTACGGCGGATCAGGCCGCGGTCCTCCAATGGCACCAGCAGCCGGTAGACGGCCGCCCGGCTGATCCCGATCGCCACCGCCAGGTCGCTGACCGACGGCGCCTCGGCCTCGGCGTCTGCCACCACCTGCAGCAGCGTCAGCCCTCGTTCGAGGGTCAGCGAGCTCTCCCGGTTGGTGGCCATGGCATCAGCGGGGCGATCAGCAGGGTGCCGGGCCGACCGTGCCTGCCACCTCGGCGAGGCCGACCACGCTGCCGCCGGCGCCCGGCGCCGTCGCGGTGATCACCACGGTGTCTCCGTCCTCGCAGAAGGTCCGCTGCGCCCCGTCGTCGAGCGTGACAGGTTCCCCACCACCCCAGGTCAGTTCGAGGAAGCAGCCGCGGTGATGCCGTTGTGGACCCGAGACCGTCCCGGAGGCGAACAGGTCGCCGGGGCGCACGGTGGCTCCGTTGACGGTCAGGTGGGCCAGCTGCTGTGCGGGCGTCCACCCCATCAGCGCGAACGGCGGGCGGGACAGCAGCGTGCCGTTACAACGCAGCTCGAGGTCCAGTTGCAGGCCCCAGGGCTGCTCGGCCCGCAGGTATGCCACCAGCTCCTGCTCGGCGGCCGGCGGGGTGATCCGTGCCGCGTCGAGCGCGTCGAGCGGGGTGACCCAGCCGCTGACCGAGGTGGCGAACGACTTGCTCAGCAGCGGTCCCAGCGGGCGGTACTCCCAGGCCTGGATGTCGCGTGCCGACCAGTCGTTGAGCAGCACGGCGCCGAAGACGTGGTCGGCGACCTCGTCGGCCGCCACCCGGGACCGCACCGGGCCGCCGCAGACGAAACCGACCTCGGCCTCGACGTCGAGCCGTGCGGTCGGGCCGAACTCACCCTCGGCGAGCTGCCCGCACGGGCGCGTCACGACGGTGCCGGAGACCCGTACCGTGCCGGCGCGGCCGTGGTAACCGACCGGTAGGTGCGTCCAGTTCGGCGCCAGGCCCGCAGCGTCGGGCCGCAGGATGGCCGAGACGTTCTCCGCGTGGTGGCGCGAGGAGTAGAAGTCGACGTAGTCGCCGACCGTGAACGGCAGCTCGACGGTCACCTCGGGCAGCGGCAGCAACTCGGCGCCGGCCGGGGCGCTCGCGGCGGTGACCAGCTCGCTGATCCGCTCCCGCAGCTGCGCCCACACCGGCCTTCCCGCGGCGAGCAGCGGGTCGAGCGACTCGCAGACCACCACGTCACGCAGCCGTTGCGGGAACGAGCCGGCGATCGAGCGCAGCGGCAATGCGTGGTCGCCGACGCGCACCGCAGGCGCGGTGCCCTCGGCGCCGCTGACGACGCCGTACGGCAACGTCTGCGGACCGAACGGAGCGTCCGGCGCGAAGGCGGGGTCGTCGATCCAGCTCATGTGCTACAGCAGTCCGAGCCCGACCAGGTCGGCGACCGGGTCGTCGAGGCTGGCCGAGCCGTAGCAGGCGAACACCTCGCGGACGGCGTGCGCGGCGGGCTCGTCGAGCGCGGCCGCTTCGGCTGCCAGGCCTGCCGCATCGGTGCTGAGCAGCGCGGCTCGCACGTCGCTCCCGGAGACCGCCCGGGCCGCCGCCACGAGCATGTTGAGCAGGCCATGGTGGGTCAGCCCGGTCGCCTCGTCATGGGTGCGCACGGCGTGGTGCAGCCCCGCGGTCGCCTTGAACGAGCGGCCGACCCGGTAGGTCAGCGCGAGGAAGTCGGCCACCTCGTCCACGCTCGGGAACGACTCGATCGCGGCCCCGCCGCAACGCAGCTTGGGCCAGCACCCCGCCTCGGCGACGCGGCGCACCCCGTCGAGCCAGTCCGGGTGGCCACGGCGCGGCTCGACGACCCGTACCACATCGTCGGGCACGAACTCGGTGAGCTGCACCAGCCAGGTGGCATCCACATCCGACGATGCCGGCACCTCGACCATCCGGACGCCGAGCAGGGTGCTGTTGTCCTGCGCCGTGGAGATGGCCTTGGGCAGCCCGCCCAACCCGGTGTCGGCGACCAGTGACACCGACATCGGCGGATCCGGGGGTGCCGCGCGCAGCTCGGTGACCAGCTCGCCCAGCCGCGACACCGGGCACAGGAAGAACCCGACCACGCCGGCATGTGGACCCTCGCGGGACGCGATGTGCGCCGCCACTGCGTCGGCCATCGCCACCTGCGCCGGCGGGAAGACCGCGGCGTCGTCCACGAGGCGGGCGAGTAAGGGGGGCACTCCACGCGGACCGGGGGCATGCAGGTCCAGCACCGTTGACACGCGTGGCACCCTAGTATCGACGCAATCTGCGAACAAAGACGCCCGAAAATCGGTCGCCAGTAGTAAATCGCAGCCGGAGCCGACGATGCCCTACTACCGCGCCGTGGGAGAGGTTCCCCGCAAGCGACACACCCAGTTCCGCCGACCGGACGGCGGGCTCTACGCCGAGGAGCTCATGGGCGTCGAGGGCTTCTCCGCCGACTCTGCGCTGCTCTACCACCGTCACCCGCCGACCGCGATCGTCGACGCCGTGACGATGTCCGAGACCTGCCGGTCGCTGTCGCCCAACCTACCGTTGAAACCGCGGCACTTCCGCACCCCGTCGCTGCACTTCGACGGAGCCGACGGCGTGACCGGGCGCCGCCAGCTGTTCGCCAACGCGGACGTGGCGATCTGCTTCGTCGTGGCAGGCGAGCCCAGCCCGCTCTACCGCAACGCCACCGGCGACGAGCTGCTATACGTGCAGTCGGGTGAGGGTGTGGTGGAGACGATCTACGGCGCGCTCGACGTCTCCTCCGGGGACTACGTGGTGCTGCCGACCTCGACCACGTACCGCATCGTGCCGCACGGCGAGCTGGCGCTGCTCACGCTGGAGGCCGCGGGTCACGTCGGCCCGCCGCGGCGGTACCTGGCGGCGCGGGGGCAGTTCCTCGAGCACGCACCGTACTGCGAGCGGGACCTGCGCGGGCCGTCGGAGCCGCTGTTGGTCGGCGACACCGGGGGTTCCGACACCGGGGGTTCCGACACCGGGGGTTCCGACAACGGGGGTTCCGACACCGAGGTGCTGGTCCGCCACCGCAGCGGGCTGACCCGCTTGACCTACGACCACCACCCGTTCGACGTCGTGGGCTGGGACGGCTGCCTGTACCCGTGGGCGTTCTCGATCCACGACTTCGAGCCGATCACAGGGCGGGTGCACCAGCCGCCGCCGGTGCACCAGACCTTCGAGGGGCCCGGGTTCGTGATCTGCTCGTTCGTCCCGCGCAAGGTCGACTACCACCCGCTGTCGATCCCGGTCCCCTACAACCACGCCAACGTCGACTCCGACGAGCTGATGTTCTACGTCGGGGGCGACTACGAGGCGCGGCGAGGCTCCGGGATCGGTCTGGGCTCGCTGTCGCTTCACCCGGCGGGCTGCACCCACGGCCCGCAGCCCGGTGCAGTCGAGGCGTCGCTCGGCGTGGAGCGCTTCGACGAGACCGCGGTCATGGTCGACACGTTCCGCCCGCTGGAGCTGGGAACCGGAGCGGCCGAGTGCGAGGACCCCGACTACGCCTGGTCCTGGGCGGGTCGCGGGCCGCTGTCGTAGCGCGGCCCTTCGGACGCGGCAGCGCTGGCGCTCAGGCGCGAACTTCGCGGGTGATGCGGCGCTCGGCGACGAAGGACATGAGCGGGATCGTGCCCGCGAGCATCACCAGCACCATGCGCCCGGGACCCCAGCGCACGGCGGTACCCAGCAGCAGCACCGTCACCAGGTAGACCATGTAGAGCCAGCCGTGCGCGTAGGCGCTCCAGGTCAGCCAGGTCTGACCGAAGCCGTACTCGAGCACCATCGAGGTGCACAGCAGCAGCAGGAAGACACCGGTGACGTAGGACATCACGCGGTAGGCGAGCAGTCTGGGACGGACCTGCTCAGCGCTGCCGGTCCTGCTCGGCGAGCCGGGCGAGGAATGCGTTGTACGCGGCGAGCTCATCGTCGGAATCGTCCTCCTGGACGGGCAGCGGGCGGGACACCTCGAGTGCCGTGGGTGCCGTGGGTGGTGGCCGGGGGGCGACTGCGTCGGGGTCGGCGTCGGGCCCGGCGGGGTTCCGGTGGGACTCCAGCCACAACCATCGTCCCCACGCGAGCACGACGAAGAGCGCGAACAGCGGCCACTGCAGCGCGTACCCGAGGTTCTGGAAGTCGCCGGCTACCGACTGCGATCGGTCCCACTGCCAGACTCCCAGCGCGACGAACGCGACGGTGGCCGACGCGACCAGCACGTGTCCCACCCACCACTTCGGGGAGAGCACGAATCGCCGCACGCCGCTCAGGATACGCGCGGGCCACCGCCGGTCGCCCTTGTCGGCGCCGCCACCCCCGGCCGCCCGCTCCGTGTCCGTGAGCTCGACGAGGTGGGGCTCGCAGCCGCGCCGGCCCCCTACGGCGTCGAGTTCGTGGACGGCTCGCGGCGGGGTGGGGCGCGGCGCGAGGCTGCGGGATAGCGTCGGGGCCGTGGTGCGACAGCGGGCGGGTGCGCTACGCGGCTGGCTCGCTCCACCCCGGCCTGCCGAGCCCATGGTACTCACCGATCCCGGCGAGCGGCGAGCGATCACCGTCGAGCTGGGGCTCGTCTTCACCGTGACGCTCGGGCTGGCGGCGCTGCGCAGCCTACTGTCGCTGATCGACGCGCTGCTGGCCCCCGAGCCACTCGACGAGCAGACCGTTGCCATCAACGCCCCGGGCGCCGCCGCCGACCTGCTCGACCTCGCCTACCAGCTCTCCGGCGTTGCGCAGCTGCTGGCCTGGGGCGGGCTGGGCCTCTACCTGCTGTGGCGCGGCGGGATCAGGCTGGGTTCGCTGGGCCTGGACCGGCGGCGACCCGGACGCGACACCGCGCTGGGGGTGGGGCTCGCGGCACTGATCGGCGTCCCCGGGCTGGGGCTGTACCTGGCCAGCCGCGCGCTCGGGCTCAACCTCACCGTCCTGCCGTCGGCGCTGGACGACACGTGGTGGCGGATACCGGTGCTGCTGGTCGCCGCGGTCGCCAACTCGTGGGCCGAGGAGCTGCTGGTCGTCGGGTACGTCATCACCCGGCTGCGGCAGCTGGGCTGGGCCGAGAACAGCTCGCTGCTGCTCGCGGCGGTGCTGCGCGGCGCGTACCACCTCTACCAAGGGTTCGGGGGTTTCGCGGGCAACCTCGTCATGGGGCTGGTCTACGGCCGGGTGTGGCAGCGCACCCACCGGCTGTGGGCACTGGTGATCGCGCACGCGCTGATCGACGTCGTCGCGTTCGCCGGGTACGCGCTGCTGCACGGCAGCGTCGGCTGGTTGCCCTGACTCACCGCACGACAGCGTTCCCGCCGTCAGCGGTCGCATCCACCAGCACGTCCAACGACATGTCGAGCACATCGGAGAGAGCAGCAACGGTGAAGAACGCCGGCGTGAGGATACGTCCGGTCTCGATCTTGCGCAGCGTCTCCCTGGAGACCCCTGCCGCACCGGCCACCGCGACGATGCTGCGGCCGCCCCGCCCCGACGGCAGCCGGGCCGCACACGCCGAGCACACCGTCGCCGTCACCGCGGACGGCCCCCGGGTGCTCACCGAGCCCTGACGCATCGAGGTTGGTGGCGCCGGCTGCGGTGTCAGTGTCGTCGAGCCCACCCGCCAGCGGTCGGGACCGGGTGGCGGCTCAGGTGAGGCCGGCGACGTTCGCGTGGAACTGCATGGCCCGGTACGGCCAGTTCGTTGTGGTGTTCCACTGGCTGACGACGAGGTGCAGGTCGCCCAGCGTCGAGCCGGGCACGATGTAGCCACCGTAGAGCTGAGCCACCCGCCCCCGTAGGTGGTCCTCCGTCTCCCACGAGGAGCCGTGCAGCAGCGTCTCGCGCCGCACCTCGTACAGGTTCGCCGTCGGCGAGTCGAGGCTCAGGACGTCGATGCAGTAGTCGCCCGCGTTGAAGAACGCCAGCAGCCAACGGTCCTCGACCCGGCGCAGACACAGCTCGCCGTGCGCGCCGATGAGAACGACGGTCGGGGGGTTGCCCCACGCCCACGCGCCGTCGCGGTACCCCCAACCCTGCCAGGCGGCCGGGTCGGTGATGCGGTCCTCGGGGACACACTGCAGGAGCAGACCCTTGTCGCGCTGGAATCCGGTGGAGAAGGCGTAGACGTAGCCGTCGTCACCGCGTTCCCACGTCAGCATCTGGAACAGCCCGCCGTGGTGGCCACCCGGCCACGCGGCGCCGGTGTGGTGCCAGGTCTCACCGTGGTCGATGGAGCGGTACAGCTCGGTCCAGTGCACGTTGCCGAGACCCTCGCACACCATCACGTGCAGGAACATCTCGTCGCCAACCGTGATGACGTCGGTGGGCAGCACCGTCGTGACCGTGCAGCCGTTGATGATCGAACCATGGCCGTAGGCCAGCACCTGGTCGGCGTAGTCGCGCGACCCGGCTGCCGCCGTCCACTCGATACCCGCGCGGACGGTCGCGGGGTCGCCGAACAGCACGACCGGTGACCGCCAGCCGGGGCCGCCGACACCCGCCTGCTCGAAGGTGTCGCCGAACACCGACACCAGCCGGCCGTCGGGGGCCGCGGCGGTCGCCCCGAGGTCGGTGCCGCCGACTCCGAAGCGGTCGGTGTGACCGGGCCCGGTCAGATCCTTGACCTTGCTCGCAACAGTCATATCGGTAACCCCTGTGGTCGTGAGTGGCGATGCGAGTCAGGGCTCGCATCGCCACTCACAGGCAGGCTTGCACGAGGTGTGGCCCGGGTTCGGCCAGCGCGGCGGCCAGCGCGTCGTTGAGCTCCTCGGCCGTCTCGGCGCGGCGGCCGGCGACGCCGAAACCCGCGGCCAGCGACACCCAGTCGACCGCGGGATTGCCGAGATCGGTCAGCCCGGCTGCGGCCACACCGAACCGGTCCGCGCCGAGCCGGCCGAGCTCGTAACGCAGGATCCGGTAGTCGCCGTTGGCGCAGATGACCGTGGTGACGTCGAGTCCCTCGCGAGCCTGGGTCCACAACGCCTGCAGCGTGTAGAGCGCGCTGCCGTCGGCCTGCAGGTTGATCACCGGCCGGTCCGGGCAGGCGACCGCCGCACCGGCGGCGGCGGGCGGGCCGAACCCGATCGCCCCGCCGGTCAGCGACAGGCAGGTGTGCGGTGGGGCCGCCGCAGCGGCTGGGAAGTAGGACACCCCGGAGGTGTTGGACTCGTCGACGACGATCGCGCCCTCGGGCTGGGCGGCCGCGACGGCCGCCCCGAGCGCGGCGAGGTCGAGCGTTCCGGCGGGCCGCTGCGGTGGCGCCGCGCCGGGAGCCGGCGCGGCGGGGGCATCGAACTCCGCGGCGAGACCGGCCAGTCCCGCGGCGGCGTCCTCGTCCTGGCCCGCGATCGTGATCACCCGGGCGCCGGGCGGGCTCAGCGCGCTCGGCAGGCCACGGTAGCCGAAGAAGGTCACCGGCGGGCGCGCTCCGGCGAGCACGATGACGTCGTGGTCGGCCAGCGCCTCGGCCGCCTTCTCCGGCACGTAGGCGAGCTTGGCCGGCGCGGGCAGCCCGGCGCCGCGCTCCAGCCGGGGCGGGAAGGTCTCGACGACCAGCTCCGCGCCGGTCGCGGCCGCCACCGCTGCGGCGGCGCGCACCCCGTCGGCCCGGCAGCCCGCACCGCCGAGCAGAACCAGCGGTCGCCGGGCCTGCCGCAGCGCAGCCGCGGCCTCCGTCACCGCATCGGTCGCAGGGGCCGGCCGGCGCAACGCCACGTCCGGTGCCTCGGCAGTCTTGCCGTCGCCCCAGGCGTGGTCGGCGGGTAGCAGCAGCGTCGCGACCCGCCCGGTCGCCGCGAGAGCGGCGGCACCGGCGAAGTCCGCACCGGCGTCGAGTGACGACGAGGTGGAGCCCACCCAGTCCGAGACCGGCGCCGCGAGGCCGGCGATGTCGGTGGTCAGCGGGGCGTCGGCGGGCTGGTGCCAGCTGGCCTGGTCGCCGACCACGCCGACCACCGGGCTGCGCGCACGACGGGCGTTGTGCAGGTTCGCCGCGCCGTTGGCGAAGCCGGGACCGAGGTGCAGCATCGTCCACGCCGGGCGGTCGGCCATCCGCGCGTAGCCGTCGGCCGCACCGGTGCACACGCCCTCGAAGGTCCCCAGCACCGCGCGGGCACCCGGCACGGTGTCGAGCGCTGCCACCAGGTCCAGCTCGGTTGTGCCCGGGTTGGCGAAGCAGACGTCCATCCCCGCCGCCACCGCCGTCGACACGATCGCTTCCGCACCATCCATGACCTGCACCCTATCGGCCGGCGGAGGCTACGGCCCGGGGTTCATGCGCGACACATCGCCTCGTACGCCTCGCGCAGCTCGGCGGCTCGGGCAGCTCCCGCGCCTCGGCGGCGCGAACCGGCAACCGCGGCGCTGCCTTCATATGACATGTCGGTGTCGGCTCCAGCGGCGTCGGCAACGGTCATCTCAGGTCAAATGTCGACGCCCGCTGCAATGGTATGCGCGGCGAGAATAGCCGCGACGCTTTCCGGCTGTTCGTCGGTCGATCTGCCGATGGATATGTCTGTCGCAGTCGCTGAGCTTCACGCTACCCGCTCCGATAGAGCCGTCGACGGTGACACGCCGGTGCAATCCGATGAATGCGGGTCGGCTGACGGGGCAGCGTACAGAGCAGCGGAGCGCGACGACTCTACCGATGTGTCACCTTCGGTGTGCGTTGCGGCGTCCACCGACATAGCACCGTGCGGTGCCGGGTCAGTGGAGACCGCGCCGTCTGCTGCGTCGGCCACAGCCAATCCCGCTTGTGTACACCACGACGCTGCAGCTTCAGCCGACGCTGATGCCTGCGACGATGCGCTATCCGCAGCGGGCGTGGTGACGGCCATGTCTGTAGCCGAATATGTAGGTTCGTGGCCCAGGTCGCGGGCGGTTATCCGCTCAGACCGCGCCCCGCCAACGTAGCCGCATCCCCGAGCTCGAGCTGCCAGCGCCCGTTCCGCATCAGTTCACTCCGGACGGCACCCGGGGCGGTCGGGGAGGGGAGCCGACGGGCCCAGCCAGACCTGCCGGGCGCGACCGCGCGGCGCGGGCCTTCTGGCCAACCGGGCCGTCGCCCAGGCCCACGCCACCGGGCGGAAACTACGGCCCACTGGCGCCGTAGGCCACCCTGAGCCGCTCGGCCTCGCGCAGCGCCCGGTGCAGCCTGTGGGCCGGCTCCAGGACCTGCACCCCAGGGTCGGCTGGGTGCGCTGGCTGATCTAACGGTCGGTGCAGATGGCGGGCACGGTGATCCACGTGCACGGGCAGGAGAAGCTGCGTCTGAGGGTGCCTGCCGGGGAGGTGCTCGGTGGCCGCACCGCCTTGGTCATCTCGCAGGCCGACATCGAGGCGCAGCTACGGGCGCGGCTCGCCGAGCTGGGCGGTTGCATCGAGTGGGGGCGGGAAGTGACCGGCGTCGAACAGCACCCCGACGGGGCGACCACATCGTTCGCCGACGGCGGCACCGCGCGCTGCGACTGGGTGGTGGGAAGCGATGGCGCCGGCAGCCGAGTGCGCAAATCCACCGGCATCCGGCTGGTCGGCGATACCGGTGCGGAGCGCTTTCTGCTCGCCGACGTGCAGGTGGAACTGCCGGTAGAACAGGGTTTCGCCTCGATGTGGGTTGGAACCGGGGGCTCGCTGGCCGCCCTGCCGTTGCCGGGCGAGGCTCGG
Organism: Pseudonocardiaceae bacterium; assembly: GCA_009379815.1. Taxonomy (GTDB): domain Bacteria; phylum Actinomycetota; class Actinomycetes; order Mycobacteriales; family Pseudonocardiaceae; genus WHSY01. The sequence continues at coordinate 12,954 of WHSY01000079.1, forward strand.
TGGCGGCTGATGGCCCCGGCGCCGTCCGGCGAGCCTGACGACATACCTGCGGTGCGAGTCCTGGAGCTGCTCATCAGCTCGCTGGGCGACCGGGTCGGGAGCTGCGTTCCGCGAATCCGGGATGTGTCGTGGACGTCGACTTTCCGAGTCCACCGCCGGCTGGCCTCGGCGTATCGGTGCGGGCGTGTCCTACTGGCCGGCGACGCCGCACACGTCCACAGCCCAACCGGCGGACAGGGAATGAACACCGGAATCGGGGACGCGGAGAACCTAGCCTTCAAGCTCGCCCTCGTCGTCGGCGGGCGCGCCGAACCAGCCCTACTACACAGCTACGAAGCCGAACGCCGGCCGATCGCCGAGGCCGTGGTGACGTCCGTCGGCGGCGTCGACAAGCTACTGGCGAGCAGAAATCCGCTGGTGGCGTTCGTTCGCGAGCACCTGCTGTACCCGGCGGTCAACCGGCCAATGATCCAGCAGCAGATCTGGCGCAAGGCGTCCCAGCTGCACATCAGCTACCGCCACGGCCCTCTTGCCCCGACGACCGGCCGCCGCGTTGACGGTCGACGCTCCGGTGACCGTGTTCCGGACTTCCCATGCCAGCGCCCCGACGACGGCGGCGATACTCGGCTACACGCCGAGCTGGGGGGACGAGGGCCCTCCTGACCGGAGACGAGAAGCTCGCTCGTGGCATCGCAGCGGTGGCCCGGCGATACCTGGGCGCCGAGCGTCTCACCGTGCTCTTGGTCCCTGGTGGGAACGCCAATCGCAACGTGCTGGTACGTCCCGACGCGCATCTCGCGTGGCAAGGCCCTGCCGCCGACGAGGCAGGTGTGGCCCGGTGGCTCAGCTCGACGCTGCATCACGGCACCACGAGCAGCTTCGGCCGCAGGCGCGCCCGGTTGCTCCCGAACTGACGTCCCGCTGAACGATCGGCTTGCGACGTGTCCCCGGCAGGCATGTGAATCACCGATGCTTGAGCACAGTGGTCGGCGAGATGGCTGGCCGTACTGCGGTGTTCTTCGTCAGTTCCCGGTCAGGTCGTCGGCGGCCTCTCGTCCGGCGTTGGTGGCCGGCTGCTCGGCATCCGGCTGCTGGTCGCTGGACTGCTCGGCGCTCGCCTGCTGCTCGCTCGGCTGCGTCTCGGGGCGATTGTCGGTGATCAGGTCGGTGATCAGGTCGGAGGCCGCGGCGCCGTCCCCGGCGTTGCCCGTGGTGACCACGGTGGCGGTGATGATCTCCGAGTCGGGGTCGATACCGACGTGGCCCTTGTAGCCGTCGAACCCGCGCGCGAAGGTCTTGTGCCCCTGCCGAGCATCGGGATCCATGGTGGAGATCACCCGGTCGCGCGCCACCCGCCGCGCGATCGAGAACACCCCGTCGGTGCCCTCGTCGAGGTCCTGCCCGACCACGGTGGCCAGCAACGCCCCCGCCTGCGACACCGCGTCGTCAAGCTCACGGCCGTGCAGCACGCCCAGCAGCGCGAGATCAAGGTTTCGCAGAGGCCACCCGCCGGGGCCTGCCCCCGAGCTTGTTCGAGCTACCGGAGGGGCGGCCGTGACCACGATCCGAGCGGTCGGCGTCCGAACCCGTCGGGTCAGCAGTTCATCCGGCTGGATCTTGGTCTTCGCTCCGGGTCGATAATCGCGGGTGGGGTGAAGACGGGGTGTCCGTCGGGGTCGAGGTGGATGTCCCACCCGGGCCGATGCACCAGCACGTGATGTCGTCGGCACAGCAGCAGCAGGTTGGACAGCTCGGTCGGGCCACCGTCGATCCAGTGGCGCCGGTGGTGGCCCTCGCACCACGACGCGGGGCGGTCGCAGCCGGGCATCTCGCAGCACCCGCCGGCGCGGATGACCAGGGCGCGGCGCAGCGCCGCGTTCAGGGTGCGGCGAGATCGGCCCAGGTCCAGCGGCGCCGAGCGGGTCTTGAGCACGGCGGGGATCACTGCGGCGTCGCAGGCCAGCATGCGGGCGGTCTCGGGGTGCAGGGTGGTGCCGTAGTCGAGCATCGCGCCCCGCAGCCGACGTTCCAGCTCGTCGAGCTCGACGGTGACGGCGACGTGGGGACGTTCGCCGCCGCAGTCGGGCAGCTCACCGAACCCCAGCACCTGGTGAGCGGCGTCGACCAGCGCGTCGCCCTGCCGGGCGGCAACGCTGCGCTCGTCGGGCACCCCGTCGACGGCGGGGCTGGGTTTGGCCAGCGCGTCGACCATCGCGCGGATCACGGCCTCAGCGGCCGCGTCGAACTCCCCGGTCAGCTTGAGCCCGCCCCGCCGGGACCGCCCCAGATACAGGGTGTTGTCCGGCCGCGCGGCCTCCGGATCGGCCGGTTCCTGGCCGTCGGGATCCAGCCGGGCGAGTAGCTGCGCGGCCAGCACACCGGTCTCGCGCGGGGAGTACTGCCGGGCGAAGCCGGCCACCTGCTCCTCCACCAGCGCGCAGCCGGCCGGGTCCAGCGAGGCGGGAACATCGCGCATCACCTGCGCAATGGTCTCTACGTGCGCCGCGCCGATCGCTCCCTCGGCCAGCGCCCGGGCAGTCTCGGGTAGCCGCGGCGGCAGCGCCTCTCCGGACAGTGACCGGCGGGAGGCCAGCTGCTCGCGCCGCTGCTCGCGGGCGGTGGCCTCCCGCGGCGGCAGCCGGTGCACGTCCGACAGCATCGCCCGCACCGACGCGTAGCCGTGCTCGGACTGCGCCCCGCCGTCGGCCACCGCCGCATCCAGCTCCACCTGCGTCGCCATCACCATCCGCGACAGCGACTCCAGCTCGCGCTGCGCAGCCAGCACCTCACCGCCCGCACAACCGCGCACCGTCGGCAGCAGCCCCTCCAACTCGCGGGACAACCCCGCCAGCCTGTCGGACAGCGCACCGTTCATGCCCCCATTCTCGAACCCGGCACCGACAAGAACCGGCCGCTGACAACTGCACCGGGAAATAACCTTGGTGGTGCGACCAACGGTCATTTCGCTGCGATGAGCGGCTCAATAACCTCATGCGTTGGCTGCACTTCGAGTGACCTTTGCAAGGTCACGATTCCCGGGCGGCGGTGGTTTCCGGGACGTCCAACGGTCGATGCGATCGGGACAGCCTGCGGGCCGGGAATGTCCGCCGCAGCACCCGCAATACGACGCCGGGATGCAGCAGCCGCTCCGGGCGATCCACCATGCCCATGACCCGGATGAAAGTCTCGGCGAGGGCGGGATCCTGCGCGGCGGCGGCGTCCCGCCACGCCGGGAAAGGCGAGGTCCGCACCGACCGCCATGTTCCACGGCACGTCGACCAGCCGCGCGATGTCACGCAGGAATCGTCGCGGCCGCAGTTCGGAACCCCGCTGCAGGTGGCGTCGCAGTGTCAGCGCCTCGAGCGCGGCCACGGTGATACCTTGGCCGTAGACCGGGTTGAAGCTGCCCACCGCATCGCCCATCACCAGCAATCCGACGGGCCACCGCGAGAGCGGCTCGTAGCGTCGCCGGGCGTTGGCCGGGAACCGGAAGGCGACCGGATCGTCGAGCGGCTCGGCGTCGGAGATCACGTCATAGATGTCGAGATGATCGCCCCGCACGGTCGAGAAGCACGTCGAGCGGATCATGACCAAGACGTCGACCTCCCGCAGAGCGCAGCTGGTGGCCCTCGCCGCCCGCCTCACCGGTTGATGCCGCGCTCCGCGGGAGCACCGTCGAGCAGCGCGGGGTCGGCAGCGACGGCGAGCAGCCGCTGCCGGGGTTCGGGCAGCAGCCGCCGCGCCTCGAGGTCGAGCAGTCCCATGGTGCAGTGCATCTGCCCCGAGAGCGTGCCGTCGATGCGCCGCATGTCGTGGCGCATGGCGAACGTCTTGCCCGCGCCGAAGCCGCACTCGCAGCTGACGTCGAGTTCGTCGCCGCCTCGCAGCTCGGCGAGGTAGCGCATGGTCGACTCGAGCAGCACGACGCCGACCCCCTGCTCGACCAGGTCCCGGAAGTCGCACCCGGCCGCGCGGAACAGCCCGAAGCGCGCCTGTTCGCCGTAGCGGTGGTAGACGGCCTGGTTGACGTGGCCGAGCGCGTCGAGATCGTCGTCACGCACCGCGATGCGCAGCCAGAACGTCACGCGGACCCCTCTCGGCGCGCCAGCAGGAACGGGACGAGCTGCTCGGCCGACGTCAGCGACCCGTGGTGGCCCACCATCTTCGACTCCCGCGGCTCGGCGACGCGGCGCAGCACGCCGAAGCCGCCGCGCGCCGCCACCACCGCGTCGCCGATCCGCTCCGCGACCCTGCGGTCCACCGGGCCGAACCATCCCGCGGCCACCGCCTCGTCGCGGGAGACCACCCACGCCCGGTCGCCCAGCAGCTCCGACCAGGCCGCCAACACGTCGGCCGCGGCACCGGGGTCGGCGTACACGTGGCGGGCACGGACGTCACCGGCCAGGCCGCGCACCCCCTCGCGCAGCGCCGGCTCGGCGTCGGCGTCGATCGGGTCGTCCAGCGCGACCATGCCGTGGTCGGCGACCACCGCGAGCAGCGCCCCGGCGGGCAGCCGCTGCACGATCGAGGCCACCAGATGGTCGACGTGCGCGAGCTGCAGCCGCCAGGCGGGCGATCCCGGGCCGTACAGGTGCCCGACCAGGTCGAGGTCACCGTGGTAGGCGTAGCAGAAACCGCGTCCGTCCAGCGCGCTGAGCACCCCGACGGCCAGGTCCCCCAGCGCGTGCACTGCGCGGAAGTCGCCGCCGCGCAACGCGGCGCGCGACAGACCCGAACCGCGCTGCACCCGCGGCGCCAGCACCCGGACGTCCAGCCCGGCGCCGGCTGCCCGCTGCAGCGCCGTGTCGTACGGCTGCACCTGCTCGGGGACGGCGCGCTCGCGGAGGTCCACGGCGTCGGCGCCGTCGCCGTGCGAGCACCACGTCAGCGCGTTGAGCAGCACGCCGCCCGGCGCGGCGAACGTGTAACCGGTGATCCCGTGCTCGCCCGGCGGGCGGCCGGTACCCAGCGAGGCGATGCTCGCCGCCGTCGTCGCGGGGAAGCCGGCGGTCAGCGGCTCGCTGCCGGCGGCCAGCGAGGCGAGCACCGGTGCCTCGGCGGCATGCTCGCCGAGCAGCTCGGCGCCCAGCCCGTCGAGCAGCAGCAGGCACACCGAGCGCGCGGGCTCGACGTCGAGCGGGTTGGGCCCCCCTACCCCGAGCGCGGCCAGCAGCGACGGGACGACCTCGGGCAGCGAACGAGCGCCGTAGCGGGGTAGCAGGGGCTCACTCACCCCTCCACCGTAGGGCGTGCGCCGTCCTAGGATCGCGGGGTGCCCCGGGTGGACAGTGAGGTCGGCGAGCTGCGCCGGGTGCTGCTGCACCGGCCCGGTGCGGAGCTGTCCCGGCTGACCCCGCACAACAACGACCAGCTGCTCTTCGACGGCATCCCGTGGGTCCAGCGCGCACAGCAGGAGCACGACGCGTTCGCCGGTGTGCTGCGCGACCGCGGCGTCGAGGTGATGCTGCTGGGCGACCTGCTCGGTGCGGCGCTGACCCGCCCGGACGCCCGCGCCGCGGGGATGGCGGCCGCGGTCGACGAGCTGCGCCTCGGGACCGACCTCGCACACGCGCTACGCGCGCACCTGTCCGATGTGCCCGCACCGGAGCTGGCGGCCGTGCTGATGTCCGGGATGACCTTCGAGGAGCTGCCGGCGGGCTCGGCCGGGTTGGTGCGCCGCATGCACCACCCGCACGACTTCGCCGTCGACCCGCTGCCCAACCTGTTGTTCACCCGCGACTCCTCGGTGTGGGTCGGCGACCGGGTGGCGATCACCTCGCTGGCGATGCCCGCTCGGCGGCGCGAGACGTCGCTGACCAGGCTGATCTACGACCACCACCCGAGGTTCGCACCGGCACACCGCGCCTACGGTGCGCGCTCGGCACCGGTGGAGGGCGGCGACGTGCTGCTGCTCGCGCCCGGCGTCGTCGCCGTCGGTGTCGGGGAGCGCACCACCCCCGCCGGTGCTGAGTCGTTCGCCCGCTCGGTGCTCGCCGACGGGCTGGCGCACACGGTGCTCGCCGTGCCGATCGCGCAGTCCCGCGCGTCGATGCACCTCGACACCGTGTGCACGATGATCGACGTCGACGCGGTGGTGATGTACCCCGCCGTCCGCGACGCTCTGCAGGCCTACCAGCTGACGTCCGACGGTGCCGGCGGGTTGCGGGTCGACGGGCCGGTCCCGTTCCTGCACGCCGCCGCGGAGGCGATGGGGATCGCGAAGCTCCGGGTGATCGACACCGGGCTCGATCCGGTGACCGCGGAGCGCGAGCAGTGGGACGACGGCAACAACACGCTCGCCGTCGCGCCCGGCGTCGTCGTCGCCTACGAGCGCAACACCGAGACCAACGCGCGGCTGGCCGACGCCGGGATCGAGGTGCTGGCGATCTCCGGCTCCGAGCTGGGCTCGGGCCGCGGTGGCCCGCGGTGCATGGCCTGCCCGGTGCACCGCGAGCCGCTGCCCACCTCGTGAGTGGTCTTCGGTGCCCGAACCGTGACCCGCGCACGAGCGCGTCAGCGCAAGGTCACCTGCCTGCCGCGCAGGCCGTCGCGGGCGCGGCGCTCCGGCTCGGCGAGCGGCTCGCCGTCGAGCGACGCCAGCGCACCGTCGAGCCGCGAGGCGAACGCCTCGGCGCCCGGAACCCACTGCCGGGCGTGCCGCTCCCGATCGAGGTCCCACACCGGCACCAGCACGCCGTGCGCACGGAACGATCCCGCGTAGCGCGACCCCTCACCGAGATCGAGCTGGTCGCGTGCCGCCAGCCGCGCCATGGCGGCGAGCAACCGCTCCTCCGGCTCCGGCCGGACCCACCTGATGTGTGCCTTCTCGCCCGCATCGACCCAGTAGGCGCCGTCGCTCGTCACCGCCTCGGTCGGCATGATCGCCGCGTTGGCCCGCTCGAGGGACAGCGCCACCTCGCCGGACGGTGGCGCGCCGCCGGGCACCCACCAGCTGAAGTCGGGATGCATCGTGACGTCGAGCCGGGCGTCGGGGGCGAGCAGGTCCTGCAGCCGCACCTCGGCTCCGCCCGCGGTTCCCGCGTTGACCACCGGCAGCACGTCGCCCGGCTCGGCGTCGAGTGCCCAGCGGACCGCGCGGCCGAGGTCGCGGGACACGTCGCCGGACCGGGTCTGCACCTGCAGGCCGACCAGCATCGACCCGTCGGCCTGCACGATCGCGGCGGCGGCCATCGGCAGCACCGTGGCGAGCGTGACGCCGAGCTCGCCCGGATCGGTCAGCGGTAGCGGCGCCGTCGCCGAGGGCACGAACTCGCGCAGCGCCACCAGCTGGCACTCCGCAGCGAGTCCACCGAACGGGCGGGTGACGATCACGTCCGCCGCGCCGCCATCGGCGCCGTGGCAGGCCTTGTAGCGCTTGCCGGAGCCGCACGGGCAGGGCCGTCGCGGGCTCACCGCCGCGCTGCCGTTGGCTGCGGGACCGAGGGGCGCAGCCGCTGACCCTGCCTTCGGTGACCCTGCCTTGGGTGACCTCGATTTCGCCGACATCGCCGTCACCCTATCGGCGCGCAGCCGTTCACCGCGCAGCCGTTCACCGCGTCGTCAAGGGCCGGTGAGCAGCTCGCGGGTCTCGGCCGGGCGGTTGGTGGCGATGTAGCGGACGCCGGCATCGCGGCACAGCTGCGCGTCGGCGGGGTCGTCGACGGTCCAGCAGTAGGTCGGGTGGCCCCGGGAGGCCGCGCGGGCCACGTAGTCGGGATCGGCTCGCAGCGACCGGATACCGGGGCCGGCGATGTCCGCCCACGGCGGCAGCCTCCCCTCCGGCGCCCGGCCCAGTTTGCTCAGCAGCAGCACCGTGGGCAGCGCGGGAGCCTCGGCGCGGACCCTGCGCACCGCGCGAGCGGAGAACGACATCATCACCACCGTCGACTCGTCCTTCGACGCCGGCGCGGCAAGCCCGTACCGGGCGAGCAGTGCGACGAGCTTGGCCTCGACCAGGCCGGCGTAACGCACCGGGTGCTTGGTCTCGACGAACAATCGCACGCCGCGCCGCCAGTCGGTGATCAGATCGAGCAGGTCGTCGAGCACGAGCAGCCCGCGATGGTGCGGGTGTGTGACCTGCGCGCCCAACCGGCGTTCCACCAGATCGTCGGCGGACTCGAGCTCATCGTGCCAGCTGCCGTAGTCGTACGCTGCGAGGCTCGCCAGATCCGAGGCGCTGACCACGCCGCGGCCGGTCGAGGTGCGGTCCACGCGGCGGTCGTGCACGCACACCAGGCGGCCGTCGCGGGTCAGCCGCACGTCGCATTCCAGACCGTCGGCCCCATGCTCGAGGGCCAGCCCGTAGGCGGCCAGGGTGTGCTCGGCGCGGTGGGCCGACGCGCCACGATGGGCGATGACGGCGGGCCGGTTGGAGCTGCGGACGGCGGCCACACCGGCGATCCTCCCCCGCGGCCGACACCGTGCCCCCGGGACCCTGGTACGTCATCCCCGGGCCGGCGTCGCTCCCGGTGGCGGCGTGGTGGCGGCCGGGCGGGACACTCCCGACACGCGGACGACGACCATCCGGGGGCGACGCCGCTGCGCGGCGGGCGACAGCAGCGCGGTGAACCGTCGCACCACGATCGCGGTGAGCACGGCGACCGCGGCAGCCAGCACGTCGGTTGCGGCGTGCAGCACCACCCCGTCCGCGTGCGCCTGGACGGTGTCGCGGAGCCCCCACAGCAGCGTGGTCGCTGCGAGGAGCAGGCTGGCCGACCAGACCAGCCACCACGACACGACCAGCCGCGACGGGCGTGGCCTGCGGCCGGGATCGCCGCCCAGCGCGGCGTGCTCGATCTCCGCGAGCAGGGCTCCCGGCACCAGCAGGTTCACCCCCGGCACGAGTGCGCCCGCGACGACCTGCCATCGTGGCCGGGCTGGACGCACCCCGTCCGATTCGGCTGCGGTGGCGTAGGCATGGACCAGCCAGGTCAGCACCACCAGTGCCGCGAGCGAGCCGGCCAGCACGGACATCACGCTTCCGGTGACGACCAGCACGTCGGACGCCCGCAGCGGATCTGCCGGTACCGCGTCGGTGCGGCTGGCGAGCAGGATCGCGTACCGCCACCCCTCCGCTACCGCGGTGAGCAGCGCGACCCCGGCAGCGATCCAGAGCAACGGTCCGGCGCTGCCCGCCACCGCCCGCATCCGCCCGGCGTGGTCGGCCGGGGGGCTCGCGAACGGGGTCGGCCGACGCCACGTCAACCGCGGAAGGCCCCAACGCGGGATGTCACGGTACGTCGGCGGACCGGTGTACCGGGAGCGGGCCGCGGCGCGCGGCTGCTCGCGTCCCGGTGGCGGCGTCGCCACCCACTCCATGGCCTGCTGCCCGGCCGGAAGCGCCCCGCAGCCGGGGCAGGGCCCGCGCTGCGGACCCGGGTAGCCGCACCGCGGGCAGCCGACCATCTCTGCCCCCTACTAGGCGACCCTCGGCTCGACACCGGACTCGGCGACCATCGGCCGGGACGCGGCTGCCCACGCCTTCATGCCCCCGCCGACGTTCACCGCTTCCCACCCGGCCTGCGCCAGGTAGGCGGTGACCTGCGCGGAGCGGCCACCGGAACGGCAGACGACGTGCACCATCCGGTCGCCGGCGACCGCGCCGATCTGGTCGAGCCGTGCCGGCACGTCGGTCATCGGCACGTGTACCGCCTGCGGGGCATGCCCGGCGGCCCACTCGTCGCTTTCCCGCACGTCGAGCAGTACGGCGCCGTCGGGCACCTGCTCGGCGGGAACCTCCGGTACGGACTGCGGCCTCATACCGTCGATCGTGCCACGCCTCACCGTCAGGGGCCCGTGAACCCCATCGCGCGCGATGTCACACGCGGGCAGGGCGGCGTCGGGCTCAGTGCGTGACGGCCTTCTCGGCGCCGGCACCGGTCAGGGAGCGCACCTCCATCTCGGCGTACTTCGCGTCGTCGGACTCCTCCTTGCTCAGCACGGTGCCCAGGTAGCCGAGCAGGAACGACAGCGGCACCGAGACGATCCCGGGGTTCTCCAGCGGGAAGTAGGAGATGTCGAAGCCCGGGAACATCGCGGTGTCGCTGCCGGACACCGCGGGCGAGAAGATGATCAGTCCTACGCAGCTGATCAGTCCGCCGTACATGCCCCACAGCGTCCCCGAGGTGTTGAACCGCCGCCAGAACAGCGTGTACACCAAC
>WHSY01000007.1 GCA_009379815.1 Pseudonocardiaceae bacterium
AGGCGACTCCGCCGGCGGCAACCTGGCGGTCAGCGTGGTGTTGAAACTGCGTGACCTGGGCGAGCCGCTGCCGGGCGCCGTCATCGGCTTCTCCCCCTGGCTGGATATGGAACACCTCGGCAAGACGTTGGACACCAACGCCGCCACGGACGCCCTGGTGCAGCGCGCTGTGATCGAGCAGATGTCGGCGATGTTCCTGGGCGAGAGCGGCTCGCCGGCCGACCCGCTGGCCAATCCGCTGCGCGCCGACGCGACCGGCCTGCCGCCGATGTACCTCGCGGCCGGCGATCACGAGACGCTGCAGGACAACGCCGAGCGATTCGCGGACCAGGCGACCGCGTCCGGGGTCGAGGTCAAGCTGGAGATCGCGCCGGGACAGCAGCACGTGTACCCCTTCATGGCTGGACGTGCTCCGGAGGCCGACGCCACGATCGCCAACGCCGCGGCCTGGGCCCGGCCGAAACTCGGCCTGAGCTAGCAGCCGGAAGTTCATCGGGGTCGGCTACGGGCCCCGAACCCCGTTCCGGTTCCGAAACGGGGTCTGTTTCCGCAGCCGCGCGTTCCCGGCTGCCGAGTCCGACCCCGCCTGATCGACGCGCTCGGCTGATCAGCCGGCCGCCGGTGGTGGCGCCCCACGCGTCAGCCGCCGTCGACGACCGGACCCCTACGGTGACCGGGGACGGCGGACAGATCGGAAGGGGCGAGGGTGGATTTCGAGCTGACCCAGGACCAGCACGACATCCAGCGTGCGGTGCGCGAGCTGGCCGCATCGTTCGGCAACGACTACTGGGCCGAGCACGACCACGACCACCGCTTCCCGTGGGAGTTCTACGACGCCTTCGCCCACGGCGGCTGGCTGGGCATCCAGGAGGCGTCCATCCTGCTCGAGGAGGTCGCCGCCTCCGGGGCGGCCATGAACGGGTGCAGCGCGATGCACCTGACGATCTTCGGCATCAACGTGCTGGTCAAGCACGGCAGCGAGGCGCTTCGCGCCGAGATCCTGCCCGGCGTCGTCGACGGGAGCCTGCACGTGTGCTTCGGCGTCACGGAACCGGACGCGGGCACCGACACCAGCCGGATCACCACGACCGCGCGACGCGACGGCGACTCCTACGTCGTGCACGGCCGGAAGGTGTGGACCACCAAGGCCGGCGACTCGCAGAAGATCGTGCTGCTGGCCCGCACCAGCCCCCGCGACGACGCGAGCCCGACCGACGGGATGAGCCTGTTCCTGGCCGACGTGGACCGCTCGGCGATGGAGATCACTCCGATCGCGAAGATGGGCCGCAACGCGGTGGCCTCCCACGAGGTTCGCATCGACGGGCTGCGGGTGCCGGCCGCCGCGCGCATCGGCGAGGAGGGCGACGGGTTCCGGTACCTGCTCGACGGCCTCAATCCCGAACGCATCCTGCTCGCGCACGAGGCACTGGGTATCGGGCGGGTCGCGATCGAGCACGCCACCGAGTACGCCACGCAGCGGGAGGTCTTCGGCAGGCCCATCGGGCAGAACCAGGGGCTGGCGTTCCCGCTCGCGGAGGCGCAGACCAGGCTCGACGCTGCCCGCCTGATGGCGCGCAACGCCGCGTGGCGCTACGACAACGGGCTGCGCTGCGGCCGCGAGGCGAACATGGCGAAGTTCCTCTGCGCGGACGCGGGTTTCGAGGCGGCCGACCGCGCGGTGCAGACGTTGGGCGGGATGGGGTATGCGCGGGAGTACCACGTCGAGCGGTACTTCCGGGAGGCCCGGTTGATCCGGCTGGCGCCGATCAGCCAGGAGATGGTGCTCAACTACGTCTCGCAGCACGTCCTCGGCCTGCCGCGCTCCTACTGAGCCGACCTCGCCGACGACGCGACGACAAGGAGGTGGGCGTGTTCGACACGCTGCGCTACGAGGTCCGCGGCCGGCGTGCCTACGTCACGTTGAACCGTCCCGAGCGGCTCAACGCGATCAACGACGAGATGCCCGGCGAGATCCGCGCCGCGGTGGATCGGGCCAACGACGACGCCGAGGTTCACGTGATCGTGGTGTCCGGGGCCGGTCGGGCCTTCTGCGCGGGTTATGACCTGAAGGCGTACGCGGAGTCCGAGCTCGACGCGCGGTGGAGCCAGAACGCGGTGTGGGACCCGATCAAGGACTACCGGGAGATGAAGCGCAACACCGACGACTTCGCCACGCTCTGGCACTCGCTCAAGCCGACGATCTGCCAGGTGCACGGTCACGCCGTGGCCGGTGGCAGCGATATCGCGCTGTCCTGCGACCTGGTGGTGATGGCCGACGACGCCAGGATCGGCTACCCGCCGGCCCGGGTGTGGGGCTGTCCCACCACGGGGATGTGGGTCTACCGGCTCGGTGCCGAGCGGGCCAAGCGCCTGCTGCTCACCGGCGACACGATCGACGGTGCCGCCGCGGCGCGGTGGGGGCTGGTGCACGAGGCGGTGCCCGCCGAGGAGCTGGAGCACACCGTCGAGACGCTCGCCGACCGGATCGCCTCGGTACCGGTCAACCAGCTCGTGATGCAGAAGATGATGGTCAACCAGGCGCTGGACAACATGGGCTTGCACGGCACCCAGATCCTCGCAACCCTGTTCGACGGCATCACCCGGCACTCGCCGGAGGGTCGGTGGTTCAAGGACTTCGCCGAGCAGCACGGCTTCAAGGCAGCCGTGGCGTGGCGTGACTCCGGCCGGCCGATCCCCGATGGGGGCGGCCCGCTGCCGGACCCCGCCGAGTTCCCCGACACCGACCCGTCTGCGTAGGACTCGTAGGACTCGCACCAGGAGAGCCGAATGGACACCGAGAGCGCACTACTGACCCGCTCCTACCTGCCCGCCGACACCAGCGAGCCGGTCCCCGAGCTGACCACGGGCGGGCTGTTGCGCCAAGCCGCGTTCGACTCCCCGGCTGCCACCGCGCTGATCGAGGTGGCGCCGCCGGGCAGCCCGTCGCTGACCGGTGCCTCCCGCACCGACCGCAGCTGGACCTACCGCGAGCTACTCGACGAGGCCCAGCACTGCGCGCAGTGGCTGCTGACCCGCTTCGAACCCGGTGACCGGGTGACCGTCTGGGCACCGAACATCCCGGAGTGGGTCGTGCTGCAGTACGGGCTCGCGCTGGCGGGGATGGTGCTGGTGACGGCGAACCCCGCGCTGCGGTCGGGCGAGCTGCGCTACGTGCTCGAGCAGTCCCGTTCGGCCGGGCTGGTGCACGCCGACGCGTTCCGCGGCAGCGACATGGCCGCGATCGCGGCTGAGGCAGTGTCCGACCCGGCCGGGCTGCCCGAGCTGCACAGCCGGATCAGCTTCGCCGACTGGCAGGCCGAGGTCGGTGACTTCCGCGGCCCGGAGCGGTCACTGCCCGAGGTGCGCCCGGAGGACCCCGCGCAGATCCAATACACCTCGGGTACCACCGGGTTCCCCAAGGGCGCGCTGCTGCACCACCGCGGCCTGGTCGGCAACGCCTACTTCATGATCCGCCGCACCCAGCTGCCCACCGGGGGGACGCTGGGCAGCGCGATGCCACTGTTCCACACGTCCGGATGCGCCATGAGCGTGCTCGGCTGCGCGCACCAGCGTGCCCGCTACGCCATGTGCCAGCTCTTCGACCCCGAGCTGCTGCTGCGCACCGCGCAGGACCAGCAGGCCGACCTGATCGCCGGCGTGCCCACCATGCTCGTCGCGATGCTCGATCATCCCGGCTTCGAGCGCTTCGACCTGCGGCGCTGCTCGGCCGTGCTGTCCGGGGGCAGCTCGGTGCCGCCGGAGCTGGTGCGACGTGTCGAGCAGCGGCTCGGCGCCTGCGTCACGACCGTCTTCGGGCAGACCGAGCTGTCCCCGGTCATCACCCAGACCCGGCTCGACGACGATCTCGAGGACCGCGCGAACACGGTCGGGCTGCCGCTGCCGCAGGTCGAGGTCGCCGTCCTCGACCCCGCCACCGGGCAGCCTGCTGCGATCGGAGAGCAGGGCGAGGTCTGCGCCCGCGGCTACCAGGCCATGCTCGGCTACTTCGACATGCTCGAGCGCACCGCCGAGACCGTCGACACCGGCGGCTGGGTGCACACCGGCGATCTGGGGATCATGGACGAGCGCGGGTACCTGCGCATCACCGGCCGGCTCAAGGACATGATCATCCGCGGCGGGGAGAACATCTACCCCGTCGAGATCGAGGAGGAGCTGTTCACCCACCCGCAGGTCAGCGGCATCGCCGTGCTGGGTCTGCCCGATCCCACCTGGGGTGAGATCGTGGCGGCGGTCGTCGTCCCGGCCGGCTCGGGTCCCCCGCCCACCTCGGCCGACCTGCACCGCCACTGCCGCGAGCGGCTCGCGCCCCACAAGACCCCGGTGCGCTGGTTCCGGGCCGAGGAGCTGCCGCTCACCGGCTCCGGCAAGATCCAGAAGTTTCGGATCCGGGAGCAGATCGACGCCGCCACCTTGCCCGAACTCGACGCGTGAGACGTCCACGGGCCGCGGGTAGTCCGTGAACTCGACAGGGTGGGGCTGGCAGAGCCGATAGACCCCGACCGCGTCGAGTTCATGGACGGCAGCAGGACGGTATTCAACTGAGTGGTTTACAAGCTGTCGAGTAGTCTGTAGCCTCATGTTCAACCGAGCGGTTGAATAGAGGAGACGGTGGTGGACGACGAGCTCTCGCGGGTGTTCGCGGCACTGGCCGATCCCACCCGGCGCGACATGGTGGCGCGGCTGGCCGTCCGCGACGCGACGGTGAACGAGCTCGCCGAGCCCTACGCCGTGTCCCTGCAGGCGATCTCGAAGCATCTCAGGGTGCTCGAGGACGCCGGGCTCGTCAGCCGCACCCGGCAGGCCCAGCAGCGGCCCGTCCACCTCGAGGCGGAGGTGTTCGACCTGATGACGAAGTGGATCGAGCGCTACCGGCGCGAGGCCGAGGAGCGCTACCGGCGCCTCGACGCGGTGCTCGCCGCGATGGACGCCAACACACCCACCGAGACAGCGACCGACCAGGAAAGGGGAGCATCATGACCGAGACCGCACACCCCGAGACCACACACCCCGAGACCACCATCACCGCCGACCCGGACCTGCCGACGATCCACATCGTCCGCGAGTTCGAGGCCGCTCCGGAGGCGGTCTTCCGCGCCCACACCGACCCCGAGCTGGTACGGCGGTGGCTCGGCCCGCGAATGCTGACGATGCACATCGAACGCTGGGACGCGCAGACCGGTGGCGCCTACCGTTATGTGCACACCGAAGACGACGGTACTGCGCACGGTTTCTACGGCTCCTTCCACGAGGTCCGCCCGCACGGCCGGATCGTTCAGACCTTCACCTACGCGGGCTTCCCGGACGGCGTCTGCCTGGAGACGGCGACGTTCGAGGACCTCGGCGGGCGCACCCGGCTGCACATCCTCTCCGTGTTCGAGACGACGGAGGGCCGCGACGCGGCGATCTCCAGTGGCATGGAGTCCGGAGTGGTCGAGGGCTACGAGCAGCTCGACGAGTTGCTGGCCCGCGGCTGATCCGATTCACGACCCGCGCGGCTCACCCGCTGATCTTGGCCCACATCCGGCGCATCCCGGTCAGCCAGCGGTCCCGATCGACTGCCCGACGCCGCTCGTACTCGGCGACCTCCGGATGCGGCAGGATGAGGAACCGGCTCTCGGTCAGCGCGGCCACGACGGCGTCGGCCACGTCGGGCGGCTCGAGGAACCCGCCCGCCGCGCGGGTCGCCGAACCGGAGTCGGGCCGGTCGGTCATCGGGGTGCGCACACCCTGCGGGCACAGGCAGGAGACCCCGATGCCCGCATCACCGTGCCGGATGGCGAGCCACTCCGCGAGCGCCACCGCGCCGTGCTTGGTTACAGAGTAGGGGGCACTGTCCATATTGGTCAGCAGACCGGCCGCCGACGCCGTGATCATCAAATGGCCCCGCCCGCGGCCGGACATCCGGGGCAGCACCGAGCGCGCCACGTGGATGTGGGCCTGCACGTGCACGTGCCAGGAGCGCTCCCAGTCGTCGTCGCCGCCGAGCCCGTCGCCGAGTGCCACCCCGGCGTTGGAGCACCACAGCGTGATCGCTCCGAGCTCGGCCTCGATCCGCTCCGTTGCCGAGTCCACGGCTACACCGTCGGTGACGTCGAGACCGATGCCCATCGCCTGCGTGCAGTCCAGACCCGCCGCGACGGTCTGCGCTGCCGCCTCGGACAGGTCGGCGACCACCACGGCACGAGCACCCTCGCGGGCGAAGCGCTCTGCCAGCGCGCGCCCGATACCGCTGGCACCGCCGGTGACCACCACGACCCCGTCCGGTACGACGTCCCACTGCGTCCGATGACTTGGGGACATTCCACTCCCTTGGATTGTTGGCGCTGCCACGCCAGTGTGAATGCGCCCGGGATGGTGCACCGCACGGGCACCGCCCGTCTCCTACCCCAGCAGCGGGCGAGAGGCTACCCGTCGAAGTGACTCGCGAGCTGCTCGCGCAACTTGTACTTCAGCACCTTGCCGCCCACCGTCTCGGGCAGCGCATCCACCGTCACCACCGACTTCGGTGTCTCGAAGCCGGCCAGCCGGGCGCGGCAGAACTCGATGACGTCGTCCTCGTCGGGCTTGTGGTCGGGCTCCGGTACCACCACCGCGGTGACGGCCTCACCCCAACGGTCGTGAGCCAGGCCGATGACCGCGGCCTTGGCCACGTCGGGATGCTGGTGCAGCACGGCCTCCACGCGCAGGCTCGAGACGTTCTCGCCACCGGATTTGATGATGTCCTTGAACCGGTCGACCATGATCCGCAGGCCGTCCTCGTCGTAGACGCAGCTGTCCCCGGAGTGGAACCAGCCATCGCGGAACACCTCGCGGGTCGCGGCCTCGTCCCGGTAGTAGCCTGCGGTCACCGCGGGCGAGCGATACACCGCCTCGCCGGCCACATCGGGCTCGCCCCACAACGATCGGCCCTCGGCGTCGACCACGTTCGCTGCCAGCATCGGATTCGGGATCCCGACGTAGTTGACCTCGGGCGCGGTGCGACGGTACTTCTCGAGCCAGACGTCGGGCCAGAAGCGGTGGCACGAGATGGCCTCGGTCTGCCCGAAGATCCCCACCAGCACGAGGTCCTCACCGCAGAGCTGCTTGAGCGTCGCGGCGGTCCCTGGTTCGAGCGCACCCCAGCCGTACACGATCACCGTCAGGCTGCTCGCATCGTGGGCCATCCGATCGGACAGCAGCGTCTGTGTCACCGTCTTGACCAGCTGCGGCGAGCCGCCCCACAGCGCCGTCACCCTCTCGCGGGTGATCGCCTGGGCCACCTCCTCGGCCACCGGGCGACGACCGATCACCAGGCTGCCCCCGCACAGCATCGGCGGCAGGCCGAAGGGGTGGTCGGCGACGTGGTAGATGAGCGGGAGGAACGAACACAGCCGTAGGTCGGCTTCGATGCGCAGCCCCCGGGTCAGCGACAGCGCGAAGCTGTAGGCGCCCATGTGCGCGTAGGTGTGCGACAGCATCACACCCTTGGGCATGGCGGTGGTCCCGGAGGTGAACAGGATCTCCCAGATGTCGTCGCCGTGGATCTCGACGTCCGGTTCGTCGGCGGACTGGCCGTCGAGGAACTCGGTGAACGAGACGCTACCCGGTGCGGCGTCGCCACCGATCGGGATCGTCACGGACGGCTCGATTCCCGCCGCGGAGAAGGCGGGCTCGGCCCGTGGCCAGAGCTCGGCGTCGACCACCGCGAACCTCGGCTCGACGAGGTCGATCAGGTAGGTAACGACGTCGGGCGCCAGTGCGGGGTTGACCGGGGCGGACACCAGTCCCGCCTTGGCCACGGCCATCTTGACCAGGAACGCCTCGACGGAGTTCTCGCAGTACAGCAGCACGCGGTCGCCGCGCTGCAGCCCGGCCGAGAGCAGGCCGTTCGCGACGCGGTTGGCGATGTCGTTGGCCGACCGGTACGTCAAGCGCTGGTAGGCGGGGTCGGAGTAGGCGCCGTGCCACCCGACGAGCGCCTCCTGATCCGGGCGGCTCCAGGTCAGTCGCTCCAGCATGTCGCCGACCGCGACCCGGTCCCAGCGCTGGTTGGCGCGCCGGTTGTACAGCGACGTCACGTCGATCGACATCGGGCCTCCTCGTTCGTCTGGCGACCAGCCGGCTGGCGTATGCCACTGTTGTGACCACCGCTCGACTGTGTAGTGAATGATGATGCACGTATGCCGGGTGTCGTCAAGGTCACACAGCTGACCGTTCATGGCTGCGACGGGCACCCTCGCTACGCCTGACGCCGGGAGTGCCATGGGTGGCGAAAGGAGCTGGGCAGTCGCCACGGCCTTTCGCGTGGCGAGGCGAAGCGCTAGCGTGCGGAGTGAATTGCTGGTCACTAGTTGGGGAGGGCGCGGTGGACTTCCGGGAGACCACCGAGCACCGCGCGCTGCGCGAGACCGTGGCGGCGATCGCCGGCCGCTTCGGCGGTGGCTACTACGCCGAGCGGGCGCAGGCCCGGCAGCCCTGCACGGAGCTGTGGCAGGCCCTGGGGCAGGGTGGCTACATCGGGATCAACATCCCGGAGGAGTACGGCGGCGGCGGTGCCGGGTTGCTCGAGCTCACCATGGTCTGCGAGGAGGTCAGCACGCAGGGTTGCCCGCTGCTGCTGCTCCTGGTCTCCAGCGCGATCTCAGGGGAGCTCTTGGCTCGGTACGGCACCGACGAGCAGCGCAAGGAGTGGCTGCCGCGGCTGGCCACCGGGCAGAGCAAGGTCGTCTTCGCCATCACCGAGCCCGACGCCGGCTCGAACACCCACCGGCTGTCGACGACGGCGACCCGAGACGGTGCCGATTACCTGCTGCGGGGCAGCAAGCACTACATCTCCGGGGTCGACGAGGCGGAGGCGATCCTCGTGGTCACCCGTACCGGCACCGACGAGACCACCGGCGCGGCCCGGCTGTCGCTGTTCGTCGTCCCGACCGACGCGCCCGGGCTGGTGCGCACCCCGCTGCCGGTCGACGTGATGCTGCCCGAGCGCCAGTTCGTGCTGCATTTCGACGACGTGCGGGTCGGGCCCGGCGCGCTGGTCGGCATCGAGGGTGAGGGGTTCGCACAGGTCTTCCACGGCCTCAACCCGGAGCGGATCACCGGCGCCGCGCTCTGCGTCGGCGTCGCCCGCTATGCCCTGGCCAGGGCGGCGGAGTACGCCACGACCCGTGAGGTGTGGGGTGTCCCGGTCGGCAGCCACCAGGGCGTGTCCCACCCGCTGGCGCAAGCCAAGATCGAGACGGAGCTCGCCGCGCTGATGACCACCAGGGCGGCCTGGTCGCACGACGCCGGGCTGCCCGCCGGTGAGGCGTCGAACATGGCGAAGTACGCCGCCGCCGAAGCGGCGTTGGCCGCCGTGGACGCCGCGATCCAGACCCACGGTGGTAACGGCCTGGCCACCGAGTACGGGCTCGTCCCGCTGTGGGGGCTGGCCCGGCTGTTGCGCATCGCCCCGGTGAACCGGGAGATGATCCTCAACTATGTCGCCCAGCACAGCCTGGGCCTGCCCCGGTCCTACTAGCCCAGCCCTATCAGCCGTGAAGGGCACCTTCACTGCCTCCGACGCACTGAAGGTGCCCTTCACGGCAACTGAACCGACGCGAACTGCAGTGAAGGTGCCCTTCACGGCAACCGAACGGAAGGGAGCCGGCGATGACGTCCTCGGAGCTGGCCGACAACCTCATCCACCGGGTCAACGTGGGTGACTCGCTGACCCGCACGGCCGCGCGCCACCCGGATCGCATCGCGGTGGTCGACGACGGCCGCCGGTTGCGCTACCGGGAGCTCAACGGCTGGGTCAACCGGGTGGCACACGGTCTGGCACAGCGCGGCTACGGCCGCGCGGACGCGCTTGCGCTCGCCTCGGGAAACAGCGTCGAGTTCCTGGTCGTCTACTACGCCTGCGCCAAGCTCGGCGTGGTGTGCGTCCCGATCAACCTCGGCTGGCGGCCCGACGAGGTCCGCTACGTTCTCGAGCACTCCGGGGCGCGCGGCATCGTCATCGAGACCCAGCTGCTCGACACCTTCGGTGACGCGGTGGCGGCCGTGCCCGGGGTGCGCGAGGTTATCGTCGCGCCCGGCACCGGTGGCGACCCCGGCGGCCACACCACTCTCGACGAGATCCCCACCGGCGACCCGGACGGCGAGCCCGAGTACCTCGTGCAGGACCGCGACCCGATCAGCTACCTCTACACCAGCGGCACCACCTCGGCCCCCAAGGCAGTGGTCGGCAACCACACCGCGATCTACCTCGAGTCGATGACGATGGCGCTCGAGGCCAAGTTCGACTCCGACGACCGGTTCGTCGCGATGCTGCCGATGTTCCACACCGCGCAGCTCAACTGCCACTGCACACCGGCGATCATGGTCGGGGCCACGATCCACGTGGTGCGCGCCTTCGATCCCGGGCAGCTGCTCGAGCTGATCGAAACGGAGTCCATCACCCAGATCTTCGGGCTGCCGATGATGTACCGGGCGATGCTCGACCACCCCGACCTGGCCCGCTGCGACGTCTCCTCGCTGCGCCGCGCCTGCTATGCGATGGCTCCGATGCCCGACAAGCAGCTCCGCGAGGCGATCGAGCGCTTCGACTGTGACTTCTACCTGCTGTTCGGCCAGACCGAGATGAGCCCGACCACGACGATGTTCCGTCCCGAGCACCAACTGTCGCACTCCGGGGCGGTGGGCACCCCGGTGGTCAACATCGCGCTCGGGATCATGAGTCAGGACGGGACGCTGCTGGGCCAGGGCGAGCAGGGCGAGATCGTCTACCGCGGCCCGCACACGATGACCGAGTACCTGCGCGATCCCGAGGCCACCGAGACCGTCTTCGCCCACGGCTGGTTCCACTCCGGCGATGCCGGCTACGTCGATGCCGACGGCGTGCTGTGGTTCACCGACCGGTTCAAGGACGTGATCAAGACCGGCGGCGAGAACGTCGCCTCGATCGAGGTCGAGAAGGCGGTCTACGCCGCGGACTCCCGGGTCGCCGAGGCCGTCGTCATCGGCTTGCGACACGAGCGGTGGAGCGAGGCGATCACCGCGGTCGTCGTGCCGCAGCCCGGCGAGACGATCGACGAGGCCGGATTGCTGGCCGCCGTCAAGCGCCACCTCGATCCCTACAAGGTGCCCAAGGCCGTCATCGTCGCCGACGAGCTGCCCAAGACGTCCACCGGGAAGATCCAGAAGAACAAGCTGCGCAGCCGATTCGAGCACCATTACGCACCGGAGGCCCGGTGAGCACGATCAAGTCCACACTGGACACCACCGGCGAGATCTACCAAACCAATCGCGCGGCGTCGCTGGCCGTGCTCGACGACCTCGCCGAGCAGCTCGCGGCCGCCCGCGCCGGCGGCGGGCAGCGTTACGTCGACCGGCACCGGCAGCGCGGCCGGCTGCCGGTCCGCGAGCGCATCGAGCTGCTGCTCGACCGCGACGCCCCGTTCCTCGAGCTGTCCACATTGGCGGCATGGGGCAGCGAGTTCACCGTGGGCGCGAGCCTGGTCACGGGCATCGGCGTGGTGTCCGGTGTGGAGTGCGTGCTCATCGCCCACGACCCCACGGTCCGCGGCGGTGCGATGAACCCGTACTCGCTACGCAAGACGCTGCGGGCTCTGGAGATCGCCCGCACCAACCGGCTCCCGGTGATCAACCTGGTGGAGTCCGGCGGCGCGGACCTGCCCACGCAGTCCGAGCTGTTCGTGCACGCCGGCAAGATCTTCCACGACCTCACCGAGCTGTCCGCGATGGGCATCCCGACCGTCGCGCTGGTGTTCGGAAACTCCACCGCGGGCGGGGCCTACGTGCCCGGGATGTGCGACTACTCGGTGCTCGTCGACCAGCAGGCCAAGGTCTTCCTGGGGGGACCGCCGCTGGTGAAGATGGCCACCGGGGAGGACGCCGACGACGAGGCGCTCGGCGGCGCCGACATGCATTCGCGCGTGTCGGGCCTGTCGGACCACTTCGCCGTCGACGAGCGCGACTGCATCCGGATCGGGCGGCGGATCGTCGCCGAGACGCACTGGCGCAAGCTCGGGCCCGGCCCGACCCTGCCGGCCGACGAGCCGCGCTACGACCCCGACGAGCTGCTCGGCATCGCCCCTGCCGACATCCGGGTGCCCTTCGACCCCCGCGACGTGCTGGCCCGGGTGGTGGACGGGTCGCGGTTCGGGGAGTACAAGCCGGGCTACGGCACGAGCCTGGTCACCGGCTGGGCCTCGGTGCACGGCTTCCCGGTCGGAGTGCTGGCCAACGCACGCGGGGTGCTGTTCTCGGAGGAGTCGCGCAAGGCCAGCGAGTTCATCCTGCTGGCCAACCAGACCGACACACCACTGGTGTTCCTGCAGAACACCACCGGCTACATGGTCGGCGCGGCCTACGAGCAGGGCGGGATCATCAAGGACGGTGCCAAGATGATCAACGCGGTCACCAACAGCACCGTGCCACATATCACGATCAACACCGCGGCCTCGTTCGGAGCGGGGAACTACGGCATGTCCGGGCGGGCCTACGAGCCGCGGCTGATGTTCGCCTGGCCGGGTGCCAAGCTCGCGGTGATGGGCGCGCAGCAGCTCGCCGGGGTGATGTCCATCGTGGGCAAGGCGGCAGCGGAGTCGGCCGGGCGGGAGTTCGACCAGGCGGCCGACGACGAACGGCGCCGGGGGATCGAGGAGCAGATCGAGCGGGAGTCACACTCGTTCTTCGTCACCGCCCGGCTCTACGACGACGGGATCATCGATCCGCGCGATACCCGGACGGTGCTCGGCATGGCGCTGTCCGCCGCGCACTCGGGCCGGGTCGAGGGGCGCCGCGGCTTCGGCGTCTTCCGGATGTGAACTCACGGGGGCTTCGCCCCCGTGTACCCCCGAACTGCGAGGGACACAGGTGATCAGAAAGCTGCTCGTTGCGAATCGTGGCGAGATCGCGTCGCGGGTCATCCGCACCGCCCGGGAGTGTGACATCGCCACCGTCGCGATGTTCTCCGATCCGGACGCCGACGCCCCGTTCGTGACCGAGGCCGACGAGGCGGTCGCACTGCCCGGCGCCGGCCCGGCCGACACCTACCTGCGCGCCGACCTGCTCGTCGCGGCCGCGCTGGCCACCGGCGCCGACGCGGTACACCCTGGTTACGGGTTCCTCGCCGAGAACGCCGGCTTCGCCCGCGCCTGCGCCGAGGCGGGGCTGGTGTTCGTCGGGCCACCGGCAGCGGCGATCGAGTCGATGGGCTCGAAGATCACCGCCAAGGAGCTGATGTCGCGCGCCGGGGTGCCGGTGCTGCCCGGGGTCACCGTCGAGCCGTCCGACGACCTGGCCGCCGCGGCCGCGTCGGTGGGCTTCCCGTTGCTGGTCAAGGCCTCTTTCGGCGGCGGCGGGCGCGGGATGCGGATCGTGCGGGCACCTGACGAGCTGGCCGAGGCGGTGGCTGCTGCCCGGCGCGAGGCGGCGTCGGCGTTCGGTGACGGCACCGTCTTCCTGGAGCGCTACCTCACCGACCCGCGGCACGTCGAGGTGCAGATCTTCGGTGACACCCACGGCACCGTGGTGCACCTGCACGAGCGGGAGTGCTCCATCCAGCGGCGGTACCAGAAGATCATCGAAGAGGCGCCGTCTCCTGCGGTCGACGGGTCACTGCGGGCCGAACTGGGCGCCGCGGCGGTCGCCGCAGGCAAGGCCATCGGCTACGTCGGCGCCGGCACCGTGGAGTTCGTGCTCGACGAGGCGTCCGGGTCCTTCTTCTTCCTCGAGGTCAACACCCGGCTGCAGGTCGAACACCCCGTCACCGAGCTCGTCACCGGGCTGGACCTGGTGGCACTGCAGCTGCGCCTCGCCGACGGACAGCCGCTGCCGGAGCAGGCGACCACCGCAACGATCAATGGCCATGCCGTCGAGGCCCGGCTCTACGCCGAGGACGTGGCCGCCGGGTTCCTGCCGGCCAGCGGCACCCTCGCGCGGTTCTCGATCCCCGGGATTCCCGGTGTCCGGGTCGATGCGGGCGTCATGGACGGCTCGGTGGTCAGCCCGCACTACGACCCGATGCTCGCCAAGGTCATCGCGCACGGCGCCACCCGCGACGAGGCCTGCCGCCGGCTGGCCCGTGCACTGGCCGAGGCGCAGCTGCACGGCGTGACCACCAACCGCGACCTGCTCGTCGGGGTGCTGCGCGAGCCCGGGTTCCGGGCCGGCCACACCGACACCGGCTACCTGACCCGCCACGACCCGGTGGCGCTCGGTGCGCCGCCTGCCGGCTCCGCGGTGGTCGGGCTGCACGCCGTCGCGGCCGCGTTGGCCGACCAGGCGGCCCGCCGCGCGCACGCCCCGGTGCTGGCGACGCTGCCCTCGGGCTGGCGCAACGTGCCCAGCGAGCACCAGCACGCCGTCTTCGCCCACGGTGACGAGCACATCGAGGTCCGCTACGCGCTCGTGAGTGGCGATGCGAGCCATGGCTCGCATCGCCACTCACGAGCTGTCCGGGCCGAGATCGACGGTGTCGCCCTGGACGGTGTGGCGGCGCGGCAACTGACCCCGGAGCGGGTGGACCTCGATGTGGCCGGGGTGCGGCGATCGATCCGGGTGCACCGTGTCGACGAGGTGGCCTATGTGGACAGCGCGCTCGGCGCGACGACGCTGGTCGAGCTGCCCCGGTTCCCCGAACCCGGGACGTCGACACCGCCGGGGTCGCTGCTGGCCCCGATGCCCGGGACGGTGGTACGGGTCGCGGTCAGCGCGGGCGAGCACGTCGCCGCCGGTGCGGCGGTGGTCGTGCTCGAGGCGATGAAGATGGAGCACACCGTGTCTGCCCCGCACGACGGGGTCGTCAGCGAGGTCAACACCGAGGTGGGCCGCACGGTCGACACCGGCACCGTGCTGGCCGTCGTCGATGAAGAGGAGGGGGAGTGACCGAGTCGGTCGTGACCCCGTTTCGGAACCAGATGGGGGTTCAGGGGTCGGCTGCGATGCCGTTTCGCTACGCATCTGAGAGGAGGGACGCGCCGTGACCGCGGTGCGCTACGAGATCGACAACGGGGTGGCCTGGCTGACCATCGACCGGCCGGAGGCGCGCAACGCCCTCAACCAGGCGGTCCGCGACGGGCTGCACGACGGCGTGGCGCGGTTCAACGGCGACGACGAGGCGAAGGTCCTGGTGCTCACCGGCGCGGGGGACAGGGCCTTCTGCGCCGGCGGTGACCTCAAGGAGATGGCCGACACCACATTGCGGGTGCCGCCGCCGGACTTCGTGCCGCAGTTCGGCCGCACCGTCGAGGTCCCGAAGCCGACGATCGCGGCCGTCAACGGTGTCGCCTACGCCGGGGGGTTCCTGCTCGCGCAGATGTGCGACCTGTGCATCGCGGCCGACACCGCGCGGTTCGCGATCACCGAGGTGAAGGTGGGGCGCGGGGCGCCCTGGGCCGCGCCGCTGCCGTGGCTGATCCCGCCCCGCATCGCCATGCAGATCCTGCTCACCGGCGACCCGATCATGGCGCACCGCGCGTACGAGGTCGGGCTGATCAACGAGGTGGTGGCGCCCGGCGAGCTGGCGGCGACGGCGCAGGCGCTGGGCGAGCGGATCGCCGCGAACGCGCCGCTGTCGGTGCGCGCGGCGAAGCGCACCGCCTACCTCGCCGCGCACCACCCGCTGTCCGATGCCTACGAGCAGGCCGAACGGATCTGGGAACCCGTCTACCTCAGCGAGGACGCCCAGGAGGGCCCTGCGGCGTTCCGGGACAAGCGCACCCCCCGATGGAAAGCACGCTAGCCAATGGAAGCACGCTGGAAGGGCCGTGAGATGGCGCCGACGATGTCCGAGCTGCTGACCGACCTGGTCGACGAGACACTGGTGGTCGACGAGATGCTCACCCCACTCGACGACGCTGCCTGGGAGCGGCCGACCCCTGCCGAGGGGTGGCGGATCCGTGACCAGGTCAGCCACCTGGCCTACTTCGACGAGACCGCGGCGCTGTCCGCGACCGACCCCGACCGGTTCCGGGCGGGGGCCGAGGCGCTGGCCGGCCGGGGCGACCGGTTCACCGACGAGATCGCCGACGAGTACCGCGCGCTGCCCCCGGCGCAGCTGCGGGAGTGGTTCCGCACCGCGCGGCGTTCGTTGGTCGAGACCTTCGCCGCCGTGGACCCCGCTACGCGGCTGCCGTGGTACGGGCCGCCGATGAGCGCGGCGTCGTCGATCACGGCGCGGTTGATGGAGACCTGGGCGCACGGCCAGGACATCGCCGACGCGCTCGGCGTCGAGCGCGAGCCGACGGCCCGGCTGCGCCACGTCGCCCACATCGGGGTCCGGACCTTCTCGTTCGCCTTCGGGTTGCACGGCCGACCGGTGCCGGAGACACCGGTGCGGGTGGAGCTGTCCGCGCCCGACGGTACGACCTGGACCTGGGGATCCGAGGACGACACGGCCACCGCCGACACCGTCCGTGGCCCGGCGCTCGACTTCTGCCTCGTGGTGACCCAGCGCCGCCACCTGCTCGACACCGGGCTGCAGGTCACCGGGGACGTCGCAGCGGAGTGGATGTCGCTGGCGCAAGCCTTCGCCGGCCCACCCGGGCCGGGCCGGGCACCCAGCAGGGAGGTGACGAGATGACCGCACGTCCGGTACGGATCGGCAACTGCTCGGGGTTCTACGGCGACCGGGTCGCCGCGGCCCGCGAGATGGTCGAGGGCGGCCCGATCGACGTCCTGACCGGCGACTACCTCGCCGAGCTGACCATGCTGATCCTGTGGAAGGCCCGGCAGAAGGACCCTTCGACCGGGTATGCCAGGACGTTCCTGCAGCAGCTCGAGGAGGTGCTGGGCAGCTGCCTGGAGCGGGGCGTCAAGGTGGTCAGCAACGCCGGCGGGCTCAACCCGTCCGGGCTGGTCGAGCAGATCCAGCAGCTGGCCGACCGGCTCGGGCTCGCCCCCCGGATCGCCTGCGTGACCGGCGACGACCTGGTCGATCGGCTCGACGAGCTGCAGGCCGCGGGCATCGACCTGGCCAATCTCGACACCGGGCAGCCGCTGGCCGAGGCCGGGCACAAGCCGGTCTCGGCCAACGCCTACCTCGGCGGGTGGGGCATCGCCGAGGCGCTGGGCGCGGGCGCCGACATCGTGGTGTGCGGTCGGGTGACCGATGCGTCGCTGGTGGTCGGCCCGGCCGCCTGGTGGCACGGCTGGCAGCGCGCGGACTGGGACGCGCTGGCCGGCGCGGTCGTCGCCGGGCACGTCATCGAGTGCGGCCCGCAGGCCACCGGCGGCAACTACTCGCACCTGTCGGAGATCACCGACCGCCGCTACCCGGGCTTCCCGATCGCCGAGGTCGACGCCGGCGGCAGCACCGTGATCACCAAGCACCCCGAGACCGGCGGGCTGGTCTCGCCCGGCACCGTGACCGCGCAGCTGCTCTACGAGATCGACCGCCCCGCCTACGCCAACCCCGACGTGGTGGCCCGGTTCGACACCGTGCAGCTGACCCAGGACGCCCCGGACCGGGTGCGGATCTCCGGGACCCGCGGCGCGCCACCGCCCGACGCCCTCAAGGTCGCGCTCAACCACCTCGGTGGCTACCGCAACACGATGACGCTGGTGCTCACCGGCCTGGACATCGAGGCCAAGGCCGCCTGGGCCGAGCAGCAGCTGTTCGACATCCTCGGCGGCAAGGACCGCTTCGCCGAGACCGACGTGCGGCTGCTGCGCTTCGACCAGCCCGACGCGCCCAGCAACGAGCAGGCCACCGCCCACCTGCGGATCACGGTGAAGGACGCCGACCCGCGCACAGTGGGCCGGGCGTTCTCCAACGCGACGATGGAGCTCGCGCTCGGCGGCTACCCGGGCTTTCACACCACCACTCCGCCGACGCCGGAGAGCGCCTACGGCGTGTACTGGCCCGCGCTGGTTCCGGCCGGCGTGGTCGAGCACGTGGTGACGCTGCCGGACGGCTCCCACCGGACCGTCCCGCACAGCCCCACCGGGCCCGCACCGGACATCGAACCTCCGCCGGTCGAAGCCGTGACGCCGGAGGGCTCGACCGAGCGGATTCCGCTGGGTCGGGTATGCGGCGCGCGGTCCGGGGACAAGGGCGGCAACGCCAACGTCGGGCTGTGGGCGGACTCGGCGGCCGGGTTCGCCTGGCTGCGCGAGTACCTCACCGCCGAGCGGCTCCGGGAGCTGCTGCCCGAGGCTGCGCAGCTGCCCGTGCACCGCTACGAGCTGCCCAACCTGAACGCGCTGAACTTCGTGGTCGCCGGGCTGCTCGGTGACGGGGTCGCCTCGGCGACCCGGCCCGATCCGCAAGCCAAGGGGCTCGGGGAGTACCTGCGCTCCCGCCACGTCGACGTCCCCACGGCACTGCTCGAGGAGGAGGAGGGATCGTGACCGCCGACCTGGTGGCGGGGGCGTCCGGCGCCACGATCGGCGAGGTGTTCGGACGGGCTTTCCGGTTGTACGCCGATCGGGTCGCGGTGACGTCGGAACACGGCCGGTGGACCTACCGCGAGCTGGGGCAGCGGGTGGACTCGCTGGCCACGGCCGTCACCGAGCTGGGCCTGACCAGGGGTGATCGGGTCGCGGTCCTCAGTGAGACCCGGCCGGAGTACGTCGAGACCTACGCCGCGCTGGCCCGCCTCGGCGTGACGGTGGTCGCGCTGAACATCCGGCTGCACACCGATGAGCTCGCCTACTGCGTCGAGCGCGCGAAGCCCATCGCCTTGTTGGTCTCGGGCGGGCTCGCCGGGCAGGCCACCTCGTTGCGCGACCGGGCGCCCTCGATCGAGCACTGGGTGTGCTTCGACCCCGCCGAGGGCTTCGCCGACTACTCCGCCCTGCTGGCGTCGGCCACGGGGCCACCGCCCGTGGTCGACGTGCAGCCAGGCGACCTGCACAACGTGCTCTACACCAGCGGTACCACCGGCCGCCCCAAGGGGGCGATGATCACCCAGGGCGCCGCGGCCGTCCGCGGGCTGCGGCTGGCACAATGGTTCCGGCTCACCGAGGATGACGGGTTCATCGGGTGGCTGCCGCTGTTCCACTGCGGCGGTGACGAGTCGCTCTACGCCACCATGCTCACCGGCGGCACCTACGCCACGTTGCGCAAGGCCGACGCCGAGACCATGTTCCGGATGATCGAACGGGACCGGCTCAGCTGGACGCTGCTGCTGCCTGGCGTCCTCACCGACTTCCTGCACCACCCGCGCCGGGCCGACCACGACCTGTCCACGCTGCGGTTCGCGATCGGGTACGCGAACATGATGCCGGGCGTCGTCGAGCAGCTGACCACCAGCTGCGGCATCGACTTCTCCGACGCCTTCGGCCAGACCGAGACCAGCTACCTGCTCGCGCACGGCTGGTGCCACCCCGGTGAGACCCCGAGCCTGCGTAAGATGCCGACACCGCTGCTGGACGTCCGGCTGGTTGACGGCAACGGCGACGAGGTCGGCGTCGGGCGGCCCGGGGAGTGCGTGGTGCGTGGCCCGAGCGTGATGTCCGGCTACCTCGACGACCCCGAGGCCACCGCCGAGGTGTTCGCCGGTGGCTGGCTGCACACCGGTGACGTGCTGGCACGCGGCGAGGACGGCACGCTGACCTTCGTCGATCGGGCGAAGTACCTGATCAAGACCGGTGGCGAGAACGTCTACCCGGCCGAGGTGGAGCTCGCCATCGCCGGCCACGACGCCGTGCAGGAGGCCTGCGTGTTCGGGGTGCCCGACGAGCACTGGGGTGAGGCGGTCAAGGCGGTCGTCGTCCGTCGCCCGGACCGGCAGGTCACCGGGGAGGAGATCGTCTCGTGGTGCCGCGAGCGGCTTGCCGGCTACAAGCGGCCCCGCTACGTGCAGTTCCTCACCGAGGAGGAGCTGCCGCGCAGCGCGACCGGTAAGCTGCAGCGCCACGAGCTGGCCGCTCGCGGGGTGACCGACGGCGAGCGGGTGTGAGCGGCGATGAGCGAGATCGCCAGCCGGGACGAGGGACCGGTCCGCATCCTGGCCCTCGACCGGCCGGACCGGCTCAACGCCATGACGCCGTCGACGGTGGCCGCGCTCGAGGATCAGCTCCGGGCCGCTGAGGCCGAGTCCGGGGTCGGCGCGGTGGTCCTCACCGGTGTCGGGCAGCACTTCTCGGCAGGCGGGGACGCGCACGCCATCCTCGACGTCGTCGCGGACACCGACGAGGGCGCGCCACTGCGCCTGATGCGGGCGTTTCACCGCCTGATCGAGGCGGTGTGGGACTCGGAACTGCCCGTCATCGCCGCCGTGAGCGGGGTGGCCTACGGCGGCGGGTTCAACCTCGCCCTGGCCTGTGACCTGGTGGCGTGCTCGGCCGACACGCGGCTGTGCCAGGTGTTCCTGCGTCGCGGCCTGGTGCCCGACGTCGGCGGCGCGTACCTGCTGCCCCGGCTGGTGGGCATGCAGCGGGCCAAGGAGCTGATGCTGCTGACCCCCGAGATCGACGGGCAGCGTGCCTACGACCTGGGGCTGGTCAACGCCGTGGTCGCCGACGCCGAGACGGCCCGTGCCCGCGCCGTGGAGTGGGCGACGCAGCTCGCCGACGGCCCCCGGTTCGCGGTGTCGCTGACCAAGAAGCTGGTCAACGGGAGCGCCACCGGCGACCTGCACTCCTCGCTGGAGCTGGAGGCCGTGTCCCAGACCGCCGCGTTGCGCGGCCGCGCCGCCCGGGAGGGTTTCGAGCAGTTCCTCCATCGGGATGCCTCGGGATCGGAAACCACCTCCGGGACGGGCACGCCGCCGTGAGCGGACCAGCGCGCCATCGTGACCCCGCCCGCAAGGAGCGGATCCTGGCGGCGGCCGCCGAGCTGGTCGCCCGGCGGGGCTTCCACGCGGTGAGCATGGCCGAGATCGGTGCGGCGGCCGGCATCGTCGGGTCGGGAATCTACCGGCACTTCGACAGCAAGGTCGCGATCCTGGCCGCCCTGCTGGATCGTGTGATGGAGCGGCTGCTGCGCAACGCCACGCGCCTCGTGCAGGAGCTGCCGGGTGACCGGTCCGCACTGGCTGCCCTGATCAGCGACCAGATCGTTTTCGTGATCGACGACCGGCGGCTGGTCCAGGTCTACCAGCGGGAGATCCACAACCTGCCGGACGAGGATCGGCGGCGGCTGCGTCGGAAGCAGCGCCACTACATCGAGGAGTGGGTGCACGTGGTGGTCGGGCTGCGGCCGGACCTCTCCGACGTCGAAGCACGCACCGCCGTGCACGCCGCGATCGGCGCGATCCAGTCAGTGGCCTACTTCCACAGCGGACTTCCCAGGGAGCGGCTCGTCGTCCTGCTCGCCGATGCGGCGCATGCCTGTCTGGGACTGCCTGCGTCGCCCCCGAGCAGGTCGGAGCTGTCCAGCGCACCCGGGGCGTGACGCGACACTCACGCCCCGAGCAGGACAGCCGATCGAACAGCTCCCCCCGCCGCGATGGGGGCCTTGGTGGCGCCCCCTGCCATGACAGCGGGGCCTCGGTGGTGCCCCCCTGCCACGAAGGGGCCCTTCGCGACACGCCGGAGCCACCCCCGACGCCACGAAGGGCCCTTCGCGGCAACACCGGCGCCGCGCGGTGCAGTGCCCGGGCGGCGCCAAGGCTCACCTGCCCCAGAGTTCGCGACTGGCCAGGTCGGCACCCTCGCGCATCGCGCGCAGCTTCGCCCAGGCCACGGTCGGCGCCACCATCGTCCAGCCCGCGAACGTGCCGAAGCCGCAATCCGTACCGGCGATCACCCGGCTCCGGTCGCCGACGGCCGCCACGGCACGCAGGATGCGCTCCGAGACCACCTCGGGATGCTCGACGATGTTCGTCTTCGAATCGATCACGCCGGGAATGAGCACCATCGAGTCCGGGAGCGGGTGTTGCTCGAACGCCTTGTACTCGTGGTAATGGCGCGGATTGGCGAGCTCGAGCGAGAGGGCTCCGACGTTGGCCTGATACAGAATCGGGAGGAGATCCGCCAGCTCGACGTCGCTGTCGTGGGGACCGTCCCAGTTTCCCCAGCACACGTGCAGCCGAATGGACTCGGGCGGGACGTTCTCGACCGCCTGGTTGATCGCGTCGATATGAGTTTCGACCACCTCGAGGAAGCGGGAGGTGGGGTCGTCCTTGAAGAGCCCGACGCGCTCCATGGCGAGATCCGGACAATCGAGCTGGAGCAGGAAACCCTGGGAGTGGATGAGTTCGTACTCCTTGCGCAACTCCCGTGCCACCGCCCGCACGTAACTCTCGTGCGAGTCGTAGTAGGCGTTGAGCATGGTCGTCGCGACGATGCCGGGCGCCGCTGACGTCATGAAGCGGTCACGGTAGCGCCCCTGCTCTCCGTCGCTGGCGCGACGGAACAGCGCGCACTCCGCTTCGGCTTCACTGAGATCGGCGTACTCGACCTCGGCCACGGCCTCCGGGGCGTCGAACACCTTCGAGGTGGTCCAGCCCCGGCTGAACCACAACTCGGCATAGTCGGGGTAGCGCACGAAATCCGCGAAGGCCGGGCGCGAGCTGGCCCCGCCGAAGCCTTTCATCCGCATCGGCACGTAGGTCTGGAAGCCGACCCGCGGCTGCTCCCCGTCGTTGATGACGTCCACGCCGGACGCGATCTGCTGGTCGATCACGTGCTCGACGCCGGCACTCACGACCCGGTCGAGCTCACCCTCGGCGACCTGCTCGCCGCGTTCCTTGCGGATCATCAGGTCTTCGAGCTCGGCGCTGCGTGGCAGGCTGCCGGTGTGGGTGGTGAGGATGCGGTCCTCGCTGCGTTCCATCGCGCGCTCCGATCTGCGGCACTCGGGTTCACCCGGCCAGGTCGTGCGGCCCTGACGCGGGGTAACCGCCAGCCTGCCGGATCGCGGCCCCCCACGGGGAGAGGATGCTGAGGAGTTCGTCGAGATCGTCGCCGAGTGCGTCGACGATCGGACGGCATTGCCGGTCGGTGGCCCGCTCGACCTCTTCCCGCGCGGTCCGTCCCTGCTCGGTGAGGGCACCGTCGGCGAGCAGCCCGCAGTCGGTCAGCCGTGCCTCGGCGGCGTCGAGGTCCGCGTCGCTCCACGCCCGGGTGCGCACGTAGCTGCGCAGCGCTAGCCCCCAGTACAGCTCGGTCAGCAGCCCGATCTCGACACCGTCGAAGCCGGCGGCCGTCCAGGACGCGGTGTGCGCATCGCCGCGGTACTCGCGCAGCCGGTCGGCCAGCCGCCAGACGGTCCCGATGGGGTCATCGGGCGGTTCGAGCCCGAGCAGGCCGGCGTAGAGCGACCGCCCCTCGGGACGCAGCTCGCTGCCGGCGCGTTCGAGCAGCCTCGCGGCCCGGTCGGCTCCCTCGGGTTGGGGCCCGAGGATGCGGGTGAGCTGGGCGATCGCGCCGGCGTCGCGGGCGGCGCAGATGGTGGCGGCGTCGGTCAGCGTCCAGCCATGGGTGACCGCGGACACCACGACCGCCGGATTGAACACGGCGAACGCGGCCGCCACGACCTGGCCCGGCACCTGCCCGAGCAGCGATCCCCGGCTGCAGAAGTAGGCGGGCCCGTCCGGGAGTGCGACCGAGCGGGCGGTCTTCGGGCTCGGCGCGAAGCCGAGTTCCTGGTACGCGTCGTGGCACTCGGGCGCGAAGTACACCTGTGCGGCGAGGGGTTCGACGGCTGCGGCCACCGCCCTGGCCCGGGAACCGTTCTTGGCGTCGGTCATCGGCTGTCTCCTTGCGTAGCGGGGGTGGAGGTGATGGCTACCGAGCTGTCCCGGCCGACCCGGGCGAGCACCTCGTCATCCGATGTGAAGTCGAACGTGAACCGGTGCCTACCCTCGACCGTGAACCACTCGTAGGAGTCGCGACAGCCGGACTCGAGGCCAAACCGGGGCGTCCTCAGCTGCGCGACCTCCGCTCACTCGTTTCCAGCACACGGACACCGTAAATGAACAGGCGTTCAGGAGATAGTCGATGCGGTCGCTCATTAACGGTCGACCTTGACCGTTTTTCTGCCGGCGGCAGAGACTGAGGCGCCGGGCCGACGGGCGGCGCGGCGGAAAGGGGACGACAACCGTGAGCGACAGCGTGCTGACCGAGTTCGACGACGGCGTCATGGTGATCACGATCAACCGGCCGGAGGCCCGCAACGCCGTCGATCGCGCGGTGGCAGAGGCGATCGCCGCCGCCGTCGACGAACTCGAGGCGCGGCAGGACGCGGTGCTCGGCATCCTGACGGGTGCGGGCGGCACCTTCTGCGCGGGCATGGACCTCAAGGCCTTCGCCCGCGGCGAGGTGCCGAGCATCGAGGGGCGCGGCTTCGCCGGTCTCACCGAACGCCCGGCGACGAAGCCGCTGCTGGCTGCGGTCGAGGGTTGGGCTCTGGCCGGTGGGTGCGAGCTCGCGCTCAGTGCCGACCTCATCGTGGCCGCCCGCGACGCCAAGTTCGGCCTGCCGGAGGTCAAGCGCGGCTTGGTGGCGGCCGCCGGTGGCCTGCTGCGGCTGCCCAAGACGTTGCCCTACCAGCTGGCCATGGAGGCCGCGCTCACCGGTGACCCGCTGACCGCCGAGATCGCCCACCAGCACGGGCTCGTCAACACGCTGACCGAGCCGGGTGGCGCGCTGGACGGTGCCCGGGCGCTGGCCGCCCGCATCGCGGTGAACGGCCCGCTCGCGGTCCGGGTCACCAAGCAGATCGTCGCCGCGGCCGTCGGGTGGACCGACGCCGAGGCCTACACCTCCCAGTCCGCGCTGGCCGCCCCGGTGTTCCGCTCCGCCGATGCCCAGGAGGGCGCGCGAGCCTTCGCCGAGAAGCGCGCTCCAGTCTGGCGGGGGGAGTGAGGACGGGCCAGCCGGCTCCCCAGTCGCCGTGAAGGGCCCCGTCGCTGCGACTACCCGCTCCCCAGTCGCCGTGAAGGGCCCCGTCGCTGCGACTACCCGCTCCCCAGTCGCCGTGAAGGGCCCCGTCGCTGCGACTACCCGCTCCCCAGTCGCCGTGAAGGGCACCGTCACTGCGTCGGAGGCCGTGAGAGGGCCCTTCGCGGCGTTCCCGGTAGACACCGGGCTCAGGCCGTGCTCCGCTCGGGGGCGTCGGCCGAGTGCTCGGCGCGCAACTGCGTCTTGAGCACCTTGCCGCTGGGGTTGCGCGGCAGCGCGGACACGATCGACACCTCACGGGGGCACTTGTAGCCGGCGAGGTGCTCGCGGCAGAACGACTCGATCTCGGCAGCCGTCGGCGGGTCGGCGGGGTCGCGCGGGGCGATGACGGCCAGCGGTGCCTCGCCCCACTTGGGGTGGCCGACGCCGATCAGCGCCACCTCGGCCACCTTCGGGTGGCCGCCGAGCACGTTCTCCACCTCGGCGCAGTAGATGTTCTCACCGCCAGAGATGACCATGTCCTTCTTGCGGTCGACGACGTAGTAGTAGCCGTCGGGGTCCTGGCGCACCATGTCGCCGGAGTGAAACCAGCCGCCAGCGAACGCCTCGGCCGTCTCGGCCGGTTTGCCCCAGTACTCCTTCATCACCAACGGGCCGCGGTAGACGATCTCGCCGACCTCGCCCTGCTCGACGTCGTTGCCCTCGTCGTCGACCACCCGCGCCTCGACGTTGAGCATCGGGGTGCCCACCGAGCCGATCTTGCGGATCGAGTCCTCGCCCCGCAGCACGCAGGTGACGGGGCTGCACTCGGTCTGCCCGAACGAGGTCACCACGTCCGCCTGCGGGAACGTGTCGATCATCGTGCGGAGCAGTGTTGTCGAGGCAGGGGCGGCGCCCCAGGAGATCCGGCGCAGCGCGGACAGGTCTCGTTGCGCGATGTCGGGCACGGCGCAGATCGCCTGCCATTGCGACGGCACGAAGAAGCACGACGACACCCGCTCGCGCTCGAGGAGCTCGACGGTCTCGACCGGGTCGAACCGGCCGGATCTGGTGATCACGGTTCGGCCACCGAGCAGCAGGTTGGGAAGCATCCCCGCCAGCCCGGCGATGTGGAACAGCGGCGCGCCGGACAGCCAGACCCGGTCGTCACTGGGAGTACCGAGGTGGGCCATCGTGCTGAACGCGTGCAACAGCAGGTTGGCGTGAGTCAGGACGGCACCCTTAGGGTGACCTGTGGTGCCGGAGGTGTACATGATGAACGCCGGCGCGTGGTCGTCGACCGCGACCTCGACGTAGTCGCCCGAGGCTGCCCGCAGCGCCGCCTCGTAGTCCTCGCCGCCGGACCCGGCCGCCGGTTCCCCGTCACCGATGACCAGGCAGGTGCCGACCGAGCTGACCTGCTCGCGTGCCTTCGCCACGGTGTCCGCCAGCGGGGCGTCGACCACCACCGCCGTGGCGCCGCTGTCGGACAGCGCGTAGGCGACCTCGTCGGCGACCAGCCGGAAGTTGATCGGCACGCCCACCGCGCCGAGCCGCACGGCCGCGAGGTAGCCCTCCACCACCTCCAGGCAGTTGAGGCCGGCGATCGCGACGCGGTCGCCGAGACGCACACCGCGCTCGCGCAGCGCGTTCGCGAGCAGGGTCACGCGCTCGTCCAGTTGCCGGTAGGTGCGCCCGGCTGTCTCGAAGCGCAGCGCGACGGTGTCGGGGATCTTGCGGGCGTGCCGCGCGAGCTGATCGCTCATGGTCATGCCGCGGCCGGACAGGGCGTGCTCGGTGATGTGCATGGGCTTCCTCGAACGGGTGAGACGGCGGCGAGTGTGATGCGTTTCATGCTGGCGCTGCGTGACTTCTCCGGTCAACCTTGACTGTCAGGCAGGGCGCCGTTGACGAGGGCCGACACGGTGCCGGACCGACCTTGCGGCAGGTCGATCCGGTGGCGTAAAAACGGTCACCGTTGACTGCCGGGCTGTCAACCCACAGCGAGGTTGTCGCAGCCACGACGAGGAGGAACGGATGAAGATCGCAGGAACGGTCGCACTGATCACCGGCGGTGCCTCGGGGCTCGGGTTGGCGACGGCCCGGCGACTGGTCGACGCCGGCGGGTCGGTCGTGCTGGCCGACCTGTCGAGCTCGGCCGGGGAGGGGGTGGCCAAGGAGCTGGGCGACTCC
Source organism: Pseudonocardiaceae bacterium (assembly GCA_009379815.1). Classification (GTDB taxonomy): domain Bacteria; phylum Actinomycetota; class Actinomycetes; order Mycobacteriales; family Pseudonocardiaceae; genus WHSY01. The sequence goes on from WHSY01000007.1 coordinate 26,974, forward strand.
GCCCGGTTCGCGCCCGCCGACGTGACCGACGAGGCAGCGGTCGCCGAGGCGCTCGACGTCGCGGACGAGCTGGGCACGCTGCGGATCGTGGTCAACTGCGCCGGTACCGGTAACGCGTTCCGCGTGGTGGGCAAGAAGGGGCCGTTCCCGCTGGACGAGTTCAGCCGGATCCTCAACATCAACCTGGTGGGCACGTTCAACGTGATCCGACTCGGCGCGGAACGGATGATGCGGCACGAGCCGGTCGACGGCGAGCGCGGCGTCATCGTCAACACCGCCTCGGTGGCGGCGTTCGACGGCCAGGTCGGGCAAGCGGCCTACGCCGCGTCCAAGGGCGGCATCGTCGGCATGACACTGCCCATCGCGCGGGACCTGGCCGACCACGCGATCCGGGTGGTCACCATCGCGCCGGGACTGTTCGACACGCCGCTGCTAGCGGGGACCTTGGATGAGGTCAAGGCGTCGCTGGGCAAGCAGGTGCCGCACCCGGCCCGGCTCGGCGACCCCGACGAGTACGGCGCGCTGGCCGAGCACATCGTCGCCAACCCCATGATCAATGGTGAGGTGATCAGGCTGGACGGCGCGATCCGGATGACCCCCCGCTGACCCGAGCACTCGCTACTCGTCGAACAGCAGCCGGCGGGCGGTGGCCTTCCAGATCTCCAGGTGCGGGTCGGTCGCCGCGGGCCGGTCCTCGAACGCGTAGGCCAGCGCGGTGCCGCGCATGCTGGTGAACAGCAGCTCACGCAGCTGCGGGTACCGAGGATGGGCGCAGACCTCCGGTCCCCAGATGCGGTCGGAGACCGAGCGGATCGCGGTGCGCAGCCGGCGCTCCTCGGGCCGCAGGGCGGCGCGCAGCGCCGGGTTGCTCCGCGACGCCGTCCACAGTTCCATCGCCGCCCAGAAGTGGGGCTCCTGGAAGGTCGACCAGAGCAGCTCGATGCAGCGGTCCACCCGCTGCCGGGTGTCGGGCTCGCCTCCCAGCAACCTCGCCGCGCGCTCCTCGGTCTGCTGCAGCCGGGTTGTGGCCAGGTGCTGTGCCGCCGCGACCAGCAAGCCGTCACGGGACGGGAAGTGGTGCAGCAGGCGACCGCGCGATACGCCCGCCTTGGCCTGGATCACCAGTGTCGACGCGCCCGCGTACCCGTGTTCGACCAGGCACGCGACGGCCGCATCGAGGATCAGCGCACGGCTGTCGGCGGTGCGCTCCTGGCGGCTGCGGGGCGCCGTCTCGGGCTGGACCACCGGCCAAGCGTACCGGTCGACGCTCCCCGTCGAGGTCACCGAGCGGTCAGCATCGACTGCACTGGGACGGCCCTGCCCGGCTGCCGGGTGGGGCGCTGCACATGTCACAGCCGCAGGGGTGGACACCTGAACCTTGTCGCGCCGTCGCGGCGAGCACAACACTGGCCGCAGGGCCGGCCGCAGCGTCGCGGAGCAACGGGCGGATGCGGCCGATCGGTGGTCTCGCGCCGACCCCCCACGATTCCCGTCGCACGCTAGGAGAGAGCTGATGCCCACGCTGGCGATCCCGAACATCGGGGCCTTCGAGATCGAGCTGTGGACCCAGGGCAGCGGGGCGCCCCTGCTGTTCCTGCACGGCTACGAGCGCCACCCCGGGGGCGCGGGTTTCCTGCAACGCCTGGCGGACAACCGCCGGGTGCTGGCGCCGGAGCATCCCGGCTACGGCTCGAGCACCGGGTTCGAGCAGTTCCACGACGTGCTCGACGTGGCGCTGTACTATCGCGAGCTCATCGAGTCTTGGGACATCGGCGAGATCGACGTCCTGGGCCACTGCCTCGGCGGCATGTTCGCCGCCGAGCTGGCCGCGATCTCCCCCCAGCTGGTGCGCCGGCTCGTGCTGGTCAACGCCTACGGCCTGTGGCTCGACGAGCAGCCGACCCTCGACCCGTTCGGCCGTGCCGACGATGTGAAGGCGGCCAAGTGGCACGCCGGTCCGCCCGAGACCGAACCGACGAACTTCGTGCCGGACCCGGCCGACCCGCAGGCCGCGATCCTGTTCCAGGCCCGCAATCTGGGGTCGGCCACGAAGTTCATGTGGCCCATCGCCGACCGCGGGCTGCGCCGCCGGCTGCCGCTCGTCGACGCCCCGACCCTGGTGGTGCACGGCACCTCCGACGGCCTGCTGCCGGAGTCCTACGCCCAGGAGTTCGTGCGGCTGATCCCCGACGCCGAACTCGGGCTCATCGAGCGGGCCGGGCACTACCCGATGGTCGAGCAGGAGGACGAGTTCGTCTCGGTCGTGGAGAAGTTCCTGGCCGCCTGATTACGCACCGCACGTAGGACACCCGACGCTGAAGGAGCGAGCAGGATGGGCAGGGTCGAAGGCAAGGTCGCACTGGTCACCGGCGGCGCGGCGGGTATCGGGCGCGAGACCGCGCACACACTGGCTCGCGAGGGCGCGCAGGTCGTCGTGGCGGACCTGCACCTCGACGGGGCCAAGGAGACGGCCGAGGGCATCGGTGATGCGGCGTCGGCCGTCTTCTTCGACGCCACCCGCCAGGAGACGATCGAAGACCTCGTCAGGTTCGTGATCGACCGGCACGGTCGGGTCGACATCATCCACAACAACGCCGCGCTGGTCGGTCCGGACGCCTGGACGCTCGACGGCTCGGTCATGGACACGACGATCGAGATGTGGGACCGGGCCTTCGCGACCAACGTCCGCAGCATCTTCCTGATGTGCAAGTCGGCCCTGCCGCACATGGTCGCCGGCGGCGGCGGATCGATCATCAACATGGCCTCGATCGGCGGGCTTCGCGGCGGCTCCGCGCTGACCGCCTACGGCACGACCAAGGCCGCGGTCGTCGGCCTCACCCGCTACGTCGCCGCGCAGCACGGCAAGCAGTGGGTGCGGTGCAATGCGGTCGCGCCGGGGGTGATCCGAACTCAGCAGCTGCTCGACGCCGTGCCCGACCTGCCGACCGCAACGCTGCCCGGCGTGGCAACGCCGCGGGTCGGGCTGCCCAGCGACATCGCCCACATGGTGCTCTACCTCGCCTCGGACGAATCGGCCTTCGTGACCGGCGAGACGTTCCGCGTCGACGGCGGTGGGATGACCGCGGGAACCGGCCGTGCCCGCTGATCCCGGCGCCCGCTGACACCTGTTCGCGCCCTGAAGGAGAGGAGCACTGCGGTGAGGTTCCACTGGTTCGCCCAGCAGTACTACACGAAGTTGCCGTCGGACTACGGGGATACGGTGCGCAGCGGGTCGGTCACACCGCCGGTCTCGGTCGCCGATCCGGCGCAGGTCGGTGCCGACTATCACACCTACATCCGGCTCATGCAGCAGGCCGACGGGCTCGGCTGGGACTCGTTGCTGCTCAACGAGCACCATCAGATGTCGCTGGCCATGACGCCGTCACCGAACCTCATCGCCGCCATCCTCGCGGCGACCACGGAGAACGCCGCGATCGCGTTGTGCGGCAACTCGCTGGCGCTGTACAACCCGCCGGTCCGCGTCGCCGAGGAGATCGCGATGCTGGACTGCCTGTCCGGCGGCCGAGTGATCTCGGGCATCGTGTTCGGCACCCCGATGGACACCGCCTTCTCCTACGGGGTACCGCCGATCGAGCTGCGCGAGCGCTTCCACGAGGCCCGTGAGCTGATCCTGCGGTCCTGGAAGGCGACCGAGCCGTTCGCCTTCAACGGCAAGTACACCAAGCTGCGCTATGTCAACCCCTGGCCCCGGCCCGTCCAGCAGGAGATTCCGATGTGGATCCCGGGCACCGGCAGCGTCGAGACCTGGGACGTGGTCAACGAGTTCGACTACTGCTACGGCTACCTCTCGTTCTCCGGCAAGCAGAGCGCCGAGCCGATCGTCAAGGGCTTCTGGGACTACACCGCGGGTCAGGGCGCGAACATGAACCCGAACCGGATGGCCTTCACCCAGGTCATCTGCTGCGCCGACACCGACGAGGAAGCCGAACGCGAGTACGCCGACGCGGTCAAGTACTTCTACCGGCAGAACCCGACCGCGATCGAGTTCGCCACCCCGCCCGGTTACGTCTCGCAGCAGTCGATCCGCGCCAACCTGGAGCGCGGCAAGACCATCTCCGCGGCGGAGCGGGAGCAGGCGACCCGCGGCGAGCTCGACTTCTGGGAGTACGACAGGCTCGGCTACATCATCGCGGGCACGCCCGAGCGGGTCGAGCAGCGCGTCCGCGAGCTCGTCACCGAGTTGCGCATCGGGCAGCTCATCACCTGCATGCACGTCGGCAATCTGCCCGAGGAGGTCGCCGCGAAGAACAACCACCTGTTCGCCACCCAGGTCATCCCGAAGCTGCGTGACATCTGGTCCGACCAGGAGGACCGCTGGACCCCGAAAGTCAGCCAGGAACGGATCGCGGCGAAGTTCGGAGCCGACGCAGCGGCGCTGTCCGCCTGATCCACCGGCGGCTGCGGCGAGAGTCACAGGCCCCGCCCTCAAGAGAAACAGTCGGCATTGACCGTCACGATGGCGGGTGTCAGGCTCGAGGGTGATTGCCGGGGTCCAGATCCGAGGAGGAGGCGCATGTACCCGGGCGCGCACGCCGCCGCCGCCCCGCATCATCCTGCCGTGATCATGGCGGGGTCCGGCCAGCGGCGCAGCTACGGCGAGCTCGAGGAGCGGTCCGTCCGGCTGGCGGACGCGCTGCGGGCTGCCGGCCTGCGCCGGGGCGACACCGTGGCGTTGCTCACCGACAACTCGGTCCACAGCTACGAGGTGTACTGGGCGGCCGTGCGGTCCGGCATGTACCTGACGGCGGTCAACAGCCACCTCACCGCCCCGGAGGTCGCCTACATCGTCGACGACTCCGGTGCGACGGCCCTCGTCGTGTCGGCGGCACTGGCGGGGCTGGCGCGGGAGGTTGCCGGGTCCGTCCCCGGAGTACGGACGCGGCTGGCATACGGCGGCGCCGTCGACGGTTACGGCGACTACGAGGCGGCGCTGGCCGCCGCGTCACCACGACCCCCGGCCGACCAGCCCCGCGGCTCGGATCTGCTGTACTCCTCGGGCACGACCGGGCGTCCCAAGGGGATCCGCAGGCCACTGCCGCAGTGCCAGGTGCACGAGTCCGGTGACAACCTCATCGACCTGGTCCAGGGCCTGTACGGGTTCGGTACCGCCGCCGTCTACCTCTCGCCTGCGCCGGTCTATCACTCCGCGCCGCTGCGGTTCGGCGCGGCGGTGCACGCCCTCGGTGGGACCGTCGTGATGATGGAACGCTTCGATCCGGAAGACGCGCTGGCGGCCATCGAGCACTACCGGGTCACGCACAGCCAGTGGGTGCCGACCATGTTCGTCCGGATGCTCAAGCTGCCCGAGCCGGTCCGGTCGCGCCACGACCTGTCCAGCCACCGGGTGGCCGTGCACGCCGCCGCGCCCTGCCCGGTCGATGTCAAGCACGCGATGATCGAGTGGTGGGGTCCGGTGCTCTACGAGTACTACTCGTCCACCGAGAGCAACGGCATGACGTTGATCGACTCGACGCAGTGGCTGGCCAAGCCGGGATCGGTCGGCCTGCCCGTGGTCGGCGTGCTCCGGATCTGCGGCGAGGACGGCGAGGAGCTGGGCGCGGGGCAGATCGGCACCGTCTACTTCGAGCGCGACGAGCTGCCGTTCGAGTACCTGGGAGATCCGGACAAGACCCGGTCGGCGCAGCACCCCGACCACCCGACCTGGACCACGACGGGCGACATCGGCTACGTCGATGACGACGGCTACCTGTTCCTCACCGACCGCAAGGCATTCATGATCATATCCGGCGGGGTGAACATCTACCCGCAGGAGGTCGAGGATGTGCTCGTCGGACACTCGGCCATCACCGACGTCGCCGTCATCGGCGTACCGGACGCGGAGATGGGCGAGGCGGTCAAGGCGGTGGTGCAGCCCGCGCCCGGCATCCAGCCGGGAGCCGATCTGGAGCGCGAGCTGCTCGACTACGTGCGGCAGCGGCTGGCGCACTACAAGGCGCCCCGCAGCGTGGACTTCGTCGAGACGCTGCCCCGCACCCCGACCGGCAAGCTGGTCAAGGGCGCACTCAAGGCCGGGTATGCGGGAGACCGTGCCCTGCGGCCCGGCTGAGCGGGACCAGAGGAGTCGGGAACGAGACCGGCGACCGGCCGGCTGATCGTCCGGCTACGAACCAGTGGAGGAGGAACCGTGCGCGATGCGGTGATCGTGGAGGCTGTCCGTAGCCCGGTCGGCAAGCGCAACGGCGCGCTGTCGGGCATCCACCCTGCCGAGCTGTCGGCCCAGGTGCTCAACGCGGTCGTGGAGCGGGCCGGCGCCGAGCCGGCGGCGGTCGAGGACGTGGTCTGGGGCTGCGTCAGCCAGGTCGGCGAGCAGACGATGGACATCGGGCGTACCGCCGTGCTGGCCGCGGGCTGGCCGGAGAGCGTGACCGGGGTGACCGTCGACCGGCAGTGCGGGTCGTCGCAGCAGGCGGTGCACTTCGCCGCCGCGGGTCTGGTCGCGGGCCACTACGACGTGGTGGTGGCCGGCGGTGTCGAGTCGATGACCCGGGTCCCGATGGGCAGCTCGTCGCAGGGCGCCGACCCGTTCGGCGAGCAGATGCTGGCCCGCTACGACGGCACCGTGCCCAACCAGGGCGTCGGCGCGGAGATGATCGCGCAGCGCTGGGGTTTCAGCCGCACCCAGCTCGACGAGTTCAGCCTCGCCTCGCACGAGAAGGCGGCTGCCGCGCAGGATGCCGGGGCGTTCGACGACCAGATCGCGCCCGTGACGCTGCCCGATGGAACCACGGTCGGCGCCGACGAGGGCGTGCGCCGTGGCGGAACCGTCGAGAAGCTGGCAGGCCTGGCGCCCGCGTTCCGCGAGGACGGGGTGATCACCGCCGCGAACAGCTCGCAGATCAGCGACGGGGCGGCCGCGCTGCTCATGATGACCAGCGAGAAGGCCGCACAGCTGGGCCTGCGGCCGGTGGCCCGGGTGCACACCGCGGCGCTGGCAGGCGACGACCCGATCATCATGCTCACCGCGCCGATCCCCGCCACCCGCAAGGCGCTGACGCGCAGCGGGCTGTCGCTCGACGAGATCGGTGCCTTCGAGGTCAACGAGGCGTTCGCCCCGGTGCCGCTGGCCTGGCTTGCCGAGATCGGGGCCGATGCCAAGGTGCTCAACCCGCACGGCGGCGCGATCGCGCTGGGTCACCCGCTGGGCGGCAGCGGGGCGCGGATCATGACCACCCTGGTGCATCACATGCGGGCCGCGGGCGTGCGCTACGGCCTGCAGACGATGTGCGAGGGCGGTGGACAGGCCAACGCGACGATCATCGAGCTGCTGTGACCCGGCGCTGGGGGCTCACGATCCCGCTGGACGGGATCCCGCTGGCGCAGCAGCGCGACGTCGTCGCGGCGCTGCCCGACATGGGTTACACCGATGTCTGGTCGTCCGAGGCAGGCGGGGCGGACGCGTTCACCCCGCTGGCGTTGGCCAGCGTCTGGGCACCGTCGTTGCGGCTGGGCACCGCGATCGTGCCGGTGTTCACCCGCGGGCCGGCCACCCTGGCGATGTCGGCGGCGTCGCTGGCGTCGGCGGCGCCCGGCCGGTTCGTGCTGGGCGTCGGCACGTCCTCCGAGCCCATCGTGGCGCGGTGGAACGGCATCCCGTTCGAGGCGCCCTACCAACGGGTCCGCGACACGCTGCGGTTCCTGGCCGAGGCGATGGGCGGGGGCAAGGTCACCGCGTCCTACGACACCTTCGCGGTGCAGGGTTTCACCCTCGGGCTCGTTCCGGAGGCGCCCCCGCCGGTGCTGGTCGCGGCGCTGCGGCCGGGCATGCTGCGGCTGGCGGGTCGCGAAGCCGACGGCGCCATCATCAACTGGCTGTCCGCCGACGACGTCGCCACGGTGGTTCCGTACGTGCACGCGGGCGGGCCCGGCAAGGAAGTCGTCGCGCGGATCTTCGTACTTCCCGGCGTGGACGCCGAGACCGCGCGCGGCATCGGTCGCCGGGCGATCGCCGCCTACCTGAACGTCCCGGTGTACCGGGCGTTTCACGAGTGGCTCGGCCGCACCGAGGAGCTTGGTCCGATGTGGAAGGCGTGGGAGGCCGGTGACCGCAAGGGTGCACTGGCCGCCATCCCGGACGCGGTGGTCGATGCGCTGGTGCTGCACGGCCCACCGGAGTACTGCCGCGAGCAGGTCGAGCGCTACGTCGATGCCGGGGTGACCACGCCGGTCCTCGCCCTGATGGGAACCGGCGGGGCGGATCCTGGGCCGCTGCTGCGGTCGCTGGCGCCCGCCTGACTCGGGTCGGTTGCGCGGTGGGGGGCACCGTGACGGCGTCCGGTGCAGTCAGGGTGCCGTTGGCGGCGCGGGTGACGGTGCCCGGTTGTCGTGGAGGGCGGTGGTGTGGTGGTGGGTCAGCCTTGGTGGTCGACGATGCGCAGTGCGATGGTGACGTAGCGGTCGGCGAGTTCGACGGGGCCGACGTCGCCGGTGGGGTCGTACCATTGTGCGATCGCGTTGCAGGCGGCTTGGATGGCGCGGCGGGCGTCGATGGGGTGCTGGCAGCCGAAGATGCGCTGGGTGACGCCGTCGTCGACGATCGTGTCCCATTGTGCGGTGGCGGCGTGGCGGAGGTGGTCGAGTCGTTCGGCGTGGGGGGGTTCGAGGTTGCGGGCCTCGCGGGCGGCGATGTTGCTTTCGATGCGTCGGCGCACTCGGTAGTCGACGGTGGCGCGCACGATCGCGGTGAGCCGGTCGGTGGGGTCGGGTCCGGCGGCGCGCAGTGCGGCGTCGCAGGTCTGGAAGTAGTCGTTGATGCTGTCTTCGATCAGGGCGGCGAGCAGGTCTTGTTTGCTGGAGTGCCAGTAGTACAGCGCCGAGAGGCTGAGCCCGGCTCGTTTGGCGATGTCGCGGATGGAGGCGCCGTGGTAGCCACGCTCGGCGAAGGTCTCGCGGGCGGCCGCGGTGAGGGCCGCGCCGCCCATGCCCCGTGGGATGGTCGTCACGGGGCGCTCCGCGGAGCCCGCACCCGGCGGTCGATCGGAAGCAGCCGTCACCGGCGAAGTGTACGAGAGCCGGTCAGAGTGCTCGCCGGCGCCATTGGACGCACGGCCACGGAGTGCTATCTTAACGATTGATCATTAGACAGACGGTCCAGTTGACGGACGGCCACACGGCAGACGACCTGGGCGGAGGGAGCCGGTATGACGCTCGTCGGGCAATCGATCGAGGAGTTCCGCGGCACGGTGCGTGCCTGGTTGGAGGCCAACGTTCCGACCTCGACCGACGGCCTCGCTCCCGGTGAGCTGCTCGATGTGGCCAAGCGCTTCCAGGCCGGGCTCTACGATGCGGGCCTTGCCGGCATCACCTGGCCTGCCGAGTTCGGTGGCCAGGGACACACCGCCGCCGAGCAGCAGGCCCTCGATGAGCAGGCGGCCCGCTTCGACCTGCCGACGTCGCCGTTTCGGATCGGCATGGGGATGTGCGGCCCGACGCTGCTCGACCTCGGGACACCCGAGCAGAAGGCGCGTCACATCCGGCCGCTGCTGCGCGGCGAGGAGATCTGGTGCCAGCTGTTCTCCGAGCCCGGAGCCGGATCCGACGTCGCGAGCCTGCAGGCGCGGGCGTCCCGTGACGGCGACGCGTGGGTGGTCAACGGTCAGAAGGTGTGGACCTCGGGTGCGCAGTGGTCGGACTTCGGTGCGTTGCTGGCCCGCACCGACCCGGACGTGCCCAAGCACCGCGGCCTGACGATGTTCATCGTCGACATGCACTCTCCCGGGGTCACGGTCCGGCCGCTGCGCGACATGACCGGTCGGGCCCCGTTCAACGAGGTCTACTTCGACGACGTACGCCTCCCGGCCGATGCGGTCATCGGAGAGGTCGATGCGGGGTGGCAGGCCGCGGTCACCATGCTCGGCCACGAGCGCGTCTCGATCGGTGGCTCGGTACGGCAGCGGACGGACCCGCTCGGGTTCGCCGGCCTGGTCGAGCTCGCCCGGGACAAGGGCTGCGCCTCCGACCCGGTCGTGCGGGGCGAGCTGGCCCAGCTCTACGCCGCCGAGCGGGCGCTGTCGTTGTTCAACACGCGGTTGCAGCAGGAGGCCGCCGCCGGCTCGCCCCCCGGAGCGCGGGGGTCGGTCGCCAAGCTCGCCGGCGCGATGGTGCTGTGGCGCGCCGTACAGACCGCGGGCCAGGTCGCCGGACCGGAAACCGTGGCATGGGAGACCGATGACGCGCGGGCCGGCGAGCTCGCGACCGCCATCAACGCGACGCCGGCCTCGAGCATCGCCGGCGGCACCAACCAGGTCCAGCGCAACATCATCGGCGAGCGCATCCTCGGGCTGCCGAAGGAGCCGGGCAGCGACCGCGACATCCCGTTCCGGGAACTGAAGGTCGGCACCCAACGCCGGTCGTGAACCCGGGGCCGCGACGACCTCTACAGGAGCATCTCATGCAACTGGTGCTGGACCAGCAGCAGCAGGAGCTGCGAACCGCCGTTCGCAAGTTCCTGGCCGACCACTCCCCGCCGGAGCGCGTCCGGGCGGTGATGGACGGCAGTGACGTCACCGACGGCTACGACCGCGAGCTGTGGCGGCGGCTGGCGACCGAGCTGGGGCTGGTGGGGCTGGTGGTGCCCGAGCAGCACGGCGGCTCGGGAGCCGGCCACGTCGAACGCTGCGTGGTGGCAGAGGAGCTGGGACGGGTGCTGACGCCGGTGCCGTTCCTCGCCTCCGCCGTGCTCGCGGTCGACACCCTGCTCGCCCTCGACGACGTGGCGGCGCAGGCGGAACTGCTGCCGCAGCTGGCTTCGGGTGACCTCGTCGGTGCGGTGGCCGTCGCCGAGCCCGGCGGGTCCTGGTACACCGCCGCGACCGGCACGACGGCATCGATGCGGGACGGCACGTGGGTGCTCGACGGGTGCAAGACGCACGTGGTGTCCGGTGACGTCGCCGAGTTCGTCCTGGTGCATGCGCGTACCCCGGAGGGCACCGGTTGGTTCCTGGCCTCCGGCGACGCGCCGGGCCTGCGCCGTACCCCGCTGCGCACCCTGGACCCCACCCGACAGCTGTCCCGGCTCGACTTCGCCGCCACCCCGGTCCGGCCACTGGCGGGCGACGCCGCCGCCGTGCTCGCCGCGGTGACCGATCGCGCCGTGGTCGCGCTCGCCGCGGAGCAGGTCGGCGGCATGGAGCGGGTGCTGGAGATGACCACGGAGTACGCCAAGGTGCGGGTGCAGTTCGGTCGCACCATCGGCTCCTACCAGGCGGTCAAGCACGGCTGCGCCGACATGTACAGCGCGGTGGAGCAGGCCTGCTCCGCGCTGCGTTACGCCGCATGGACGGCAGATCACGACACCGCGCAACTGCCGCTCGCGGCCGCGTTGGCGCAGGTGGTCGTCTCGCCGGCCTACTTCCAGGCGACGGCGGATACCGTCGTGCTGCACGGCGGGATCGGGTACACGTGGGAGCACGATGCGCACCTGTACTACAAGCGGGCCAAGACGTCGGAGCTGCTGTTCGGCAGCGGCGAGCAGCAGCGGCAGCGGCTGGCCGACCGGCTCGGCATCTGAGGTCCGAGCCCGAGCAGCCTGCGTGGACACGTGACAAGGAGACCTGAGTGACTGCTGTGGATGAGCGGGTGGTGTTGCTGTCCCGCGAGGACGCCGTGTCGACGGTGACGTTGAACCGCCCGCACCGCAAGAATGCCATCGACGGGCAGACGTGGGCGGCGCTGCACGAGGCACTGCGGGCCGCGGAGGGCGACGACGAGACGCGGGCCGTGGTGATCACCGGTGCGGGTGGCGCGTTCTGTGCCGGTGCCGATCTGGGCGGCGACCGAGGCGACGCGCACCCGCTGCGCCGGATGCACGGGGTCAACGAGGTCGCGCTGACGCTGTACGAGATGTCGAAGCCGACCGTCGCGAAGGTCGGCGGGGTGGCCGTCGGTGCCGGCTGGAACCTCGCGCTCGGCTGCGATCTGGTGGTCGCCTCCACCGAGGCCCGCTTCTCGCAGATCTTCGCCCGCCGCGGCCTGTCGCTCGACTTCGGCGGCTCCTGGCTGCTGCCTCGCATGGTCGGGTTGCAGCAGGCCAAGCGGCTCGCGCTGCTCGCCGACTTCGTCGGCGCCGAAGAGGCACGCGAGCTCGGGCTGGTCACCTGGGTCACCGCGCCCGACGAGCTCGACGCCTTCGTCGACGACGTGGCGCAGCGGCTGGCGGCGGGCCCGCCGGTCGCGCTGGCGCAGAGCAAGGCGCTGCTCGACCAGGGCGTGGACCAGACCTTCCGGGAGGCGCTGGAGAACGAGGCTCGCGCGCAGACGATCAACTTCGCCACCGAGGACGCACCGGCCGCGTTCCAGGCGTTCCTGGACCGCGTCGAGCCGACGTTCACCGGCCGGTGGGCGGTGCGATGACTTCCATGACCGGCGCGACGTACACCCAGATCCGCTACGAGGTCGCCGACGGCATCGCGACGATCACGCTCGACCGGCCGGACAAACTGAACGCCTTCACCTCGACGATGGCCGACGAGCTGATCAACGCCTGCGACGAGGCCGACGCCGACGACGAGGTCCGGGTCGTGATCGTCACCGGGGCCGGGAGGGGATTCTGCGCCGGCGCGGACCTCAGCCGTGGTGCCGACACTTTCGATGCCGGCGCGGCCGACGAGGCGCGCCGGGCGCTGCGGGACCGGGGCGGCGAGATCGACGGGGTGCCGCGCGACGGCGGCGGGATGGTCTCGCTGCGGATCGCGGCGCTGCGCAAACCGGTGATCGCGGCGATCAACGGGCCCGCCGTCGGGATCGGTGTGACGATGACGCTGCCGATGGACATCCGGCTGGCCGCCGAGTCCGCACGGTTCGGCTTCGTGTTCGCCCGCCGTGGCATCGTTCCCGAAGCCGCCTCGACCTGGTTCCTGCCGCGGGTGGTGGGCATCTCCCGGGCGATGGAATGGGTGGCCACCGGCCGGGTCTTCGACGCCACCGAGGCGCGCGAAGGCGGTCTGGTCTCGCGGGTGGTCGCCGACGACGAGCTGCTCGCCACGGCCACCGCGATGGCGCGCGAGATCGCCGACAACACGTCCGGCATCTCGGTGGCGGTGTCGCGCCAGCTGCTGTGGAGCATGCTCGGGTCGCCCAGCCCCTGGGAGGCTCACCGGCTGGACTCCAAGGCGCTCGCCGAGCTCGGCAGGGGTGCCGATGCGGCCGAAGGGGTCACGGCATTCCTCGAAAAGCGCCCACCCCGGTTCCCGATGCAGGTCAGCAGCGATTACCCGGACTCCATGCCGTCCTGGCCATCCCGGCCCGACGGCATCTGACGCGTTCCGCTCATTCCCCACGCCTGCGGTGCGGGCGGGTACGCCGCTGCTCGGCGAATGCGCGGGATGGGCCTTCATATCCCCTCGTGAGTTCCGTTGTCGATTCACAACGGCGTCCCGGCCGAGCCCGAACCCCCGGGTGAGCCAGAACGGGGGTTCGGGCCTTTTTTCGCTAGGTGTCGTCCGGCGTGCGGACACGCGTGGCGGCGGCGTGTGACGGTGCACACTTCGTCGCCGTCGAGCCTGGACACACGGCCATTGTCGCTGGTCGGCGCCACCCACCAGAGTGGCTGTCAGTGGCGGGTCGGGCGGTCCCGGCGGCGAGGAGAGATGGCTATGGGCGCAGCGTTGCAGGACAAGGTCGCGGTTGTCACGGGCGGCGCGAGCGGTATCGGACAGGCCACTGCGGTGCGATTCGCACAGGAGGGTGCCGATATCGTGGTGGCCGACCTGCAGCCCGGGGAGGAGACCGTCGGACTGGTCAAAGACGCCGGTCGCCGTGCCATTTCCGTTCCCGCCGACACCACGCAGGAATCCGACTGCGACGCGATGGTCGCGGCCGGTGTTTCCGAGTTCGGGCACGTCGACATCGGAATCGCCGCAGCCGGCATCGCGACCAGGGGAGGTCGCAGCAACGTGCAGACCACGCAGGTGCAGCCCGATGCCAATCACGTCGTCAACCTCGACACCGAGGTGTTCCAGCGCGTCATCGACGTCAACGTGCTCGGCGTCATGATGACCGACCGGGCACTGGCACGGCAGATGCTCGCCCAGGGCACCGGCGGGTCGATCGTCAACATCGCGTCCTCGGCCGCGAAGATCCCGCTGGCCGGCGCCTCCCCCTACTGCGTGTCGAAGGCCGGCGTGTGGATGCTCACGAAGGTGATGGGCCTGGAACTGGCCGCTCGCGGGGTCCGGGTCAACGCGGTGGGGCCCGGCTACACCGCCACGCCGATGGTCGACGGCATCGAGGACAACAAGCCGGCATACGACTTCGCGATGAGCATCACCCCGATGCACCGGCTGGGGACCCCGGCTGAGATCGCGGCGGCCTGCCTGTTCCTCGCCGGTGAGGAGTCGTCGTTCTTCACCGGTCAGATGCTGCACCCCGCCGGTGGCCAGTTCACGGACTGACCCGTCACCCGCACGGCGAGTCCCACCGAACGACTCTCCCACGGAGGCTGCGATGAGCGTTGCGATGACGTCGGCGAGGGCGTTGGCCGGAGGCGGGGGCCGGCGCGCGCACACCCGGGCCGGGGGCCGCTGGCTGCTGGCCGTGCTGGCCGTGCTGGCGATGGCAGCGTCGGCCTGCTCGTCGGGTGCGCAGGGTGGCGCCGCGAGCGGGACCGGTGAACCCGACCCGAACGCGACGTTCCGGTACGTGTTCGTGCAGGACCCGTCGTCCTTCGACCCGCACACGTCGGCGAACCCGTGGGACATGGTCTTCCTGCGCCTGGTCTACGACCAGCTCATCCAGCAGGGGCCGAACGGTGAGCTGCGGCCCATGCTGGCCACGTCCTGGGAGTTCAGTCCGGACGGCTCGGCAGTGACGATGTCGCTGCGCGATGACGTCACCTTCCAGGACGGGACACCGTTCAACGCCGCGGCGGTCAAGGCGAACCTGGTGCGGGCGCGCGACATGGCGGAGTCGACGCTGTCCGGCAGCCTGCAGGTCATCGAGTCAATCGAGGTCGTCGACGAGTACAAGGCCCGGATCAACCTGAACGGTCCCGGCGGTAACCTGCCGGCGCTGTTCACCGGGCGCTACGGCACGATGATCAGCCCGGCGGCGATGGACAACCCGGATCTGGATCAGCAGCCGGTGGGATCGGGGATGTTCGGGCTGGTCGAGTTCGTGCCCGGCCAGGTCACCCGCTACGTGGCCAATGAGAACTACTGGGATCCGAGCGCGGTCAAGGTCGACAAGTTCGAGATCTACGTCCAGAAGTCCTCGCCGACGAGGCTGAACATGCTGCGCACCGGGCAGGCCGACATGACCTACCTGCTGCCGGCCGACACCCAGCAGGCCAAGGCGTCGGGCCTGCACGTCGCCCCGTCGAAGAGCCTGTCGATCATGTCGTTCTACATGAACACCGGCCGGCCGCCCTTCGACGACTACCGGGTGCGCCAGGCCGTGGAGCACGCCATCGACAAGAAGGCGCTGGTGCAGGGCATCTTCTTCGGCGCCGGCAAGGCGGTCGCCCAGTTCCTGCCCCCGTCGCACTGGGCCTACCACCCCGGCATCACGCCGCAGAACCCGAAGTACGCCTACAACCCGCAGCGCGCCCGCCAGCTGCTGGCCGAGGTGGGCTATCCCAACGGCTTCGAGTTCGAGTTCCTCGTCCCCGCCCTGGACGACCACCGGGCCGTCGCCCAGGCCATCGTCCCGATGCTCGCCGAGGTCGGGATCACGGCGCACACCAGGGTCATCGAGTCGGCCTCCACGGCCGTGACGTTCTACGGCCGCGAGGAGGGCGACGCCTTCCCGGGAATGGGCGCGCCGTTCGCCGACCCCACCATCCAGTACGAGGACAACCTGCCCGGCCAGTACGGCAACCCGTGGAACACCACCTCCCCCGAGTTCATCGCCGCGTACCAGAGCGCGCTCGAGGGCGCGACGCGCCAGCAGCGGCTGCCCGCGCTGCACACGATGATCGCGGAGGAGAAGGAGCTGCGGCGGGTGATCCCGATGTTCGCGGCCACGCCGCCGAGTGCGTGGACCGACGAGGTGATCTTCCCCGAGGGGTACGAGCCCGCCTACGCGCCCACCTTCCGGGGCGTCGGCAAGACGAAGTAGGGCATCGTGCTGAAGTTCGTGGCGTGGCGGCTGGCGAGCCTGGTTCCTGTGATGGTCGTGGTGACCTTCATGGTGTTCGGGCTGGTACTGCTGATCCCTGGGGACCCGGCGGTCCGGATCGCCGGCCAGGACGCCACGGTCGAGCAGATCGAAGCGGTCCGGGACCGGCTGGGCCTCGACGACCCCTTCCTCGTGCAGTACGCGGACTGGGTGGCCGGAGCGGTGCAGGGTGACCTGGGGACTTCACTGTTCACCAGCCGGCCGGTGGCCGAGTCGATCTCCGAGGCGCTGCCCGTCACGCTCGCGCTGACGCTGACGGCCATCGTCATCTCGCTGTGCATCAGCGTCCCGCTGGCGGTGCTCGCGGGATTGCGCCGGGGGACCTGGGTCGACCGGCTCGCCACGTTGGGCTCCTCGGTCGGCATCGCGCTGCCGTCGTTCTGGGTCGGGCTGATGTTCGTGCTGCTGTTCAGCGTGACGCTGGGCTGGTTGCCGGCCACCGGCTACGTCCCGCTGTCCGAGGACCCCGTCGGCTGGCTGCGGCACATCATCCTGCCGGCCACGGCGCTGGGGATCGCGGCCGCCGCCGAGAGCACCCGGCAGCTGCGCGGTTCGGTCATCGAGGTGCTGCAGCAGGACTACGTGCGCACGGCGCGAGCCAAGGGCCTCAAGACACGGATGGTGATCGGCAAGCACGTGCTGAAGAACGCCAGCGTGCCGCTGGTGACCATCATCGGGCTGCAGACCACGTTCCTGCTCGGCGGCGCCGTCGTCGTCGAGTCGGTCTTCGGTCTGCCCGGTCTGGGCCAGGTCGCCATCACCGCGGTCACGACGCGAAACATCCCCGTGGTGCAAGGAATCGTGCTGGTCGCCGTTGTGGTCGCCATGCTGGCCAACCTGCTCGTCGACCTCTCCTACGGCTACCTGAACCCGAGGGTGCGGCTGCATGACTGAGCACGACGACTCGAGATCCGCTGCCACGGTGGCGGAGCCGGTCGCGGCAGTTCCCGGGACACCGCCCGCCGCCGTCCACGGCCGCGGCGGCTGGCGCAACTTCCGGCGCCGGGTCGGCAGCAACCGGGCTGCGGTGCTGGCGCTGGGGGTGCTGTGCGTCCTGATCCTCATCGCCGTCGTGGCACCGTGGATCACGCCGCAGGACCCCAACGCGCAGAACCTCCGGGCCGTGCTGGTGCCCCCGGGCACCGACGGCTACTGGCTCGGGTCCGATCAGCTCGGCAGGGACATCTTCAGCCGGCTGATCGTGGCCACCCGGGTGTCCCTGCTGGCGGTCCTGCTGGCGGTCGCCGTGGCCTTCGTGGCAGGGGCCCCCGTGGGATTCCTCTCGGGCTTCGTCGGTGGTCGGTTCGACATGGTGGTCATGCGCATCAACGACGCCGTCATGAGCTTTCCCCCGCTGTTGCTGGCCATCGGCCTGGTGGCGGTGCTCGGACCGAGTCTGCGCAATGCGATGTTCGCCGTGGGGATCGTGTTCGCCCCCAGGTTCCTGCGGCTCGTGCGCGGGGTCGTGCTGGGGCTCAAGGAGGAGACCTACGTCGAGGCCTCTCGCGGCATCGGAACGTCGACCCGCATGATCCTCGTCCGCCACATCCTGCCCAACACGCTGTCCCCGCTGACGGCGCAGCTGGCGGTGACGGTCGGCTTCGCGATGCTCGCGGAGTCCTCACTGAGCTTCCTGGGCCTCGGGGTGCAACCGCCCGACGCCAGCTGGGGATCCATGATCCGGGAGGGGTTCCTCTACTTCTACCAATCGCCCTACCTCGGCATCTTCCCCGGAATCATGATCACGATCGCCGTTCTCACCTTCATCACCCTCGGTGACGGATTGCGCGACGCGCTGGGGCGCGAGGAACGCAAGGAGCGCTGATGCAGTCAATCCAGCCGGTGACTCCGGCGATCACGCTCGACGTGCAGGACCTGGTGGTCGACGTGCTCACCGAGCACGGCTGGGCGACGGTCGTCGACGGTGTGTCGTTCACGGTGGCCACCGGCGAGACCCTGGGCATCGTCGGGGAGTCCGGCTCGGGCAAGAGCGTGACCTGCCTGGCGATCGCGGGGCTCATGCCGCCGCGGCAGAGCAGGGTCGGGGCGACGGCGCTGCGGCTGCTCGAGCACGACCTGACGAGCCTGTCGCGCAGCGAGATGTCCGATGTGCGCGGCCGGAAGATCGCGATGATCTTCCAGGAGCCCATGACGAGCTTGAATCCGGCCTTCACCGTCGGTGACCAGATCGCGGAGGTGCTGCGGCGTCACGAAGGCTGCTCGCGCAGGGACTCCAAGCAACGCGCGACCGCCCTGCTGGACCGCGTCGGGGTGCCCGACCCGGCGCGGCGGTTCACGCAGTACCCGTTCGAGTTCTCGGGTGGGATGCGGCAGCGGGTGATGATCGCGATCGCGCTGGCGTGCCGCCCCGATGTCATCATCGCCGACGAACCCACGACCGCGCTCGACGTCACCGTCCAGGCGCAGATCGTGGAGCTGCTGCGAGAGCTGCAGCGCGAGCAGGGGATGTCGGTCATCTTCATCACCCACGATCTCGGCGTGGTGGCCGACGTGTGCGACCGGGTGCTGGTCATGTACGCCGGTCAGATCGTCGAGGAGGCGTCGATCGACGACATCTTCGAGTCCCCGGAGCATCCCTACACCGAGGGTCTGCTCGCCTCCGTGCCGCGCATGGACCTTCCGTCGAGTGAGCTCGTCAGCATCCCCGGGCAGCCTCCCAGGGTCGGGGCCATGCCCGCCGGGTGCCGCTTCCACCCACGGTGCTCCTACCGACGTGACGAGTGTGTGGCTGCCGGAACCTCTCCCGCGCTGGAGTGGGCCGGACCGGGGCACGTGACCAGGTGTCTGCGCCACCACGAGCTGACCCTCGAGGGGACCACATGACCACCGCGCGAGGAGATCAGGTGACCGCCGAACCGTTGCTCGATGTTCGGGACCTGCACGTCAGCTTCTCACCCCGCACGTCGATGTTCCGACGGCATCGCCCGGTACGCGCCGTCGACGGCGTCAGCTTCGCGCTCGACCGCGGCGAGACCCTCGGACTGGTCGGCGAGTCGGGCTGCGGGAAGTCGACCACCGCTCGCGGCATCACGCGGCTCGTCGAACCCAGCGCGGGCTCGGTCACTCTCGAGGGCGTGGACCTCCTCGGGTTATCGGGCGCCCAGCTGCGCGCTGCCCGGCGCCGGATCCAGCTGGTCTTCCAGGACCCCTACTCCTCGCTGGACCCCTCGATGCTCGTCCGCGACTCGGTGGGTGAACCCCTCGATGTCCACTACCGGCTGGGGCGCGCGGAGAAGTACGACCGGGTGGCCGAGCTGTTCCGGCGCGTCGGCCTGCCTGCCGACTACATGCTGCGCTACCCGCACGAGTTCTCCGGCGGTCAGCGTCAGCGACTGACCATCGCCCGGGCCATCGCCTGCGACCCGAAGATCCTGGTGTGTGACGAGGCGGTCAGCGCACTGGACGTCTCCACCCAGAACCAGATCATCGGGCTGCTCGAGGAGCTGTCCGAGCAGTCCGGCCTCACCTACCTGTTCATCGCCCACGACCTCTCCGTCGTGCGCCACATCTCCGACCGCGTCGCTGTCATGTATCTCGGTCAGATCGTCGAGCACGGCGACGCCGCCCGGGTCTTCGGTGCGCCGGCACACCCGTACACCGAGGCGCTGCTCAGCGCGGTGCCCATCCCGTCCCCGGCGACCCAACGAGGGCGCGAACGGATCGTTCTCACCGGTGACCCGCCGGACCCGTCCCACATCCCGCCAGGCTGTCGCTTCCACACCCGCTGTCCCTATGTGATGGACATCTGTCGCACCGTCGCCCCGCTGCCCAGCCCGGTCGTGGGCTCCGGCGAGGTCGCCTGCCACCTCCACACCACCGGTCCACAGCTCGACGGCGTCGCTGTCCGGGAGGTCAACGCCTGAGCGGGTGTCAGTCACCGGAATGGGGGTCGGTCTCCGGGCCTGGGGTCGGCGAACTGCGGTGGCCGTCGGGCGAGGTTGGCCTCAATGGCTTCGACCTGGTTCGGGGTGCCGATCAGCGCGTGGATGGCGTGCTGTTCGGCGTCGAAGCCCTCGTCCAGGCTGACTCGACCGGCCGCGTCGAGCAGCTGCTTGGAGCGCCGGATGGCATCCGGGCTCTTCGACGCGATCTCGGTGGCGAGCCGGCACGCCGCGTCGAACGGGTCGGACGCCGCCTGGGTGACGAGACCGAGTGCGGCTGCTTCCTCGCCGCTGACCTGCCGCCCGGTGAAGGTGAGCTCCTTGGCGACGTCCCGGCCGACCAGCTCCGGAAGTAGCTGGGTGCCGGTCATGTCGGGGATCAGGCCCCATCGGATCTCCATCACCGACAGCGTCGCGTCGGGAGCGGCGATACGGATGTCGGCGCCCAGCATGACCTGCAAGCCCCCGCCGAACGCGGCGCCGTGTACGGCGGCGATCACCGGCACCGGCAGCGCCGTCCAGACGTAGGCAGCCTGCTGGCCGAGGGCACGTGCCGGGCCGAGCGCCTGCGCCGGGGCTCGCAGCTCATCCGGCAGCCGGCCGGGCTCGGCCATCGCCTGGAAGCTGGCGAAGTCGAGCCCGGAGCAGAAGCTGCGGCCGGCACCGGACAGCACCACCGCCCGCACCCGCTGGTCCTCGCTCAGCCGCACGCCGGTGGTGACGAGGGCGTCGAACATGGCGGGATCGAGTGCGTTGTGCTTGTCGGGCCGGTTCAACCGCACATCGGCGACACCGTCGGTGACGGCACAGGTCACCCGGTGCTCGGCCGCCTCGCTCACGCTGCCTCCCGCATCGTTCCGGTCGCTGCGCGGCAGGGGTGGCGTCCCGCGGAACGGCCGCGGGTTCGCCCAACGCCAGGGCTGGCGCAGCGTGTCGGCCCGGACGCTAGGACTCGGCCAGTCTGAGAGTCAAGGCTGACTGTCACGTGTCACAGCCGCCCTGGGCACGATTGACGCGCCGTGATCGCCCGGGCGAGGATCCGGTCGTGGATGAGCTGCCGATCGTTCGATCAGTTGGCGCGTCGAGCGAATCCGATGCGACCGGACCGCGGGTCCGGCGGCGTGCGGTCGTCGAGCTGGCCGAGAGCCTGCGCGAGCTGCTGGACGCGGCAGTGAGCACGACGGCGCCCGCGCCGGTGCTGCGCGCGGTCGCGGCGCGGGTGCGCGACGTCGTGGCACAGCTGTCCGCCGACCGGCGAGGCCGGTTCGAGGCCCCGGACGTGGACGAGGCCGGGCGAGGGGCGCGCTTCTACAACCCGGTGGCGGGGCCCGGGAATCCGATGGCGCCCCCGTTGCGGACCCGGACCGACGGTGACGTCGTGATCGGCACGTGCACGCTGGGACTCGGTTACGAGGGACCGCGCAGCTGGGCGCACGGCGGGGTCAGCGCCATGCTGCTGGACCACGTACTCGGCCACGCGAACTTCGCCAGTACCGGCCGAGCCGGTCTGACGGTGTCGCTGTCGCTGCGGTACCGGAGCCCCGTGCCGCTGCAGACGCCGCTGCGGCTGACCGGTCGCGTCGTCGCCGACGAGGACGGGAAGGTCACCACTGCGGGCGCGATCGCGACCGAGGCCGAACCGGAGACTGCCCTGGTCGAGGCGGAAGGCGTCTTCGTCAGTCCCCGCCCCGACCAGGCACGCCGGCTGTATGGGGCCGACGCCCCCGGCGCGGAGTCGGCTCGGGACTGAAGCGGCACCGCGACGAAGGGCGCCTGCACGGCATGCGCCGCGATGTGCGACGGCCCGGAGCGTTGCCGATCCCGCGCCAGCGCCCTAGGCTTCTTAACGAGCGTTCAGAACAATGCGACGGGAGGAAACTGCATGTCGGCGATGACCGAGACGACCGATTCGACCACCGTGGCGGCGGCTCGGCGCATGTCTCATGGTGAGCAGTTGGCGCGGGCCGCCCGGCTGCACCCGGATCGGATCGCCTTCAGCTACCGCGACGAGCGGCGCAGCTACGCCGAGACCGACGAGCGGGTGACCCGGCTCGCCCGGGCATTGCAGGATCGCGGGGTGCAGCGCGGCGATCGGGTGGCGGTGCACATGTTCAACCGACTCGAGGTCGTCGAGTCCTACCTCGCGGCCTGCCGGCTGGGCGCGATCGCGGTACCCGTCAACTTTCGGCTGGTGGCCGACGAGGTGGCCTACATCCTGTCCGACGCCGAACCGTCGGCGTTGCTGGTCGACTCCGACCTGGCCGCCACGTCGGCTACCGCGCGCCGCGGGCTGGAGGGCCTGACCGCCGTGCTCGCCACCGGTGGGGCGGTGGCCGAGGCGGGCCCGGGCGCCGAGGACTACGAGCAGGCGCTCGCCGGGGTGGACCCGGCGCCGCTGGACATCGACGTGCCGGAGACCGACCCCGCGTTCATCATGTACACCTCGGGCACCACCGGGCGGCCCAAGGGTGCCGTGCTGTCGCACCAGAACCTGGTGACCAACAGCACCAACTGCATGATCCCGCAGGGGATCTCGGGCGACGACGAGGTATGGCTGTCCGGGCTGCCGCTGTTCCACATCGGCGGGCTCAACGGGGTCCTGTTCTACCTGATGGTCGGTGGCACGTCGATCATCCTCGGTTCCGGTGGCTTCGACGCCGGTGAGGTGGTGGATCTGCTGGAACGTGAGCAGGTCACGTCCTGCTACTTCGTGCCGACCCAGTGGCGCGACATCTGCGCCGTCCCCGGGGTGGCCGACCGCAAGCTGGCGCTGCGCAGGATCTCCTGGGGCGCGTCCGTCGCGCCACCCTCCGTGCTGCAGACGATGGCCGACACCTTCCCCGGGGTGCCCAACTACAACATGTTCGGGCAGACCGAGATGAGTTCGGTGACCTGCGCGCTGCGCGGCGAGGACGCCGTGCGCAAGATGGGCTCGGTCGGCAAGCCGGTGGTCAACGTCGAGGCCCGGATCGTCGACAGCGAGGGCAGCGAGGTTCCCACCGGAGCGGTCGGCGAGATCGTCTATCGCGGGCCGACGGTGATGCAGGGGTACTGGCGCAAGCCGGAGGCCACCGAGGAGTCCTTCGCCGGCGGCTGGTTCCACTCCGGTGATCTGTGCGTGGCCGACGACGAGGGCTTCATCCGCGTCGTCGACCGGACCAAGGACATGATCGTCTCTGGTGGGGAGAACATCTACTGCGCCGAGGTGGAGGCCGCGATCGACTCCCACCCCAAGGTCGCCGAGATCGCGGTGATCGGCGTGCCGCACCCCAAATGGGTCGAGACGCCGTGCGCCGTCGTAGTGCCCGCCGACGCGGCGGCTCCGCCGACCGAGCAGGAGGTCATCGAGCACTGCAGGCAGCGGCTGGCGTCCTACAAGAAGCCGACGTCGCTGGTCGTGGTGGACTCGCTGCCCCGCAACGCCTCGGGCAAGGTCCAGAAGTTCAGGCTCCGCGAGCAGGTGGCATAGCCGGCGGTGTCCGTGAACTGGACGCGGTGGGGCTCCGCCGCGTCGACAACCCCTGCGGCGTCGAGCTCATGGACCGGGCGGGCCCGCGGCTCATGGACCGGGCGGGCCCGCGGCAGCGCCCATCACCGGCCGGTGAACACCGCCGGACGGCGTTCGAGGAACGAGGCGACGCCCTCGGCGTGGTCCTCGGAGGCGAAACACTCCGCCATCGCCTGCCGGGTCGCCTCGAGGTGTGGGTCGAGGTCCAGCGCGGCTGCGTCGTAGACGAGCTGCTTGGTGCGGCGGGCGGCGAACGGCGACCCGGCGGCGATCCGCTCCGCGAGCCCGGTGGCGGCGGCGGTCAGCTCGTCGGGCGACACCACCTCGATGACGTAGCCCAGCGACAGCGCCTCGGAGGCGTCCAGGCTGTCCCCGGTGTAGAGCAACCGCAGCGCCGCGGGCAGCCCGACCTGGCGCGGGAGCAGCCACGACCCGGCGCCCGTGTCGGGCACCAACCCGCGCTGGCCGAAGTTCCAGCAGAACCGGGCTCTGGTCGACGCGATGCGCAGGTCGGCCTGGGTGGCGAACTCGGCTCCCATCCCGACCGCAGGCCCGTCGACGGCGGCGACGACCGGCTTGGGGCAGCTGTGCAGCAGCATGCCCCGTGGCTGCTGCCCGGTCGCCGCGTCGCCGGTCCGGCCGCGCTGGCCCGGGTCCCACCCGGCGAGGTCGGCGAGGTCGATGCCGGCGCAGAAGCTGCCGCCGCTGCCGGTCACGAGCAGGACCCGGACGTCGTCGTCCTCGCTCGCCCGGCGGATCCCGTCGGAGAAGGCATCGAGCATCGCGTAGGTCATCGCGCCCCGCTTGTCCGGGCGGTCGATCGTCAGCGTCGCGATGCCGCCCGCCACCTCGTAGTGGATCTCGCGCATCTGCGTCCTCCCTCTTGTGCTCGGCACTCCGGTCGTGCTGTCATCGTAGCTGAACAAGCGTTTAGGCCGAAGCGATGTCATTGGGGAGCGTATGGACTTCGAGTTGCCGATGGAGTTGGTGCAGCGCCTCTCGGAGCTGGACACCTTCATCGAGAAGGAGATCCGACCGCTGCAGGAGCAGGACGACAACGAGCGTTTCTTCGACCATCGACGTGAGTTCGCGCGCACCGATTTCGAGGCGGGCGGCACCCCGCGGCCGGAGTGGGAGGCGCTGCTGCGCGAGATGTTCTCCCGAGCCGATCGCGCGGGTTGGTTGCGCTATGGATTGCCGAAAGAGGTCGGCGGCTCGGACGGCTCCAATCTCGACATGGCGGTCATTCGCGAGCACCTGGCGACCAAGGGCCTGGGGCTGCACAACGACCTGCAGAACGAGGCGTCGATCGTCGGCAACTTCCCGATCGTCCACATGCTCCTCGCGTCCGGTAGCCGCAGCCAGCAAGAGGAGTTCCTCGAGGGCGTGATCACTCACACGAAGCGGCTGGCGTTCGGGCTGACCGAGCCCGACCACGGCAGCGACGCGACCTGGATGCAGACCACCGCGGTCCCCGACGGTGACGACTGGATCATCAACGGGAACAAGCGGTTCAACTCCGGGCTGCACTCCGCCACCCACGACGTGATCTTCGCGCGGACGTCGGGCAGCGGTGGTGACGGTCGGGGCATCACGGCGTTCATCGTGCCCACCGACAGCCCGGGCTTCTCGGTCGACTTCCACTGGTGGACGTTCAACATGCCGACCGACCACGCCGAGGTGAGCCTGCACGACGTGCGTGTCCCCGGCTCGGCGGTGTTCGGCGAGGTCGGTGGCGGGTTGGTGCTGGCCCAGCAGTTCGTGCACGAGAACCGGATCCGGCAGGCGGCCTCCGGTGTCGGCGCCGCGCAGTTCTGCATCGACCGCAGCGTCGAGTACGCCCGCGACCGCGTCACCTTCGGCGAGCCGCTGGCCGGCAGGCAGGCGATCCAGTGGCCGCTGGTCGAGCTGGCGACCGATGCCGAGCTGCTGCGCAACCTGGTGCGCAAGACGGCATGGGAGCTCGACCGGACCGACCACATGGCGATCAGCGACAAGGTGTCGATGTGCAACTACCGCGCCAACCGCCTGGTGTGCGAGGCGGCCGACCGCGCGATGCAGGTGCACGGCGGGCTCGGCTACAGCAGGCACATGCCGTTCGAGCACATCTACCGCCACCACCGCCGCTACCGGATCACCGAGGGCTCGGAGGAGATCCAGATGCGCAAGGTGGCGGGCTACCTGTTCGGCTTCGCCGGCCCGCGCCGCGCCACCGCAACGGAGTGAGCCACCCCGACACCGCGGCACCGACACACCAGAGAGCAGATTTCGTCCGGGAGACGCCATGGAAGATTTCCGCGCAATCGGGAGACGGCTCAGCAATTGGGGCCGATGGGATAACGGCGACGAGCGCGACGAGCGGGGAACCACCAACCTGCTCACCGCCGAGCGCATCGTCGCGGCCGCCGGCTGCATCAGCACGGGCAAGGTCTTCGATCTCGGGATACCGTTCGGCGCCGACGGCCCGCAGCCCGGCGGGGGCCGTATCAATCCGGTCCTGCTGATGTCGGAGACCGGGGGTGACCAGGAACATTTCCCCGGCGCCTTCCACTACGCCGACTACGTGTTCATGCCGCTGCAGAGCGCGTCGCAATGGGACGGGCTGGCACACGTCTACTACGACGATCACCTCTACAACGGCTTCCCGGCTTCGGCGGTGGGCCCGCACGGCGCCAAGCACTGCGCCATCGACGCGCAGGCCAAGGGCGTGACCGGCCGCGGCGTCCTCATCGACGTGGCCCGGTACCGGGGCGTCGACTGGTTGGAGATGGGCGATGTCATCACGCCCGACGACCTCGACGGCGCGCTGGCGCGACAGGGGATGCGGGTGCAGCCGGGCGACATCGTCGCGGTCCGCACCGGGTGGCGTCGCAAGTTCCTCACCGACTCCGACGCGGCCGGCTTCATGGCGGGAGAGCCGGGTCTCGGCCTCGCCTGCTGCGAGTGGCTGTCGGCGCACGAGGTGGCCGCCGTCTGCTCGGACAACTGGGCGATCGAGGTGCTGCCGGGCGAGGTCGACGGCGAGCTGCTGCCGGTACACATGGTGCTGATCCGCGACATGGGGATGACGCTGGGCGAGATCCTCGACTTCGAGGAACTCAGCGAGGACTGCGCCGCGGACGGTCGGTACGACTTCTTCTGCTGCGCCCCGCCCATCAAGTTCCGCCGCGCGGTCGGGTCGCCGATCAATCCGCTGGCGATAAAGTGACGTGTCGTGATGATACCGACGCACTCCGGGCGCCCCGTCCGGCGGACCGGGCCGATCCCGATCGCCGGTCGGCGGGCGACCGGCGAGGAGATCATCCTCGCCGCATCCATCGAGGTCATGTCCGAGCACGGTTACCACGGGACCTCGGTGCGCGACATCGCGGAGCGGGCGGGCCTGAGCCCGGCGGCGCTGTATCACCACTTCTCGTCCAAGCACGACGTGCTGGCGACGATCATGGACCGGGGCATCGAGGAGCTGCTGAGCCGGACCCGCACGGCGTTGCAGTCGGCGGGGGACGACCCCCCCGACCGGCTGCGGGCTCTCGTCGCGGTCCACGTGCTGTTTCACCTGGAGGACCAGCGCGGGACCCTGCTCGGCACCAGCGAGGTGCGCGGGTTGGAGGAACCGGTCCGCAGCGAGCACCTCGCCAAGCGCCAGCAGCAGCAACGGATGTTCGACGGTGTGGTCAGCGACGGGACGCAGCGACGTGCCTTCCGGACCGAGTACCCGCAAGAGGCGTCCAGGGCGGTGGTCGTGATGTGCACCGGAGTCGCCAGCTGGTACCACCCGGAGGGTCCGCTGACCCGCGAGGAGATCGCGCAGCGCTACCAGGTGCTGGCTCTCGACCTGGTCGGTGCGGCCTAGCTGCCCGTGAGTGGCCGTGCTGGCCGGCGGCGAGCCAGGGCTCGCATCGCCACTCACGACCCTCAACCGGGGGTGGCGCTGATGGGTGAGGACGCGGCGGCACAGGAGCTGGCCGAGCTGCTGCGCGGTCGGCTCGGCGCGGTGCTCTACGCGCCGGTCGACATCGCCGGGCTGCACCAGCTCAGCGGCGGCGCCAGCCGGCAGACCTGGGCCTTCGAGGCCCGGCCGGGTGCCGGTTCGCCGCAGCGGCTGGTGCTGCGCCGGGACCCGCCGGGGCATGGCCGCCCCGAGGCCATGGCGTGGGAGGCGGCCGTGATCCAGGCCGCCGAGGCGGCCGATGTCCCGGTGCCGCGGCTGATCGACCACAGCATCGACGACACCGTGCTCGGCGCGCCGTACGTGCTGACGTCGCACGTGGACGGCGAGACGATCCCGCGGCGGTTGCTGCGGGAACCCGAGTTCGAACCTGCCCGCGCGACGATGGCCCGCGAACTCGGCCGGGTGGCGGCCCGGATCCACCGGATCCCGCCGTCGGCGGTGCCGGGGCTGCCGCGCCACGACCCGCTCGAGCACCTCATGGCCCGCTACGAGGAGCTGTGTGAGCCGTTGCCGTCGCTGGAGGTCGGGCTGCGGTGGCTGGACAAGCACCGGCCGGCAGGGGTCGAGGACACCGTGGTGCACGGCGACTTCCGCAACGGCAACCTCATCGTCGACCCCACCGGACTGCGCGCGGTGCTGGACTGGGAACGGGTCCATCGCGGCGATCCCCGCGAGGATCTCGGCTGGTTGTGCGTCAAGGCGTGGCGCTTCGCCTCGTCACTGCCGGTCGGCGGTTTCGGCACCCGCGACGAGCTGCTCGACGGGTACGCCGAGGTGGCCGGCGCCACGCCGGACCCGGACGCGGTGCACTGGTGGGAGGTCTACGGCACCGCATGGTGGGCGGTGGGCTGCCGCGGCCAGGCCGAGCGGCACCTCAGCGGGGAGACCCGGTCGGTCGAGCTCGCGGCGGTCGGTCGGCGGGTGTGCGAGCAGGAGCACGATCTGCTGCTCGCGCTCGGAGTCGCGCCGCCACCGGCCGCCGAGTCCGCCGAGTCCGCCGAGTCCGCCGAGGGCACTGCGGGCGGTGGGCAGCCGGCGGAGCCGGGCATGCACGGCAGGCCGTCGATGCGGGAGCTGGTCGAGGCGGTCGGGGAGTTCCTGCGGTCGGAGGTGCAGCCGACGGGAGGGCGGCTCGGGTTCCACGGCCGAGTGGCGGCCAACGTGCTGGACATCGTCGAGCGGGAGCTGCTGCTCGGCGAGCAGCAGGAACGCTCCCACCGCGACCGGCTGGCCACGCTGGGCATGCCCGACGATGCCGCGCTGGCCGCTGCGATCCGCTCGGGGGCGGTGGACCCGGCCGACCCTGCCGTGATCGGCGCCGTGCGGGCGGACGTCACCGACCGGCTCACCGTGGCCAACCCCCGTTACCTGTCCCATCCCGCCTGACCCGAAGCGGGGAGGAGTGATCGACCATGCTGCTCGGCGACGTCATCGACTACGGGGCGCGGCAGTTCCCCGACTCCGACGCGCTGCTGTTCGAGGGCAGCACCACGACCTACACCCAGCTGCGCCGTCGGGCGGGCAGGCTCGCCGCCGCGCTGAGCACGATGGCCGGGCCGGGGGACCGGGTGGCGGTGCTCGCCGAGAACCGCCCCGAGTTCGTCGAGGCCTACTACGGCGTCCCCATGGCGGGCATGGCGCTGACCTTCATCAACTACCGGCTGCACCCGGAGGAGATCGCCTACATCCTGGTCGACTCCGGTGCCCGGGTGCTGATCACCGAGCCGCGCTACCTCGTGCCGATGCTCGAGCTGCGCGACCGGCTTCCCGAACTGGCCACGGTGATCTGCACCGAGGACGGCGAACCGGTGGCGGGCGACCTCGGCTACGAGCAGGCGCTGGCGCAGGCACCGCCGGACGAACCCCCGCGCGGCTCCGAGGACGACCTCGCGTGGCTGATCTACACCTCGGGTACGACGGGCAGGCCCAAGGGCGCCATGCTCACCCACCGCAACCTGCTGACGTCGCTGACCAGCTGGATGATCGAATCCGCGCCGGGCATCGGGGACACCTGCTTGATGCCGTTCCCGCTGTGCCACGTCTCCGGCTACGGCGTGCTCGGCTATGCGCTGCGCGGGTCCACGCTGGTGCTGCGGCGGTCCTTCGACCCCGAGGACTTCCTGGCCTGCGTCGAGCGGCACCGGGTCTCGCACACGCCGCTGGCTCCGACGATGCTGAGCATGGTGCTGGCGCACCCGGCCGCCGACCGCTACGACACCTCCAGCTTGCAGGTCATCGCCTACGGCGGGTCGTCGATGCCCGTCGAGATCCTGCGGCGCGGTATGGCCCGGTTCCCCTCCGCGCGGTTCAACCAGGGGTTCGGCATGACCGAGCTCGGCGGCAACGTGCTGTTCCTCGACGGGCCGACTCACGAACGGGCCGCGGAGTCGGCGCCCGAGCTGCTCGGCGCCGCGGGCCGTCCGATGCCGCTGGCCGTGGTGCGCGTGGTCGACGACGCGATGGCCGACGTGGCCGTGGGCGAGGTCGGGGAGATCGTGGTGCGGGGCGACCAGGTCACGGCCGGCTACTGGCGCAACGAGCAGGCCACCGCGGAGGTCTTCGCCGGCGGGTGGTTCCACACCGGCGACATGGGCACCGTCGACGGGGAGGGCTTCGTCAGCGTCGTCGACCGGAAGAAGGACATGATCGTCACCGGCGGCGAGAACGTCTACAGCCGCGAGGTCGAGGAGGTGCTCTACCGCCACCCCGGCGTCGCCGAGGTGGCCGTGGTGGGCCTGCCCGACGAGAAGTGGGGCGAGAACGTCTGCGCGGTCGTGGTGGCGGCAACCGATGCGCCACCCCTCCCCGAGGAGCTGACCGAGCTGTGCAGCCGCCACCTCGCCTCGTACAAGAAGCCGAAGGTCTACCGCTTCATCGCCGAACTTCCCAAGAACGCCTCCGGCAAGATCCTCAAGCGGCAGCTGCGGGAGGCGGCGCAGCCGGCTGCCGCCGGTAACCGCACGACACCGAGGACGGTGATCACATGAAGATCAGCGACCTGCTGCAGTTCTCGGCCAGCCGCGAGCCCGGCGCCACGGCACTGGTCTTCGACGACCGGCAGCTGTCCTACCAGCAGCTCTACGAGCAGGTCTGCCGGCTGGCGAACGGGTTGCGCCGGATCGCCGAACCCGGGGACCGGGTGGCGATCCTGAGCGAGAACTGCATCGAGTACGTGCTGGCCTACTACGGAGTGCCGCTGGCCGGCATGGGCCTGGTGTTCCTGAACTACCGGCTCTCCGCTCGCGAGGTGGCCGACATCCTGGACGACTCGCGACCCACCGTGCTGATCACCGAGCAGGCCTATCTCGAGACCAGCAGGACCGCGAGCGCCGGCGTCGAGTCGATCCACACGATGGTGTGCGTCGACGGCAGCGATGGCGGGGCCGCCGGGACGGTGCCGTTCGCGAGCCTGTTCGAGGGCTCGCCGACGACCGAGCCGGACACCTCGGACGAGTCGCTGGCCTGGCTGCTCTACACCTCCGGCACCACCGGTAAGGCGAAGGGCGCGGCGCTGAGCCACCGCAACGTCACCACCGCGGTCTGCAACTCGGCGATCAGCTGGGACTCCTCCGAACCGGGCCCGGTGCGCTCGCTGTTCCCCTGGCCGCTG
Organism: Pseudonocardiaceae bacterium; assembly: GCA_009379815.1. GTDB lineage: Bacteria > Actinomycetota > Actinomycetes > Mycobacteriales > Pseudonocardiaceae > WHSY01. Next base: position 58,098 of record WHSY01000007.1, read on the forward strand.
TGTCACATCGCCGGCTACGCGGTGCTGGTCTCGCACCTGCAGGCGCAGACCCTCGTGCTGATGCGGCGCTACGACCCGGAGGCCTTCCTGGCCCTGGTGCAGGACAAGCGGATCACGTCGATCACGGGGGCCCCGACGATGCTGGCGATGTTGCTGCGCCATCCGGCGATCGACCGCTACGACACCTCGAGCATCACCCGGATCGGATACGGCTCGGCGCCGATGCCCGCACAGGTGCTGCGGGAGGCGATGCAGCGGTTCCCCTCGGCCGGCTTCCAGACCGGCTTCGGGATGACCGAGCTGGGCGGCAACGTCATGATCCACTCCATGGCCGACCACGTCGCCGCGGCACAGGGACGCACCGAGCTGCTGGAGTCGATCGGCAAGCCGATGGCGCTGTCGGCGGTACGGATCGTCGACGACGACGGCAACGACGTGGCCCGCAACGAGGTGGGCGAGCTCGTCGTCCGCGGCGAGCAGGTGCTCACCCACTACTGGAACCGGCCGGACGCGACCGAGGAGGCGCTGCGGGACGGCTGGTTGCACACCGGCGACATGGCCCGCTGCGACGACGCCGGCTATTTCTACATCGTCGACCGCAAGAAGGACATGGTCCTGTCCGGCGGGGAGAACGTCTACTCCCGGGAGGTGGAGGAGGTGCTGCACCAGCACTCCGCGGTGGGGGCCGCGGCGGTCGTCGGCCAACCCGACGAGCTGTGGGGCGAGCTGGTGGTCGCGGTCGTCGAGCCGCGGGCGGGGGAGGAGCCCGCGGAGCGCGACATCATCGAGTTCTGTACCGGGCGGCTGGCCCGGTACAAGTGCCCGCGGCGGGTGATGCTGGTCGACGAGCTGCCCCGCAACACCGTCGGGAAGGTGCTCAAGCGGGAGCTGCGGGCACAGCTCGGTGCCGGGGCCGCACCGGCGCCGACCCCGGCCGCACCGAGCGTTGACAGCGGGTCGGCCCAGTCCTAGTTTTCGAACGAACGATCGACCAGAAGGGAGCGAAACGGATGGCCGAGGACGGCGGGGCGTTCCGCGAGGTCAGCAGCGGGTTGCAGTTCCCGGAGGGTCCGATCGCGCTCGACGACGGATCGGTGCTGCTGGTGGAGATCCAACGGGGCACGCTGTCCCGGGTCGGCACCGACGGGACCGTCTCGGTGGTGGCCGACTGCGGCGGGGGACCCAACGGCGCGGCCGTCGGTCCGGACGGCGCGGTCTACGTGTGCAACAACGGCGGGTTCGAGTGGCACGAGCGCGACGGGATGACCGCCCCCGGCCACCAGCCTGCGGACTACCTCGGGGGACGGATCCAGCGCGTCACCCTCGACGGCGCGGTGACCGACCTCTACACGTCGGTCGACGGACGGCCGCTGCGCGGCCCGAACGACATCGTGTTCGACGCCGAGGGTGGCTTCTACTTCACCGACCTCGGCAAGAGCCGCGACCGCGAGTCCGACACCGGCGGACTGTACTACGCCACGGTCGACGGTTCGCGGATCGAGGAGCTCGTGCACCCGCTGACCCAGCCCAACGGCGTGGGCCTGTCGCCGGACGGATCCCGGGTCTACGTGGCCGAGACCGGCCCCGGGCGGGTGTGGTGGTGGGACATCGACGCACCGGGCCGGCTCCGGCAGGCGGCCGGCGCACTCGGACCGGGCGGAGCCACGCTGCTGCACGGCTTCGAGGGCTTCCAGCTGCTGGACTCGCTCGCGGTCGACTCCGAGGGCGATGTCTGCGTGGCGACGCTGGTCACCGGCGGGATCAGCATCCTCGGCCCCGACGGCGGGCTCAAGGACGTGGTCCAGACCCCGGAGTACGACGTGTTCGTCACCAACATCTGCTTCGGCGGTCCGGACCTGCGGACCGCGTTCATCACCTCCTCGGGCCGGGGCAAGCTCTACGCCACCAGGTGGCACTGCCCGGGCCTGCGACTGAACTTCCCGGTGTGAGAGACGAGGTACCAGTGGTGAGCACTCTGGACGAGAGCCCGCGAGCGCCGTTCATCGCGCAGCTGACCGCTCCGGGCGGCGACTTCGAGGTCGCCGAGCGCACCGTGAACGGCATCCCGATGCGCGTCTACACCGGGCAGCCCCGGACGCTGCGCGACATCCTGGAGGCCAGCCGCCAGTTCGGCGACCGGGACTACCTGGTCTACGGTGACGACCGGCTGACGTTCGCCGACCACTACCGGCTGGTGGCCGGGCTCGCCCGGTGCCTGCGGCAGGAGTACGGGCTGGTCGGAGGCGACCGGGTGGCGATCACCATGCGCAACTACCCGGAATGGGGGCCGCTGTTCTGGGCGATCCAGGCAGCCGGCTTGATCGCGGTGCCGCTCAACGCCTGGTGGACGGGCCCCGAGCTGCGCTACGCCGTGGCCGACTCCGGTGCCACGCTGGTCTTCGCCGACGCCGAGCGGGTGGCGATCCTGCAGCCGCACCTCGCCGAGCTCGCCGCGCCGGTCGTCGAGGTGCGCGGCGGGTCGCAGCCTCCCGACGGGGTGCGCAGCTGGCGCGACCTGGTGGACTCGCTGGGCCCGGACGCGGAACTGCCCGAGGTCACCGTCGCGCCCGAGGACGACGCCACGATCCTCTACACCTCGGGCACCACCGGCAGGCCGAAGGGCGCGATCGGCAGCCACCGCAACCACTGCACCAACATGCACAACACCCTGCTGGGCGCGACCGTCAGCGCGATCGTGGCCAACGGGGGCGTCGCACCCGACCCGCCCGGGCCGGACGAGCCGCAGCCGGGCGTGCTGCTGACCTTCCCGATGTTCCACATCGCCGGCATCACGATGCTGTGCTTCGCCGCCCTGACGGGCACCAAGATGGTCACCATGTACCGGTGGGACGCCGACGAGGCGCGGCGGTTGATCGCGCGGGAGCAGCTGGCGAGCGCGGCCGGCGTGCCGACGCTGATGCGCCAGCTCGTCGAGGCTGCCACCGAGCATCCCGACGACCTGACGACCCTCGCCGGGCTGAGCATGGGCGGCGCGCCGATCCCGCCCGAGCTGGTGTCCCGGGTCGACACCACCTTCGCCTCCGCCGTGGCGCCGTCCAACGGCTACGGGCTGACCGAGACGACGTCCGCGGTCGTCAGCAACACCGGATCGGACTACGTGACCCACCCGGACAGCGTCGGCCGCTGTCAGCCCGGTGCAGACCTGCGGATCGTCGACCCGGGCACGGGAGCGGACACGGCCGAGGGCGAGATCGGCGAGCTGTGGTTCCGTGGCCCCAACGTCGTGCGCGGGTACTGGAACAACCCGGATGCCACCGCGGCCGCGTTCACCGACGGCTGGTTTCACACCGGCGACCTCGGCCATGTCCGCAACGGTTGGGTCTACGTGGTCGACCGACGCAAGGACGTCGTGATCCGAGGCGGTGAGAACGTCTACTGCGTGGAGGTGGAGGGTGCGCTGTTCGAGCATCCCGACGTCGCCGACGCGGCCGTCGTCGGCCTGCCGCACGCAGCACTCGGCGAGGAGGTCGCGGCGGTGCTCCGGCTGCACGACGGTGCCACCACCGGCGCCGAGGACCTGCGCGAGCACGTCGCGACGCGGCTGGCGTCGTTCAAGGTGCCGTCACACGTCGTGTTCTGGCACGAGCCGCTGCCCCGGACCACGACCGGCAAGGTGCTCAAGCGCGACCTGCGCGACCAGATCGCGTCGACCGTCGCCGCAGGTTAGGAGATCGATGTACACCGACATCAGCTACGACAGCCATGGCCACGTGGGTGTCGTGACGCTGAACCGGCCCGACGTGCGCAACGCGCTGCGCCGCCAGACCTACCGCGAGCTCGAGGACGCGGTACGCGGTACCACCGCACGGGTGCTGGTGATCACCGGTGCGGGCGGCTCGTTCTGCTCCGGCGACGACGTGCGGGAGGTGTTCGGCGGTGACGACGCGGGCTCGGCGCCCCCGAGACCGCAGCCGCGTCTCACCCCGGCGGCGGAGGCGCTGCTGCACACCAACGTCCCGGTGATCGCGGCCGTCAACGGGCCCGCGGTCGGCTGGGGCATGGAGCTGGCGCTGTTCGCCGACCTGCGCATCGCCGGCAGCAGCGCCCGCTTCGGCGAGCTGTTCGTCAAGCGCGGGCTGTGCAGCGACGTCGCAGGCATCGGGCGGCTGGCGCAGCTGGTCGGCCGGGAGCGGGCGGCCGAGCTGCTGTTCACCGGCGACGTGATCGACGCCGAGCAGGCGCAGCGCATCGGGCTGGTCGGGCGGACCGTCGACGACGCCGAACTGCTGGGCGCTGCCCTGGAGCTGGCCGGCCGGATCGCGGCCAACCCGCCACTGGCCGTCGCCGCGCTCAAGGAGGGGCTGCGTCGCGCCCTGGACCCGGACTGGTCGGGGCTGGGCAGCTGGGTATCGGCCACGCTCGGCGAGCTGTTCACCACCGAGGACCACCGGGAGGGTGTGCGCTCGTTCCTGGAGAAGCGGGAGCCCCGTTATGTCGGCCGCTGAGGTCCGGCTGCCGGGCATCGAGCCCGCCGGGGTGACCCCGTGGCTCGTCGAGCACGTCGACGGGCTCCGCGCGCCGGTGACCTTCTCGCTCGTCTCCGGTGGCCGCTCCAACCTCACCTACCGTGTCACCGACGCCGCGGGGGTGGCCCGCGCGCTGCGACGTCCGCCCACCGGCGGGGTGCTCAGTACCGCGCACGACATGGGCCGGGAGTGGCGCTTCCTCGTCGCGCTGGCGCCGACCGCCGTGCCGGTGGCACAGCCGCTCGCGTTCTGCGACGACCGCGACGTCGCCGACGCCGACTTCTACGTGATGGGCTTCGTCGACGGGGTCGTCCTCGCCGACCAGCAGGCGGCCCGGCGGCTGTCCGCACCGGCGCGCCGGCGCGCCGGGGAGGCCGTCGTCGAGGTGATGGCCGCGCTGCACGGAGTCGACCCGGACGAGGTCGGGCTGGGCGACGTGGCTCGCCGGGATGGCTACATCGAGCGCCAGCTGCGCCGCTGGAAGCGGCAGGTGCACCAGTCCGGCGCGCCCGATCTGGATACCCTGGACCGGGTTCACAACGCGCTGGCCGCGCACGTGCCCCCGCAGGCCAACGGGATCGCGCACGGCGACTGCCGGCCGGGCAACATGGCATTCGACGACGACGGCGAGGTGCTCGCCGTCTTCGACTGGGAGCTGGCGACCCTGGGCGACCCGTTGGCGGACCTGGGGTGGCTGATCGCCTCGTGGCAGCAGCCCGGCGACGACGTCGAGGCCACCACCGCGGGGCCGAGCCTGGAGCCGGGCTTCCCGACCCGCGACGAGATGGTCGACCGCTACGCTCGGCTCTCCGGCCGCGATGTCTCGAACCTGCCCTACTACGTGGCCTTCTCGCGCTGGCGATCGGCCTGCATCGGCGCCGGGGTGCGGGCGCGGTACCTGGCCGGGGTGATGGGCGACGACGGCTACGCGGCCGAGGTCCGTGGCCAGGAGGGCGCCCGCCAGGGTGAGGCCGCCCTCGATGCGGTCCGGGAACTGGGATTGCTGCGGTGACTTGGGTTCGTTGACCTAGCGAAGGGACACGACATGGCCTGGGATTTCTCGACCGAACCGGAGTTCGAAGCCAAGCTGGAGTGGATGCGGGAGTTCGTCCGCACCGAGATCCTCCCGCTGGAGACGCTCGATCTGGCTGCGGCCGCGCTGGCGCGAGCCACCGAGCCACTCAAGGAGGAGGTCAAGCGCCGCGGGCTGTGGGCGGCGCATCTGCCTCCCGAGCTGGGCGGGGGCGGGTTCGGGCAGGTCAAGCTCGGGCTGATGCACGAGATCCTCGGCCGCTGCGCCTACGCGCCCGCCGTCTTCGGCAACAACGCCCCGGACTCCGGCAACGCCGAGCTGCTCGCACTGGGTGCCACCGAGGAGCAGCAGCAGCGGTGGATGTACCCGCTACTCGACGGCAAGCTGCGCAGCTGCTTCTCGATGACCGAGCCCGGCGCCGGCGCCGACCCGACGTTGCTGACCACCCGGGCCGTCCGCGACGGCGACCACTACGTGATCAACGGCCATAAGTGGTTCTCGTCCAACGCGTCGGTGTCGGACTTCCTGATCGTCATGGTGGTCACCGATCCCGAGGCCGGCCCGCGCCACCGGGCGTCGATGATCATCGTGCCGACCGACACCCCGGGCGTGAACATCCTGCGCGACGTGCCGACCATGGGCGAGCCCCACGAACACTACGGGGAGCCGGGCGGTCACGCCGAGATCCGCTACGAGGACGTGCGGGTGCCGGCCGACAACCTGGTCGGCGCCGAGGGCGACGGGTTCGTGCTCGCGCAGCAGCGGCTGGGCCCGGGGCGCATCCACCACTGCATGCGCTGGCTCGGCCAGTCGCAGCGGGCCTTCGACATGCTCTGCGAGCGGGCGGTGAGCCGCTACACGCACGGCTCGGTGCTGGCCGACAAGCAGCTGGTGCAGGACTGGGTGGCGTCCTCGGCGGCCGAGCTGTCGGCCGCGCGGCTGATGACGTTGCACGCCGCGTGGAAGATCGACCAGGAGGGCGTGCCCGCGGCGCTGTCCGAGATCGCGATGATCAAGTACTGGGGTGCCTCGGTGCTCTACAACGTCATCGACCGCGCCATCCAGGCGCACGGCTCGCTCGGTTACACCACCGACCTCCCGCTCGAGGCGATGTACCGGCACGCCCGGGCGGCCCGGATCTACGACGGGCCCGACGAGGTGCACAAGGTGACGGTGGCGCGCCGGATCCTGCGCCGGTACGAGCCGACCGAAGTGCCGACCGAGCATGTCCCCACCCGCCGGGAGGCGGCGCGGGACAAGTTCGCCGCCCTGCTCGACGAGGTCTCGGCCAACCGGTGAGGGAGCGGCCCCCGTGGTGTCCGTGAACTCGACACCACGGGGGTGCACCGGTCGTGCCGGCCCCGCCATGTCGAGTTCGCGGACGCGGCGATGCGGGTTCCCGCCGCCCATCCGTCAGAGCTCGTTGCGCAACAGCCCCTCGATGGTGCGCGCCGCACCGGTGACCGCCGGTGCGAACACCTGCAGTGCTTCGGGATCGGGCCTGCGGCTCGTCGGCACGGCGACCGCGATGCCGGTCAGCGGAGTTCCGGTCAGGTCGTGGACGCACGCGCCGATGGCGCCGATGCCCACCTCGCTCTCCTCGACGTTGATCGCGTAGCCGACGGTGCGGATCCGGTCCAGGTCCGCGTCGAGGGCCTCCTTGGACCCCAGCGAATCGGCAGTCCGCACGTCCAGCTCGTCGGCCGGGTAGCGCCGGGCGAGGTCGGCGGCGGGCAGCGCCGCGAGGATCGCCTTGCCCACCGCGGTGCAATGGGCCGGCCAGGTGATCCCGGTGCGGGTGCCGACCCGGACCGACTTCGGGCTCTCCACGCAGTCCACGAACCGGATGTCGCGCCCCTCGAGCAGGGCCAGGCTGGTGGTCTCCTCGGTCTCGTCGCGCAGGCCTTCGAGCACCGCGCGGGCGACGCGCCGGATGTCGATACGCCCGATCGCGGCCAGCCCGATCTCGTTGAGCATCGGGCCGGGCCGGTACGGGGCATTGGGCTTGTCCTGCATGACGAAGCCCCGCCCGCGCAGGGAGCTGAGCAGCCGGTGGGCGGTCGAACGCGCGACCCCCAACTCGTCGGCGGCCTCGGCGACTCGCAGCGCCTTTCGCTGCCCGACGAGCTGGAGCAGGTGCAGCGCGTTGTCAACCGAGCTGAGGGCGCCGTCGCCGGCTCGACTGTTATTCGGCATAGCGGAACTCGTTTCGACTGTGTTCCCCGGAACGGTACTACCGATTACGGTCGAGCGAATGCCAGCACAGCCGGAGAGCAGCGATGTGCCGGTGATCGTCGTCGGCGGCGGACCGGTGGGGATGGTGGCTGCGGCCGCTCTCGCCCGTCACGGCATCCGGGTGGTGCTGGTCGAGTCGGAGCCGGTCCCCCAGACCGACTGGCGAGCGTCCACGTTCCACCCCGCGACGCTGGAGCTGCTCGACGGGCTCGGTGTCGTCGAGCAGATGCACGCCGAGGGGCTGACGGTGCCCGTCTACCAGTTCCGGGACCGGACCGAGGGGCTGGTGGCGGAGTTCGACTTCGGGCTGCTCGCGGCCGAGACTCCCTATCCGTACCGGCTACAGCTCAACCAGCAGCACCTGGTGCGCATGCTGCACGAGCGGCTCGCCGCCACCCCCGGCGTCGAGCTCCGGTTCGGGACGTCGGTCACCGCCATCGCTGCCGAGGCCGGTGGCGCCTGGGTGCAGCTGCAGGGTCAGGCCGGGTCCGGGCAGCTGCGTGCCGGCTTCGTCATCGGCGCCGATGGCGCCACCAGTTCGGTGCGCCGGCTGCTCGACATCGGCTTCGATGGCTTCACCTATCCCGAGCAGTTCCTGATCGCCAGCACGTCGGTGGACATGCGCGAGGTGCTGCCCGGCCTCGCCGACGTCAATTACATCGCCGATCCCGTGCAGTGGCTGTTCCTGCTGCGGACCAGGGAGGCTTGGCGCGCCGTGTGGCCGGTGCCCGCCGACCGCCCGGACAGCGAGGCGACCGACCCCGCCACCCTGCAGGCCCAGCTGCAGGGGATCGCGCAGTACCCGCCGGGCTACCCGATCACCGACCACCAGATCTACCGCGTGCACCAGCGCATCGCCTCGACCTTCCGGCTCGGCCGGGCGGTTCTGGTCGGCGACGCGGCGCACATCAACAGCCCGATCGGCGGGGTCGGGCTCAACAGTGGGATCCACGACGCGCTCGACGTCACCGCGCGGCTGGCGCGGATCCTGCGCGAGGGCGCACCCGTCGACCCCGAGCTGGACGAGTTCGCCGACGTCCGCCGCCGCGTCGCGCTCGAGTACGTGCAGGCCGACACGCAGCGCAACACCGAGCGGCTGCGGGAGGCCGACGAGGAGCGCCGGCAGCGCAACCGGGCGCAACTGCGCGAGATCGCAGCCGACCCGGAGCGGGCCCGGGCATGGGTGCGCCGGGTGTCGCTGTTGGAGAGCGTGCAGCGCTTCGGGGTCGGGCGTCGGCCGGAGCGAGCGAACACCGCGACAAGTACCGGGAGTCACCGATGACCGTAGAGGACTGCACCGAGGCCGTGCCCGACGCGCTGGAGCGCTTCTACGAGCAGCTGCAGTCCGCCGACCTGCAGCCGCTGTGGAACCTGACCGCCCAGCTGCTGACCCCCACGCCCCGGCCTCGTGCGGTTCCGTGGCTGTGGTCGCGCGCCACGATGCACCCGCTCGCCCGGCGCGCGATCGACCTCGTACCGGTCGAGCGCGGCGGGGAGCGCCGGGTGCTCAGCCTCGCCAACCCCGGCCTGGAGGGGCTGCCCTACGCCGCCGGTACGCTGTGGGGCGCGATCCAGTGCCTCGGCCCGAGGGAGAGCGCGCCGGCGCACCGTCACAGCGCCGGTGCGCTCCGGTTCGTGCTGGAGGGAGCCGGGGTGTGGACCACAGTGGACGGTGATGCCTGCGACATGCACCCGGGCGACCTGATCCTGACGCCGGGGCAGCAGTGGCACGACCACACCAACGGCGGCGACTCCGAGATGTACTGGTTCGACGGGCTCGACCTGCCGCTCGTCGCGGCGCTGGACGCGGTGTTCTTCGAGGAGTATCCGGAGCTGCGCCAGCCCGACGTCGCGCCCGGCGAGCACAACCGGTCGGCGGCCGACTTCCCCCGCCGCAGCGAGAACATGGTGCCCGGCGGGACGGTCGCGGCGCTGGACCCCACGCCGTCGCCGCTGCTGGCCTACCGCTGGACGGATACCGACACGGAGCTCGCGCGGCTGCAGAGCCGGTGGCCGGGTTCGGCGGTCAGCGTGGAGTTCGTCAACCCGCGTTCCGGTGCCAGCGTGCTGCCGACGCTGAGCGCTGCGATGCAGCGCGTCCCCGCCGGCGTCGCCACCGCCGGGGTGCGTCGAACCGGCAACACCGTCGCGGTGGTCTTCGCGGGCTCGGGTCACAGCGTGATCGACGGGCAACGCTTCGACTGGTCGGCCGGGGACATGTTCGTGGTGCCGTCGTGGTCGGCCGTCGAGCACCACGCCGCGGATCGGGCGGACCTGTTCCTGCTGCGCGACACCCCGGTCCTGCGTGCCCTCGGGCTCTACCGGGAGCAGGCCCTCGAGGACCCGCAGCCCGTCACCGGCACCTTCCGACCCCGTTGAGCTCGCCACCGCGACAGGAGGCCCACCGATGAAGTTGGCGCTCTTCGACGACCACCGGCTCGGCGCCGTGGTCGGCGGTGACGACGACAGCACTGCCGGGCTCGTCGACATCACCGACGCCCTGCCGTGGCCACACGACCCCGACCCGCTCACCGCGGGGTGGTGGCGCCGGTTGTGCCGCGACTTCGACCAGGTGCGCGACGCGCTGCGCGATGCGGCCGCAGCGGGCTCACCGGTGCCGCTGGATGAGGTGCGGCTGCTGGCCCCCGCGCTCAACCCGTCCAAGATCGTGGCTGCGGCCAGCAACTACGCCGCGCACGTCGAGGAGATGCACGGTGTGCAGCAGCGCACGTTGGGGCGGGTGGAGTCGTGGATGATGCACTTCGACGTCTTCCTCAAGTCGCCGTCGGCGATGGCCGGGCCCTGCGACGAGATCGTGCTGCCGGCGGCCGAACTCGAGGCGGGACACGAGATCCACCACGAGTCGGAGCTGGTCGCGATCGTGGGACGGGGTGGCAAGGACATCCCGGTGGCCGGCGCGCTCGACCACGTGCTCGGCTACACGATCGGCCTCGACATCACCGTGCGCAGCCCTGCGGACCGGTCCCGGCGCAAGAGTCACGACACGTTCGCCCCGCTCGGGCCGTGGATCACGACGGCCGACGAGGCGGGCGATCCCGCCGATCTCGACATCGCCCTGCAGGTCAACGGCACCGACCGGCAGCGGGTGAACACCCGCGACCTGCTCACCGGCGTCGGGGAGATCGTCTCCTACGCCTCGCACATGATGACCCTGCTCCCCGGCGACGTGCTGTTCACCGGAGCGCCCCCCGGGGTGGGCCCGATCGCACCGGGCGACGTGCTGGACGCCCGGATCAGCCGGCTCGGCCGGCTCCGGCTGCCGGTGCGCGATGACGGCCTCCCGGGCGACGGCTGCCCGACCGACCGCGCGGTCGCCACCGGCACGGCGTGACATGTCGCAGGCGTTGCAGCACCAGACCGGCGACGGCGTGCCGGCGGCCCCGGCGCCGGTCGCCGGTCGCGACCGGCGCGGCGCGCGGTGGCGCGGCCGGGTAGCGACGTGGGTGGTCAAGCTCGCCGGGGTGCTGGTCACGCTGTCCGCGCTGGAGCTCGCGTCGCGTACCGGGGCGCTGCCACGGCAGTGGTTCCCCCCGGTGACGGAGATGTACGCGGAGCTGGCGGGGTTGGTTGTCGGTCTTCCGCTGTGGGTCGAGGTGGGTCGGACGCTGGGCGGTTGGGCCGCGGGCCTGCTACTGGCCACCGTGTTGGCGGTGCCTGCCGGGATGCTGCTGGGTGCCAGCGCACTCGCGTTCCGGCTGGTGCGTGTCGTGATCGAGTTCCTGCGGCCGGTCCCGTCGGTGGCGCTGATTCCGCTCGCGGTACTGGTGCTGGGCACCGGGCTGGAGACGAAGGTGTTCCTGGTCGCGTTCGCCACGTTCTGGCCGCTGCTGTTCCAGACCATCTACGGCGTGCAGGACGTCGACCCGGTGGCCACCGACACGGCGCGCAGTTACGGGCTCGGCGCGCTGGCCAGGTTCGGCGAGGTGACGCTGCCCAGCGCCGCACCCTACATCGCGACCGGGTTGCGGATCGCCTCGGCGATCGCGCTCGTGCTGGCGGTGACCGCAGAACTGGTGATCGGGGCGCCCGGACTGGGGCAGGCGATCATCGTGGCGCAGTCCGGCGGCGCGATCACGCTGATGTACGCGCTGATCATCGCGACCGGGCTGCTGGGCTGGGCGCTCAATGCGGTGTTCTCGGCCGCCGAGCGGCGGCTGCTGCACTGGCACCCCGCGCAGCGACGGGAGGCCGGGCTGTGACCCGGCGACTGGCGCCGGTGCTGCTGGAACTGCTGGTTCCGGTGGCGATCCTGGTCGCCTTCGGACTGTGGAGCGCGCAGGCCGACAGCTTCTACTTCCCGCCGCTGACCGAGATCGCACGGGAGTTCTGGAACACCTGGGTCTTCGCCGGGTTCAGGAACGATCTGCTGCCCAGCCTCGGCCGGTTGCTTGCAGGCTACGGTGCGTCCGTCGTCCTCGGCGTGCTCGCCGGTCTGGTGCTCGGGATGGTCCGCATCGCCCGAACCGCCGCCGAGCCCGTGATCGAGTTCTTGCGCGCGCTGCCGGCACCGGCGCTGATCCCGTTCGCGTTGCTGCTGTTCGGCACGGCGGATTCCGGCAAGGTGTTCCTCATCGTGCTGGGGACGGTATGGCCGATCCTGCTCAACACGATCGACGGGGTGCGCGGTGTGGAGCAGCAGCAGCTGGACATGGCCCACTCGTACCGGATCCCGGGATACGCCCGGCTGTGGCGGATCGTGCTGCCCGCCGCCGGCCCCAGGATCTTCGCGGGTATGCGCACCAGCCTGTCGATCGCGATCATCCTGATGGTCGTCTCCGAGATGGTCGCCAGCCGCAACGGCGTCGGGTACTTCGTGCTGCAGTCACAACGCGCGTTCGCGATCCCGGAGATGTGGAGCGGGATCGTCGTGCTCGGCGTCCTCGGCTTCACCCTCAACTGGCTGTTCCTGCGGTTCGAGGACCGGTTCCTGTTCTGGCACCGGGGCTCGAAGGGACTGCTGTCCACCGACCGGAGGTAAGTGCGATGCTCGAGGTGAAAGCGCTGCGCAAAGTTTACGGCAGCGACGCCGAGGCGAAGCCCGCTGTCGCGGACCTGAGTTTCGAGGTGGCCGAGGGCGAGTTCGTCTGCATCCTCGGGTCCTCGGGCTGCGGCAAGACGACGATGCTGCGCTGCCTGTCCGGGCTGGCCCCGGCCACCAGCGGGGAGGTCCTGCTGTACGGCACCCCGGTGACCGGCCCGCCCGCCGACATGTCCTTCGTGTTCCAGGACTACAGCCGGTCGTTGCTGCCCTGGATGAGCGTGGCACGCAACGTCGCGTTCCCGTTGCGGCACAAGGGGTTCTCCGCCCGGGAGGCCAGGGCGGCCACTGACGAGGCACTGCAGGCCGTCGGGCTGGCGGGCCAGGGCCGCTCCTATCCGTGGCAGCTGTCGGGCGGGATGCAGCAGCGGGTGGCGATCGCGCGGGCGCTGGCGTACCGGCCGCGGATCCTGCTCATGGACGAGCCGTTCGCGTCGGTCGACGCGCAGACCCGGGCCGAGCTCGAGGACCTGCTGCTGCGGATCTGGGAGCGCTTCGGCGTGACGATCGTGTTCGTCACCCACGACATCGACGAGGCGGTCTACCTCGCGGACCGCGTGCTCGTGCTCAGCGCTCCCGCGACGGTGCGCCACGTCGCGGACGTCGCGCTGCCGCGTCCACGCGGGCAGCTGGAGACCAAGCGGTTACCGGAGTTCGCGGGGCTTCGCAGCGAGCTGCTGTCCTCGCTGCAGCGGGAGCGGGCCGCGGCCTGAACGGGTGCGGCCGGATCGGAGGAGACGATGACACGACGCAGGATCTGCGCCGGGCTGGCTGCGCTGGTCGTGGCCGGGGCGACCGGGGCGTGCAGCAACGCCGGGGGCGACCTGTCGGCCGGGACCGCCGGATCGGGCGGTGAGGGCGGCGGGGGAGGTGGTGCGGGGATGCGGCAGATCACCGTCGCCGAGACGGCGGGTACTCCGCTCGCCTTCATCACCTACGGCGTGCAGCGGGGCTTCTTCGAGCAGCAGGGACTCGACGTGAACGCCGAGGCGTCGACCGGTGGTGCGACCGTCATCCCCTCCCTGCTGTCCGGCGACATCGACGTGGCCGGCTCCAACATGGTGTCGGTGATGATCGCGCAGAGCCAAGGCGTGCCGGTGACGATGGTCGCCGCCGGCACCAGCACGGCGCAGGATCCCGAGAACGACTTCTCGGGGGTCCTGGTTCGCGGCGACAGTCCGATACAGCGGCCGCAGGACCTGGCGGGCAAGCGGATCGCGGTCAACACGCTGAAGAACATCAACGACGTCGTGATCTTCTCCGCACTGTCGCAGCGGGGTGTCGACATCTCCGGGGTGGAGTTGATCGAGATGCCGTTCCCGGACATGGCGGCCGCGGTCCAGCGCGGGGACGTCGACGCCGGAATGCTGATCGAACCGTTCCTGACCCAGGGGCGGGCGCAGGGCCTTCGTCCGGTGCTGGCACCCTACAGCGACCTGCGACCCGGGCTGCAGATCGGGACGTACGCGATGACCGACCAGCGCATCGCCGAGGACCCCGAGCTGATGCAGCGGTTCCAGCGCGGCGTGCAGCAGACCGCGGACGCCATCCGAGCCGATCCGCAGGCGTTCCGGACGGCACTGCCCGAGATCGCCGAGTTCGACCCCGACCTGGCGCAGCGGGTGAACCTGCCGCAGTGGCGGGGTCGCACCGACCGGGCCTCCGTCGAGCTCATCAAGGACGGGATGCTGCGCTACGGCCTCATCGAGTCCGATCTGGCCTACGACGACATCGTCCGCTACTGATGCCACCGCCTGGCGTCCATGAGCTCGACACGGTGGGGGTTTGACGTCGCCTGCGAGCCCCACGGTGTCGAGTTCGTGGACAGCGGCAGGGGGCGCGGCGGGTGCAACCGGCCCCATTGACCCCCGGGAGAGTGAATTGTACCGTCAGTACACGGAGCAATTGTTCCGTACACTGAGCGTCTATCGGGTCGGCGCTGCCGTTCCCGAGTGGTGTGGTGCCGATGAGTGATCGTGAGAAGCTCCCGTTCCTGGTCATCGGGGGAGGTATCGGTGGGCTGACGACCGCGCTGGCGCTGTCGCGGCACGGCTACCCCGTCCATGTCCTTGAGCGGGCCGACGCCTTCGCCGAGATCGGGGCCGGACTGCAGCTGGCCCCCAACGCATCGCGGGTGCTCGACCGCCTCGGCATCCTGGACGAGGTCACCAAGGACGCGTTCTTTCCGCGCCGGCTCGTGCTGATGGATGCGATGTCGGGCGACCGGATCACGGCGCTCGAGACCGGTGAGCAGTTCGTTCGCCGGTACGGCTACCCGTACTTCGTGACGCACCGGGCAGACCTGCTCCGTGCGCTGCTCGACGCCTGCCGCGACAGCGACCGGATCACGCTGGCGGCCTCGAAGGATGTCGTCGAGATCATCCCACTGCCCGAGGGCGCCCGGGTCCGCTGCGCTGACGGCTCGGTGTACCAGGCGGACGCACTCATCGGTGCGGACGGCCCGGGGTCCGCGGTGCGGCGAACGCTGCTCCCGGACGACGCCGCTCCGGTCTTCCCGGGCTACGTGGCCTACCGCGGTACCGTCCCGATGGCCGACATGTCGGCAGCACTCGCGGGCCTGCGGGAGCTGCGGGACATGGTGCTCTGGACCGGCCCGGGCATGCACCTGGTGCAGTACCCGGTGCGCCGGGGGGAGCTGTGCAACCTGGTGGCCGTCTTCGGCAGCCGCCGCTACCGGTCGGACACCGACGACTGGGGCACCGAGGAGGAGCTCGACGAGACCTTCGCGCTGGCTTGCCCGCAGGTCCGCGGCTGCGTCGAGGTGATCAACCGCGACCGGTGCTGGCAGCTGTTCGACCGGGTTCCGGCCGACAACTGGACGCAGGACCACATCACGCTGCTCGGCGACGCCGCTCACCCGATGCTGCAGTACGTGGCGCAGGGCGCGTGCCAGGCGCTGGAGGATGCGGCGGTGCTGGCCGACAGCCTCCGCACCCACGACGGCGCCGTGGCGGCCGCCTTCAAGGCCTACCAGACGGAGCGCTACCCCAGAACGGCGCGGGTGCAGACGTCGGCGCGCGACTTCGGCGAGATCCTGCATATCGACGGCATGGGAGCGAAGCTGCGCACCGCCCTGCTGTCGCAGCGCACCCACGACGACTACTCCGACATCGACTGGCTCTACGCCTACCGGGCCGAAGCTCCTACCGGGCGCCCAGCTCCTACCGGGCGCCCAGCTCCTACCGGGCGCCCTGCGCCTGCCGACCGAGAGGTGACGTGATGTCTGCTGACCTCGACCCCGGTGTGGACCCCTACGCGGGCATCGCGACGCTCGGTGCGGCCCCGTTGTGGCGCTACCTCGGCGGTCTGTTCCGCTCGGAGCCCAAGAGCAGGGCGGTGGCGGCGCTGTGGCGCTACGATGAACTGCGGCCCTACCTGCTCCATTTCGCCGAGACGCTGTCCATCGCCGACGCCGAGCGCCGGGTGCTGATGCTGGTCAATCCCGGCTTGGCGGACCCGCCGGCGACGGTGAACACGCTGTATGCCGGCGTCCAGATCATCCTTCCGGGAGAGACCGCGCAGGCCCACCGGCACACCTCCAACGCGTTCCGCTTCGTCATCGAAGGTGACGGCGCCTACACCACCGTCAACGGCGAGCGGGTCCACATGCGCCCCGGCGACCTGCTGCTGACCCCGGGATGGCACTGGCACGACCATTACCACGAGGGCGACGGCCCCATGATGTGGCTCGACGGGCTCGACTTCCCGCTCGTCAACGCGCTCGAGGCGGGCTTCTTCGAGCTGTACGGGGACCGCAGCCAGAAGCCGTCGGTGCCCGACGACATCTCCGCGCGGCAGTTCACCCACGGCAGGCTCAACCCCGCCTGGGACATGGAACGAGGCGTCAACTCCCCGGTCGGCAACTACCCGTGGACCGAGACCGAACGCGCGTTCGATGCGGTCGCCGATGCCGCCGAGGGCAGCGCCATCGACGGCATCCTGTTCGAGTACACGAATCCGTGGACGGGCGGCCCGGTCATGCCGACCGTGTCGTGCCGGATCCAGCGGCTGCGGCCGGGATTCAGCGGCGCGGCCCACCGTCACACCGCCAGCACGATCCTGCACGTGGTCCGCGGCGAGGGCACCACGATCGTCGACGGGCAACGGCTGCAGTGGCGCGACAACGACGTCTTCGCCGTGCCGGGCTGGGCGACCTACCAGCACATCAACGGGTCCGCCTCCCGTGACGCGGTGCTGTTCGCCTACACCGACAAGCCCGCCATCGCGGCACTGGGGATGTACCGGGAGGAACTCATGGAGCGGCAGGACTAGAGGTCATCATGAGACGAGCAGCCGTGCCGGCGGCACCGCGCCGGCGGATCGCCCTGGTCGCCTGCCTCGGAATGGCGTTCGCGCTCGCCGGTTGCGGCGGCAGCGGGCAGGGCGGTGCCGCGGCCGGCCCGCAGACCATCCGGGTGGGCGTGATCCCGATCGTCGACGTCGCCCCGGTCTACCTCGGCATGCAGCGGGGGTTCTTCGAGGAATCGGGGCTGAACCTGGAACTCAGTTCGGGCCAGGGCGGCGCGGCGATCATCCCTGGCGTGGTCGGCGGCAGCCTCGACATCGGTTTCGGCAACAACACCTCGCTCGTCCTCGCGGCCTCGAAGGGCCTGCCGCTGCAGGTGATCGCGAGCGGGGTCTACTCGACGGGCGAGCGGGGCGAGGACTACGTCGAGCTTCTGGTCGGCGACGACAGCCCGATACGGTCGGCCGCGGATCTCGCGGGCAAGACGGTCGCCGTCAACACCTTGCAGAACCTCGGCGACACGTCGGTCCGCGACTCCGTGCGAGACGCCGGGGGCGACCCCGAGGCCGTGCGGTTCGTGGAGATGCCGTTCCCGAACATGAACGCGGCGCTGGCCGGCGGCGAGGTCGACGCGATCTGGCAGGTCGAGCCCTTCCTCGCGCTCGCCAAGGCGCAGGGCCACCGGGTGATCGCCTCACCGCTGGTCGACACCAAACCCGACCTGATGGTGTCGACCTTCTTCACGACCGAGCAGTACGCCGGCCAGAACGCCGACGTCGTCAACCGGTTCAAGTCCGCGATCGACCGGTCACTGACCTATGCGCAGCAGCACCCGGACGAGGTTCGCAGGATCATCCCCAGCTACCTCGACGTGCCACCGGAGGTGGCCGCGGAGATGGTGCTGCCCACCTGGGACCCGAGGATCGACAGGGAGACCTTCGACGTGCTGGTCGACCTCGGCACCCGCGACGGGTTGCTCGAGGAGAAACCCCGACTCGACGAGTTGCTGGGCTGAGCCATGAGCCGACTGCTGCCGTTGAGCGTGGCGTGCGGGGACTACGACCGCACGCAGGCGCTGCGTACCGGCGACGTCACCGCGGAGGGCGCCAGCCTGACCTACCTCACGTTGCCGGTGGAGGAAACGTTCTTCCGGATGGTGAGCTACCGGGAGTTCGACGTCGCCGAAATGTCGCTGTCCACCTACGTCATGACGCTGCGCGAGGATCCCGAGGACAGCCCGTTCGTCGCGATCCCGGTGTTCCCGTCGCGGGTCTTCCGGCACAGTGGCATCTATGTCAACACCCACCGGGGGATCGAGGAGCCCGCGGACCTGGTGGGGCGCACCATCGGGGTGCCGGAGTACCAGATCACCGCGGCGGTCTGGATCCGCGGCATCCTGGCCGAGCATCACGGCGTCCCGATCGACAGCGTCCGGTATCGCACCGGTGGTCTGCACGCCGCCGGGCGCGCGGAGAAGGTGTCGGTGTCACCGCCGGCCGGTGTCGAGATCGAGCCCATACCTGCCGGCGCGACGCTGGCGCAGCTGCTCGTCTCGGGCGAGATCGACGCGCTCTACAGCGCCCGCACCCCGGAGCCCTTCGATCACGGGTGCCCCGATGTCCGGCGGCTGTTCCAGGATCCGGCACAGGCCGAGGCGGAGTACTTCCGCGCGACCGGCATCTTCCCCATCATGCACACGGTCGTGCTGCGGCGCGATCTCTACCGGTCGCACCGCTGGCTGGCCCGATCCCTGATGAAGGCGTTCGAGGCCGCCAAGGCGCACGCCATGACCGGCATCGACGAGACGGCTGCCGTGCGCTACATGCTGCCGTGGCTGTACTCGGAGGTCCGCAGGACCCGGGAGATCATGGGGACCGACTACTGGCCCTACGGCATCCCGCGCAACGAAGAGACCCTTCGGGTGTTCCTCCGCTACTCCTACGAGCAGGGGCTCGCGGCGAAACCGTGGGAACCCGACGACCTGTTCGCCCCCGAGACGCGGCAGGCATTCGTGATCTGAGCACCAGGGCGCACACGATCGGTGAGGAGCGCGTGATGCATTCGCAGCAGCAACAGCTGAACCGGCGGCAGTTACTCCGGGCATTCGGCGGAATGGTCGTGCTCGGCGGTGTCGCGGGCTGTGGCAACGACCAGGAAGGCGCCGACGGCGCGGTCTCCTACGAGGGGGAGGTTGCGGTCTCCCACCTCGACACCAACATCTCGGCCACCCCCTTCCTGGTCGCGTCGGAGCTCGGGATCTACCAGCAGGAGGGACTGAAGCTGGAGCTGGTGAGCTTCCCGGGGGGCACCGACACGGTGCGGGGCGTCGCGACGATGGGCATGGGCATGCCCGCCACGCTCCCTGCGTTCACCGCCTACCAGAAGGGTCAGCGGGAGCTGCGACTGGTGGCGGGGTGTGACAACCGGTCGCGGGCAGTGTTCCTCGTACCGGCCGACTCACCGCTGCGATCGATCGAGGACCTGCGCAACAAGCGCATCGCCGTCAGCCGGCCGGGATCGATCACCACCTACTTCGCCAACCGCATCGCCAGGGAGGTCGGGCTGACGCCGGGCCGCGACGTCGAGATCCTGCATGTCGGCGGCACCACGGAATCGTGGACCGCCACGACGCAGGGTCTCGCCGATGTGTCCTGGTCGTTCCCGCCCACGTCCGAGATCCTCATCAACCGGGGCGAGGCGCGCGTGCTGTTCGACTCCAGTGAGTACGTGACGAGCTGGACCGACACCACGCACTGGGCGACGCAGTCCTTCATCGACGATTCCCCCGAGGTGCTCGACGCCTTCCTGCGGGCACAGCGCCGGGCGATGGACGTCATCGCGAACGACCCGGCTCGGGCCGCTCCGGCCTATGCCCGGCGGGCGAACATACCCGAGCAGGTCGCTGTCTCCGTGCTCGAACAGGCCAGCAACGGACTGGGCCTGCAGATCGACCGGGCGGCACTGGACGAGGTGATCGCGGCAGGACGAGAGCTCGGCCAGCTCGATCCCGCCGCGCTGGACGTGGACGCCGTCATCGCCGACGGCTTCGTGGACAACCGTTAGGACTCGGAGAGGATCCCTATGGACGTGCCGAGCGGTCAGCTGAGTCGCCGGAACTTCCTGCACGCCGTGGGCTGGGGCGTCGGTGCGACCGCCGTCCTGGGCGCCAGTGGCTGCTCCGGAGGCTCGGGAGGCGAGGGTGGCACCGGATTCTCGGGTGAGGCCGCGGTCGCCCACCTGAAGGCGATCATCAATGCCGCGCCCTTCCTCGTGGCTTCCGAGCTGGGCTACTTCCAGGACGAGGGTCTCGAGCTGGATCTCGTCAGCTTTCCCGGTGGTACGGACACCATCCGCGGGATCGCGTCCGGGATCGCCTTCGGCATGCCTGCCACGTTGCCCGGCCTCATCGCCTACCAGAAGGGCCAGCGCGACATTCGCCTGATCAGCGGTGGCTTCAACGAGGCGGTGGTGAACTTCATCGTCCCCGCCGACTCCGAGATCCGGGGCATCGGCGACCTCGAGGGCAGCAAGATCGCTGTGAGCCAGCCGGGCTCGATCACCACCTACTTCGCCAACCGGATCGCGACGGAGCAGGGGCTGGTCCCCGGCGAGAACGTGCAGATCCTCAACGTCGGCGGCCCGCCGGACGCCTGGACGGCCGCGCAGCAGGGGGTGGCTGACGTGGCATGGTCGGCGCTGCCGCTGTCGGAGAGCTTGATCAGTGCAGGCGACGCACGGCTGCTGTTCGAGACGCGCGACTACGTGCCGAACTGGGCCGACAACACCTACTGGACGACGCAGCAGTTCATCGACGAGTCCCCCGACACGCTGCAGGCGTGGCTGCGGGCCATGCAGCGGGCCATGACGACCATCCGCGAGGACCCGGACGCTGCGGCTCCCGCGTACGCGGCGGCCGCAGACCTGGAGGAGGCGGTCGCGCGGGGGGCACTGCAACAGGCCTCGTCGGCGTTCAGCCTGGAGATCGACATGGCGGGGATCGAGGAGAACGTCCGGGCGGGAGTCGAGCTCGGGCAGCTGGATGCGGAGTCGCTCGACCTCGGGCAGATCATCGTGCGCGACTTCGTCGATGCCCTTGCCTGATCGGGCGACCCAGCTGCCGCACCGCAGACCATCGACGACGGGAGAACACAGTGCTACCCACTGCGAGCAGCGCGCCGGGGCAGCCCGAGACCGCGGGTGACCGCGACGGCCGCCTGGGAGTGCGGCTCGCGGACGTCGGCGTCGTGTACGACACGAAGGACGGCGACAGCGTGGAGGCGGTACGCAGCGCCTCCGGTCACATCGCCGACGGCCGCTTCGTGTCCCTCATCGGTCCGAGCGGCTGCGGCAAGAGCACGCTGCTCGACGTCGTCGGTGGCCTGCTCGCGCCCAGGAGCGGAACGGTCACCATCGACGGGGAACCCGTGACGGGCCCACGGCGCGACACCGCGATGGTGTTCCAGGAGGACTCCACGCTGCACTGGCGCACGGTGCTGAGCAACGTCGCCTTCGGACTCGAGATCGCGGGTGTCGGCCGCAAGCAGCGGGAGGCCGCAGCAGGCGACATCGTGGCGCTCGTCGGCCTCACCGGCTTCGAGCACCGCCACCCACGGGAGCTGTCCGGCGGCATGAAACAACGGGTCGCGATCGCCAGGGCGCTGGTGGCCGACCCCCGGATCCTGCTCATGGACGAGCCGTTCGGCGCGCTGGACCAGCAGACCCGCATGTTCATGGGGCGCGAACTGCTGCGGGTCTGGGACGAGACCCGCAAGAGCGTGGTGTTCGTCACCCACGACATCCAGGAGGCGGTCTACCTCTCCGACGAGGTGTGGGTGATGTCCGCCCGCCCGTCGGAATTCACAGCGAAGGTCGTCGTCGACCTCGACCGGCCCCGTGGCCCGGGGACGATGAGCAGCCGCCGGTTCCACGACCTCACCTCGCAGGTCTGGGAGGTGCTCCGCGTGGAGTCCGAGAAGGCCCTCGACGCGCAGCGCGAGCTCGAGCCATGAGCGGCTCCGCGGTGACGGCAACGGCGCGGGCACCGTCGCGACGGCGGCCGCCTCCCGTCGCCACGGTCAGGTGGGGCCTGGTGATCGGCTCGGTGCTGCTGCTCGAGGCCGCTGCCAGGATCGGCATGATCGATCCGCTGATCATGCCACCGCCCTCGACCATGGTCGTGCGACTCGGGGAGATCGTCGCCGGCGGCGGGTTCCTGACGGACCTCACGACGACCGCCGCCGCCGTGCTGTCGGCGTTCGGCCTGGGCGCCGTCGGCGGGCTGCTGATCGGCATCCTGTTCTGGCGGCTGCCCTTCGTGGGCGCCACCTTCGAGCCGTACCTGGTCAGCCTGTACTCGATGCCGACCCTGGTCTTCTACCCGATCCTGCTGGCGCTGCTCGGGCTCGGCCCCGCACCGATCATCGTCATCGCCACCACCATGGCGATGATCCCGGTCGCGCTGAACACCATGGTCGGCCTGAACTCGATCTCACCGACACTGCCCAAGCTGGCCCGCTCGCTGAACTGCAGCCGGACCCAGACCTACCTCAAGGTGCTCGCCCCGGCCGCGACGCCGCTGGTGGTTCCCGGCCTGGTGCTGGGCTTCATCTACGCGATGATCGGGGTCATCGCCATGGAGTTCATCCTCGCCTCGGAGGGCCTGGGCTTCCGCATCGGATACACCTACCGGGCCTTCGAGATGCAGGACATGTACGCCTACATCGTGTTCGTGTTCGTGATCGCGGTCGCGGCCAACGTGGCGCTCAACGCCATCGAGCGCCGGGTCCGGCGGGACATGGAGTGACGTCATGACCACCACCGAGACCGCGGTCGCCGCCGCCGACACCGCACCGCGCGACACCCGTCAGCCACGACGACGCCGGCCGTGGCAGCTCCCGGCCGCTCGGCTGGCCGTCCCGCTGCTCGCACTGCTGGCGTGGCAGCTGATCGATCCGGTCACCGATCTGGTGCCCGCGCCCGCCGACACCATCCGGGAGCTCTACTCCGGGTTCGTCGACGGGTGGATCTACGAGGGGCTGCGGGCCACCGCGAGCGCAGTGGGCACCGGGTTCGTCCTCGGTACGGTCGTCGCCTTCCCGCTGGGCTACCTGATGGGCAGCAGCAAGACCCTGACGGCGATCTTCGAGCCGCTGGTGGCGGGCACCTTCGCCGTCCCCCGGGTGATCCTGTACCCGATCCTGCTGGCCGTCTTCGGGGTGGGCCTGGAGGCCGAGTCGGCCATGGTCGCCATCTCGGCGTTCTTCCCCATCCTGATGTCCACCGCCGCCGCCGTGCGCAACGTCAGCCCGTCGCTGCTCAAGCTCGGGCGGTCGCTGTCCGCCCGACCGCTGCAGATCGCCCGCAAGATCGTCATCCCGGACGCGGCGCCCAGCATCATGGTCGGGATCCGGATCGGCTTCAGCATCGCCTTCATCGCGGCGATCATCGCCGAGCTGTTCGCGGCCAAGGACGGGCTCGGCCTGCTGATCTCGCAGTCCTACGCGGTGCTGGACCTGCCCCGGATGTACGCGGTCGTCCTGCTGGTGATGCTGGCCGCGTTCGCGGGCAACCTGCTGCTCTGGTGGGCCGAGCGCCGGCTGCGCAAGGCGTGACTCGTCGATCAGGAAGGTTCTCGACAGATGGCAGAGCAGGGCGACAGCGCGCTGCAGGCGGCCCAGGCCAACCAGGCGCTGGGCGTCGCCGGGCACGCGGACATGGTGTGGGGGCATGCCTCGGTCCGCGATCCGGCCGGACGCGGCGTGTGGATGAAGGCGTCCGGGTGGGCCTTCGAGGAGATCACCGAGCAACGGGTGCTGCTGGTCTCCCCTGACGGCGACGTGCTCGCCGGGGAGGGCAGGCGCCACATCGAGTACCCCATCCACACCGAGATCATGGCCGCGCGCCCGGACGTCGGTGCGGTCGTGCACTCGCACGCCAACGGTGCCGTCGCGTTCGCGTCGCTCGACGTGCCGCTGCGGGCGGTGTCGCACGACGCGGTCTCGTTCCTCGATCCCGACGTGCCGCGGTTCACCCGCACCGGCGACCTGATCACCGACGCCGAGCTGGGCATGGCGCTGGCGCAGACCCTCGGCGATGCGGCAGGTCTGCTCATCCCGAGCCACGGCCTGGTGACCGTGGGGGAGACGGTGGCGGCAGCCGTGATGCGGGCGGTGCTGCTCAACCGCGCCTGCCGGACCCAGTTGCAGGCGATGCAGGCAGGCGGCCCGGCGCGGTGGTCCGACGAGCACGAGGTGGTAGACAAGCGCAGCAGCGTGGCCAACGCCGGGCTGTTGCAGTCGGGCTACGACTACCTCGTCCGCCGCGCGACCGCGGGCGACTTCCCCGTGACGGGCATCTGAGGTGCCGGTGTTCACCGAGGCCGACAACGCCTCCCGCGCCGCCGAGTTGCTCGACCACGAGTGGCACCTGCTGGCGGGCGGCAGGCTCCTGCGGGCACGGTCGGGGCGCACCTACCCGGACGTCAGCCCGTACACCGAGAAGGTCATCGCCGAGGTGCCCGACGCCGACTCCGACGATGTCGCGGCGGCGGTGCGAGCCGCCCGGGACGCCGCGTCGGGCTGGGGCCGGACGCCCGCGCCGCAGCGCGCCCGGATCGTCGAGGAGCTCGCCGGGGCGATCGAGCAGCGGGCGCGGGACTTCGCGGTGCTCGACGCGGTCGACGGTGGTGCCCCGATCAGCGAGATGATCGGCGACGTCGCCGCGGCCGTCGCCTCGCTGCGGCTGTTCGCGGGCCTGGGACTCGAGCTCAAGGGCGCCACCATCCCGGCGAGCGAGAACCTGCACTTCACGGTGCGGGAACCGTTCGGCGTGGCGGCCCGGATCGTCCCGTTCAACCACCCCTTCATGTTCGCCGCGGGCAAGATCGCCGCGCCGCTGGTGGCGGGCAACGCGACCGTGCTCAAGCCACCGGAGGCCGCGCCGCTGTCGGCGTTGCTGCTGGGCGAGGTCGCCCGCGAGATCCTGCCGCCCGGCGTGCTGTCGATCCTCGTCGGCGACGGGCCGGCGGTGCCGCGCGCGATCGTGCGCGACCCTGCGGTGCGGCGTATCGGTTTCATCGGCAGCGAGCCGACCGGCCGGGCGATCCAGCGCGACGCCGCCGACGCGGGTGTCAAGGCGGTGACCCTCGAGCTCGGCGGCAAGAACGCGCTCATCGCGCTCCCGGACGCCGACCCCGGCGAGGTGGCCCGGGGGGCCGTCGAGGGCATGAACTTCACCTGGTCGGGCCAGTCCTGCGGGTCCACCTCCCGGCTGCTGGTGCACGAGTCCATCGCCGACGAGGTGGTCGCGCAGGTCGTCGGCCTGGTCGAGGCCCGCCGGATGGGGTCACCGCTCGACCCTCGCAGCGAGCAGGGCACCGTCATCTCCCGGCAGCACTACGACAAGGTCATGGGCCACCTCGAGACCGCCCGCGACGAGGGCGCCGAGGTCCTCACCGGCGGGGCACGTCCGGACGACCCCGGCACCGGCTTGTTCATCGCGCCGACCGTGCTCGGCAACGTCGCGGCCGATTCCCGCATCGCGCGGGTAGAGGTGTTCGGGCCGGTGCTGTCGGTCATCCGCTGGGGCGACGGCGACGACGTCGTCGCCATGGCCAACGCCGTCTCCTACGGCCTGACGGCGAGCGTGTGGACCGACGACCTGCGCACCGCGCACCGGATGGCGGCCGAGCTCGAGGCGGGCTACGTCTGGATCAACGGGTCCGCCCGCCATTTTCCCGGGGTCCCGTTCGGGGGCGTCAAGAACTCCGGGATCGGCCGGGAGGAGAGCCTGGAGGAGCTGCTGAGCTACACGACCCTCAAGGCCGTCAACGTCGTGCTGGGTTCGCCGAAGGGGGCGTGACAGGTGGACGACGAGACGGTCCGGCTGCCCGAGCAGGTGCGCTGCGAGTGGGGCAGCGACGCCGTTGCCGCGGCGTTGCGGGCCACCGGCGTGCCCTACATCGCGCTCAACCCCGGGGCCAGCTTCCGGGGACTGCACGACAGCCTGGTGAACTACCTCGGCAACGTGGCCCCGCAGCTGCTGCTGTGCCTGCACGAGGAGCACGCGGTGGCGATCGCCCACGGGTACGCGAAGGTGACGCAACAGCCGATGGCAGTCGCGGTGCACAGCAACGTGGGGTTGATGCACGCCACGATGGCGATCTTCAACGCCTATTGCGACCGCGTTCCCGTGCTCGTGCTCGGGGCGACCGGGCCGGTCGACGCGGACCGGCGCCGGCCGTGGATCGACTGGATCCACACCGCTGCCGACCAGGGTGCGCTGGTGCGCCCCTACGTCAAGTGGGACGACCAGCCCGGCTCGGTATCCGCCGCAGTGGCATCGTTGCTGCGCGGCAACCAGCTGGCGCGCACCCACCCCGAGGCGCCGGTCTACGTCTGCCTCGATGCCGCCGTGCAGGAGGCGCCGTTCGACGGCGAGCCGGCCGCCGACGCCTCCCGGTACGCGCCGATCGCCGACTCCGCCCCGTCCGAGGACTCGCTGGCCGCTGCGGTGGCGCTGCTGGCGGAGGCACGCCGCCCGGTGCTGCTCGCCGGGCGGGTCAGCCGCGACCCTGCGGAGTGGGACCGCCGCGTCGAGCTCGCCGAGCGGCTCGGAGCCGCCGTCATCACCGACCTCAAGGTGGCGGCGGCCTTCCCCACCGAGCATCGGCTGCACCGGGGGACGCCGGGGCTGTTCGTCTCACCGGACAACCTCGACCTGCTCCGGTCGGCCGACACCGTGCTGAGCCTGGACTGGGTGGACCTCGGTGGCACGCTGCGGCAGGCCTACCGGGGTGGTGAGCCGACCGCTGCGGTCATCTCGGCGAGCGCGGACCACACCCTGTTCAACGGGTGGACCAAGAACGACCACTTCCTGCCGCCCGTTGACGTGTCGCTACCCGGTCGCCCGGATGTGGCCGTGGCGGCGCTGCTGGACCGGCTTCCCCCGGGCGACCGCCGGGACACCGCCACGTCGGCTGCGCGCGCTCCGGGCGGTCCGACCGTTCCCGGTGAGACGTTGACCGTCGCGCACCTGGCGGTGACGCTTCGCCAGACGGTGTCGGACGGACCGGCGACCCTGATCCGGGCGCCGCTGTCCTGGGACGCCGACCACTGGCCGGTGTCCTCGCCGCTGGACTACCTCGGCGGCGACGGCGGCGGGGGTATCGGTTCCGGGCCCGGTATGGCCGTCGGTGCGGCGCTGGCGCTGCGCGACAGCGGGCGGCTTCCGGTGGCCGTACTCGGTGACGGCGACTACCTCATGGGTCTCACGGCACTGTGGACGGCGGCGCGGTACGAGCTGCCGCTCCTGGTGGTCGTGGCCAACAACCGCTCCTTCTTCAACGACGAGCTGCACCAGGACCGGGTGGCGCGGCTGCGGGACCGTCCGGTGGCCAACGCGCACATCGGGATGCGCATGCAAGGCCCCGATCCCGATCTCGCCCAGCTCGCCCGTGGCCAGGGTCTCGAGGGCATCGGGCCGGTGGCGAGTCCGGCGGAGCTGCCATGCGCGCTGCAGCGTGCGGTGCGACTGGTCCGCGGCGGCCGCCCCACCGTCGTCGACGTGCGGGTCGAGCGCGGTTACGGTGCCACCACGGCCGCCGCGATCACCCGTGAAGCCCGCTGAGCCAGTCCGAGTACTGAGTCAGTCCGAGTACTTGAGTCAGTCCGAGTACTGAGTCAGTCCGAGTGCAGCGGTGTGTGCCGCGAGCCGTGGCCCTTGCCGTGCCGCGAGTTGGCGGTGGCCGTGAGCGCGGTCTCACTGAACACGAGCCTGTCGAGCAGCCGGATCAGCTCGCGGCGCTCGTCCGGCTCGAGCGGAGCCAGGATCCGGGTCCCGAGCTCCACCACCGCCGGCCTGGCCCGGTAGAGCGCCATGCGGCCGGCCTCGGTCATGAGCAGGATGCGGCGCCTGGCGTCGTCGGGATCCGGGCGTCTGGTGACGAATCCTCGTCGCGCCAGCCTCGCGACGAGATCGCCGATCGTCGACTTGTCCAACGCGATCCGCTCGCCGAGCGAGCGCTGGCTCAGCTCGGGCTCGGCTTCCAGCGCGATCAGAACCGCGTACTGCAACGGCGTCAGGCTGTCACCCACGACCTGTAGCCACAGCGCGTCGTGGAACTGCCGCGCTCGCCGGAACAGGTGTCCCGGTGCGCCATGCAGGTCCGCGAGCGACCGTTGGCCGTCGTCGGCTGCCCGCGTCTCGTCGGGTGGGCGAGCCGCCTCGTTCGCCGTCATACCGAGGATCCCCTGCTCATCCCCCCATGATGGCTCACGGGGACATCCGGCGTCACCGCGACGGGTGCCCTCACACCGCGCGCGTTCTGTGACCGACGCGCGCGAAGCGACGCGCGCGACGGCATGAACCGCGCGCGCCGCGAGCTGGTCCACGGGACACGCCCCACGGGATGAGCTCTAGTGCTCGCGGCGGCTCAGCGCCGGTTGCCCACCGACGGGGTCCGCGTCGGGTCGGCCGTCGGCTGCGGCCACCGGCACCGGCGTGGCGCTGTCGCCGTAGAGATGGCAGCGGACATCGCCGCCGGTGACCACCGGCACGGGCGCGGGCAGCTCGACGTGACAGATCTCCTTCACCTCGGGGCACCGGCCGGCGAACGGGCACCCCGCAGGTGGGTGCGCGGGGTCCGGGGGGTCGCCGGGCAGGATCGTGCGGTGGCGGGTGCGCTGTGTAACCGGATCGGGGACGGGTGACGCATCCAGCAGCGCTCTGCTGTAGGGATGCGCGGGCTGCTGGAAGATCCGCTCGGTGGGCCCCGTCTCCACGATGTGGCCCAGGTACATCACGGCCACCCGCTCCGAGATGTGGCGCACCACGGCGAGGTCGTGGGCGATGAACAGGTACGACATCCCGTAGTCGGCGCGGAGGTCATCGAGCAGGTTGATGACCTGGCTCTGGGTGGAGACGTCGAGCGCACTCACGGCCTCGTCGCACACGACCAGGCTCGGGTTCAGGGCGATGGCCCGCGCGATCGCGAGGCGCTGGCGCTGACCGCCGGAGAACTCGTAGGGGTAGCGGCGCAGGTGATGCCGTGCCAGACCCACCCGGTCCAGCAGCTCGAGCACCCGATCGACGCTGCGCCGGCCGCGCAGTCCTTCGTGGACCCGGAGTGGCTCGGCGATGGAGTCACCCACCTGCATCGAGGGGTCGAGCGACGAGTAGGGGTCCTGGAAGATCATCTGCATGCGCCGCCGCCACTGCCGCAGCTGCGTGCGTGGCAGCGACGACACCTCGGTCCCGTCGAGGCGCACCGACCCGCTGCTGATCGGAACGAGCCGGAGGATGGCACGGCCGGTGGTCGACTTGCCCGAGCCCGACTCACCGACGAGGCCGAGCGTCTCGCCCCGGTCGATGTCGAACGTGACGTGGTTGACGGCCGTGAGGCGCTTGGCGCGGGTCAGCGGTGCCGTCC
This sequence comes from Pseudonocardiaceae bacterium, assembly GCA_009379815.1. Lineage (GTDB taxonomy): Bacteria > Actinomycetota > Actinomycetes > Mycobacteriales > Pseudonocardiaceae > WHSY01. The sequence continues at coordinate 87,606 of WHSY01000007.1, forward strand.
GCAGTGTGAAGGTGACCGAGACGTCCTCGACCTCGAGCAGGGAGCCCGTGCCGGCCGGGGTGGAGTGGGCAGGTCCGGTCATCGGGTGCCTCGCAGGGTGAGTTCGAGTGCCCTGGTGCAGCGCGCGAAGTGCTCGGGCCGGACTTGCAGGAGCTCCGGCACGCCGTCCACGCACGCCTCGACCGCATACGGGCAGCGAGGGGCGAACCGGCATCCCGCGGGCATCGAGCCCGGGACCGGCGGCTGGCCGGGGATGGAGTCGAGGCGACGGCGTCCGGTGCCGACCGCCGTCGCGGTAGCGGCCGTCGCGGTAGAAGACTGTGGCATCGAGCGCAGCAGTCCCTCGGTGTAGGGGTGTGCGGGCCGGGCGAACAGGTCGTCGACCGCCGACGTCTCGACCTCCTGTCCCGCGTACATCACCAGGACTCGGTCGGCGATGTCTGCGACGACGGCGAGGTCGTGGGTGATGAATAGCACCGCCATGCCGAGCTGGTCGCGCATCTGCCGCACGACGTCGAGGACCTGTGCCTGGATGGTCACGTCGAGGGCCGTGGTGAGCTCGTCGGCGATGAGCACCGCGGGCTCGCAGGCGATCGCCATGGCGATCATCACGCGCTGTCGCATGCCCCCCGAGAACTCGTGCGGGTACGACTTCACGCGCTCGGCGGCACGGGGGATGCCGACGAGGTCGAGGACCTCGACGGCCCGTCGCCAACCCTCCTTGCGGGCGGCATCGCGATGCCTGCGCACCACCTCGGCGATCTGGTCGCCCACCGTGTAGGCCGGGTTGAGGCTGGTCATCGGCTCCTGGAAGGCCATGGCGATGCGGTCGCCTCGCAGGTCCTCCATCGCGCGAACCGGCAGCGACAGCAGATCGACGCCGTCGAGTTCCGCTGTGCCCGACGGCGTTCGGCTGCTGCGCCTCGGCAACAGGCCCATGCACGCGAGGCTGGTGACGCTCTTGCCGGAACCCGACTCGCCGACGATCGCCAGCGTCTCGCCGCGCAGTACGGAGAACGACACGCCGTCGACCACACGCGTCCAGCCGCGGTCGGTCGCGAACTCCACGGTCAGGCCGTCGACCTGCAGCGCAACGTCCCGGGACGGTGCGAACGACGGTGGGGTCACGTCCGGAGTGGTCATCGGTCCGCCGCTCGCTCTTCCCGGCCGAACGAATCGCGTAACCCGTCACCGAGGACGTTGAACGCCAGCACGGCCAACACGATGGCGAAGCCCGGTATGAGCACCATGTGCGGCGCCAGGTCCAAGAAGCGGTAACCCGTGCCCACCATCGCTCCCCACGAGGCCTGCGGCGGCTGCACCCCCAGACCGAGGAAGCTCAGGCTCGCTTCGGCCAGCATCGCGAAGCCCATGGACAGCGAGATCTGCACGATGAGCGGCGACAGGATGTTGGGCAGGACGTGGCGTCGCAGCACAGCGCCCGTGGACGTGCCGATGCTCCGACTCGCCTCGATGTAGGTCTCTTCCCGCACCGCCATGACTGCGCTGCGGGTCAGCCGCAGGAAGCGGGGCGCGAAGATCACACCGACCGCGAACATGGCGTTGCGCAGGTTCGGCCCGAACACGCCGACGATGGCGATCGCGAGGATGAGCGGGGGAATGCGCATCACCGCGTCGGTGATGCGCGAGAGCACGATGTCGACCCAGCCACCGAAGAAACCGGCCACGAGCCCGGGAACCACGCCGAGGACCAAGGCCACCGTGACCGCCTCGGCGGCGGCCAGCAACGACAGCCGGGCGCCGAACACCATCCGGCTCAGCGTGTCCCGACCCACCGCGTCGGTGCCGAACCAGTAGGTGGCCGAGGGCGCCTCCAGCGCTCGGCTCAGGTTCTGCGCCAGCGGGTCGTGCGGAACCACCCACGGCGCGAAGGCCGCGACCGCGACGAGGAACCCGATGGCGACCAGCGCCACCATGGCCAACCGTTGGCTGCTGAAGCGGCGGACGAAGCGCCGCACCGCAGACTCCGTGCGGGTGTCCTCGGTTGCCTCGGCGTCCGCCCAGCCGGTGAAGCCCGACCACGGGTCGTGGTCGGCGGCCGGTGGATCGGTCGGTCGGGATCGGGTCATGCGGTCCGTACCTTCGGGTTGAGCCAGCCGTAGAGCAGATCGACGACGAGGTTCACGATCATGACGATGACCGCCGTGAACATGACCACGCCCTGGATCATCGGAAGATCGCGGTTCAGCACCGCTCGGATGGCCAGGCCGCCGAGGCCGGGCAGGGCGAAGAGTTGCTCCACGACCACGCTGCCGCCGAGCAGGAAGGCGACCTGGAACCCGAGGACCGTGACGACGGGGATGGCGGCGTTCTTCAGCCCGTGCTTGAAGACCACAGTGTGTCGCCGTAGGCCCTTGGCACGAGCGGTTCGCACGTAGTCCTGCCCGAGGACGTCGGTCAACGAGCCCCGTAGCTGGCGGGTGGTCTCGGCTGCGGCCGCCGCCCCGAGTGTCAGCGCGGGCAGGATGAGGTGCACCGCCCACGCGGCAGGGTTCTCACCGAATGGGATGTAGCCGGTAGCCGGCAGCCAGCCGAGCCACACCGAGAACAACAGCACGAGGACGAGGCCCAGCCAGAAGCTGGGCATGGCCAGCCCGAGCGAGGCGCCGACGGTCGCCATCGAGTCCGCCGGCCGGCCGCGGTTGGTCGCCGCGACGATCCCGGCCGGAACCGCGATGAGCAACGCGATCAGCAGCGCCGCCCCGGCCAGGCTCATCGTCACCGGGACGCGCTCGGCGATGGCCTGGCTGACGGAGCGGCCGGAGAACAGCGACTCCCCGAGATCGCCCTGGATCGCGCCGCCGATCCACCGTCCGTACTGCTGCAGAATCGGGTCGTTGAGGCCGAGGTTCTCGCGGATCGCCTCGACCCGTTGCTCCGTCGCGTTCGGGCCTGCGAGGGCGATGGCGGGATCGCCGGGAACGAGCAACACGAGCCCGAAGACGATGAACGACACCAGCACCATGATCGGCACCATCAGGAGCAGTCGCCGGACGAGGAGTCGCAGCAACGTATGCCTCCTTCCCGATGGGAGCCGATGGTGATGTGGTGCTCAGCGGGTCATTCGGTGACCGCGACATCGCGGAACTCGGGTTTGCTGGTGATGTACGGAGTGAAGCCGCGGACATGGTCGGCGGTCACGTACGGCACCTTGGGGAACAGCACGACCATCTCGAGCACCGACTCCGCCATCTCACGGGAGCCGGCGCGGAGCACCTCGCGCCGCTTCGCGGGATCGAGCGTGGTGACGCTGTCGGTGTAGAGCTGCTCCATCTCCGGTGTCGTCACACCGCCGGGGTTGGCGAACCCGGTAGAGGTGCCCCGCTGGGCGAACGTGATCGACGGGTCGGGGCGGCCGCCCCACGATGCCAGCATCGTGTCCGCGGCCTCCTTGGCGAACATGAGCTCTCCCAATCGTGAGGGTTCGGCCGCCTCGATGGTGGCGTTGATCCCCACCTCGCGCCATTGAGGTTTTCTCAACGAGTGGTGTAGCCGTGTTCGAAGTGGGTGAGCACGAGCGC